>CAYZIW010000006.1:0-68508 GCA_964478605.1 uncultured archaeon | reverse complement strand
TCGTTATATCTACTGTTCTAAAGTACCCAGCTGCAGTCAGACTGTTTATTATCGTCGAATAACTTGATACTGGGGAAAATATCGATAGCATAGAAGTTATACTCTGAACCTTTTCTCGATAGCTTCTCATCTCCTCCATGTAGCTCCTTATCCTTGGATCGTCTGTCATATTGCCAATACCTCCTCCAACTTCTATGCCAATTGGTGACTCAGGTGGAGAGCCAACAATTGCTTGGGCTATGTAGTTACTGAATAGCGGGAGTAGAAGTGCAAGTACTATGAAAACTCCTATCGCTATCGTTAAAGCGGTTGAAGAACTTTTAACAATGGCTGAAATTAGAAATGCAATCGAAAAGAATGTGTAGAGGTAAGCGATTGTTACAAGCATCATTTTTGCAAGCTTTGATAGTTCCTCTGAACTTGGAGTGTAGTATAAAGTGAGTGCACCGAGCATGAATAGTGAAGTTATCCCAACAGCGACGCAGATCGCTAAGAAAGCGGCAATTCCCTTTCCAATTATTATCTCGTCTCTGAATACAGGTCTTGTCAACAGAGTTCTAAGCGTTCCTGTCTCTTTCTCTTTCGTTATCAAATCAAATCCAAGAGCTATCCCAAAAATTCCACCTATGAACGCTACTGAACCCCCCCCAAAGAAACCTATTGTCGATGCCATAGACATTCTGCTGCCAGATGTTGTGCTTAGCGTTTGTAGAACGCTCATCAGGAAGAAGATGACCATTGCAGCAAGCAAAGCGATGAACCTTTTGCTTGTTACTATATCTGAAAACTCCTTCTTTGCAATTATCAGAAATCTCATTCAAATCTCCTCCAAGTGCAGCTCTTTTACAATATATCCCTTTTCAAAAAGGAACTTTGAGATCTCTAATCTGCAATCCCTGTCAGCTTCAATCGTGAAAATTTGGTTTTTTTCGTCGTATCTGACATTTCCAAATTTTTCGAGTAGGTCTGCGGAAATTATTGGCTCAGTTTGGACAATTACTGTAATTTTGCTATTAAAATCCGAGATCTTTCCAGTCTTCACTATCCTTCCTTTATAAATTATCCCTATACTGCTGCAAACCTCCTTAACTTCGGCAAGTATATGCGAAGAGAAGAATATTGTCTTCCCATCCTTCTGCAGCTCTCTTATAATCCTTCTGAAGTCTGCAATGCCCTGAGGATCCAACCCATTTGTTGGCTCATCTAAAAAAACAACTTGTGGATCATTAAGCAACGCCTGAGCTAATGCAAGTCTCTGCTTCATCCCCCTACTGAACTCAGAGACTTTTTTATCTGCAACATCGCTCAGTCCAACGATTTCAAGTAGTTCAGAGATCCAGTCCTTAGAAATATTTCCGTAAAATTCTGCAAAGTATTTCAGGTTCTGCATTGCAGTTAAATTTGTGTAGAGACCATAGTTTTCAGGCATGTATCCGCAGATTTTTCTTACCCCAAGTGGGTCCTTTTCTACATCAATTCCGCAAACTTCTATTCTTCCAGCGTTTGGTTTTATCAATCCAAGGATGCAATTTATCGTTGTCGATTTTCCCGAGCCGTTTGGACCTAGAAAGCCAAAGACTTCCTTTTCTTCTACTGTTAAGTTTACTGAATCCAGGGCTTTAAAATCTCCGTAAAATTTTGTTAAGTTCTCTATCTCTACTGCATGCATGTTTTGATCTATCCTAGAAGCTATTTATACTGGAAGAAGCAGAGATGTGTATCAGAGGTCTATTTTCTAGAGATAAAGACAAAAATAAAAATGGAATAAGTTTACTGAGGTTTCTCCATCAACTTGAACTTCTTTAAGATTTCTCCGGCTTTTGCGTGGGGAGTTCTATAGACTGTATCATTACATTTTTCGATCTCTCTGGCCTCGTCAGCAAGCATTGCGGCGATGCGCATCATTTCGTGGGCTGAAGCGACGAGTGGTATGTACTTCTCTGGATCCTTCTCCATGAAGCATCCTTTAACATCAACATCGGCGACCTTCTCTGCAATATAATAAGCGGCCATAGCTTTTGCTTTTGCATACGGGTTTTTGAAGTTACCAGCCTCAACTGCTTTTTCTGCAGTTATTATGATCTTTGGCAACTCTGGCTGCTTTCCAGCTTTGATGTCACTTATTGCTTTATCTATAGCCTCCTGAACAATTCTAAAAGCACCGGTTGCGGCCAAAACCTTTACGACATCTGCATTAAATAAGGCCATCTCAGTTGGATCTAGGAACTCTCTTCTAGCACCAATCATCGAATCTGCGTTTATGAATATGTATCCAAATCCCTTCCCTTCAAGCTCTTCTTTCGCCTTCTTTGCTGGAGCATCGCTTATTACAATTACAGGTTTTCCTGTAAACGCTTCTCTAGCAGCCTTCGGACCTGGCAAAGCTGCATTTGGAGAGATAACCAGTATTAGATCTGGATCAAATTCTTTAAGTTTTTCTGCCACTTTAGCCTCTTCAGCCTGCATTTTTGCTCCACTAGTTACCACGCGTACTTCTATGTCTTCCCTATCTGCCCTCTCATCCAAGAGATATTCAAGAAGTATTGCTGTTCCAATTGCTCCCATCTTCAAAATACCTACTTTTACAACCATTTTGTATCACCAGTTTTGAATGTGTGTTGCTTATTTAAATTTTTATCTCTTTCTGTCGGGAAAAATTTATATCAAGAATCGAGTTGTGCAAAATGCGATTACGTATGCATATGCTGAGATGGTGAACATGGATGCATGGTCAAGTCTGATACAGCTCGTATCTATAACTGGCCAGATATTCGCAGTTTTGAATCCAATAGGTGTTATACCCACATTTCTAGGTCTTACTGAAAATATGGATCCGACGAAGAGACACAAGGTAGTTCAAAGTTCTATTGTTGCAGTTTTGATCTTAGCTATAACATTGGCTGTGGGGGGTAGTTTGATTCTGAGCTTTTTCCATGTAACACTCTTCAGCCTGCAGATCGGTGGGGGGATCTTACTCATGGTTATTGCTATAGACATGCTCGGTGGTTTACCGAGAACAAAGGCTGTAGAAGCTGGAGATGAGATTGCAATCGTTCCAATAGCCACTCCTCTTCTGGTAGGTCCCGGAACCATGACCACCGTGATCGTTCTGTCAAAAACAGTCCCGATCTATCTGTTGATATTGAGCATATTCCTTGTGGCATTTGCGACCTATATTTTGCTTAGATATTCAGAATTGCTGATCAGGGTCCTCGGAATCAACGGTATAAGGGCTATAAGCAGGTTTATGACAATAATAATTGCGGCATTTGCAGCTCAGCTACTTTATGCAGGATTTACTGGCTGGCTCAGTAGTTGGGGAATATTAAATTTTTGAAAGAGCTAGACGATAAGGTTTAAATTTGAGTTCGAAAGTTCGTATGTGAAGAGAAATATAGCAATCTACGGAAAGGGAGGAATTGGAAAATCTACGATAGCAAGCCACCTTGCAGTGGCATGGGGGTTAGAAGGATACAGGGTTGCTATCGTTGGTTGTGATCCAAAGAGGGACAGCACTTTACTTCTAACAGGTAACAGAAGAGTCAAACCTATTCTAGATGCTATAAGAAATGGGGAGGACTTAAAAAGTTGTTTTGTCAGAGGCTATGCTGACATAATCTGTGCTGAAGTTGGTGGTCCAGAGCCAGGTGTCGGTTGTGCTGGTAGAGGGTTACTCTTAGCTTTTGAATATATGGACAAGCTTCGAATCCTTGACGATCTAGATATAGTTATCTACGACGTTCCTGGAGATGTTGTTTGTGGGGGTTTTGTTGTGCCAATGAAGAGGAACAGTGAAGTTTATATAGTAACATCGGGCGAATATCTGTCAATTTATGCTGCAAACAACATATGCAAAGGAGCAAAGAGTGCAAATGCTCCAGTAGGAGGAATTATACTGAACTCAAAATTCAACTTTGAGCTTGAAAGGAAGCTGGTAGATTTTTTTGCGAACACTATTGGATCAAAGGTCGTCGGAGAAATTCCATACATTAAGAGTCTTAGAGAGTGTGAAGTTAAAGGGATGACAGTCTTCCAGATGAAAGAAGAAGATTCAAAGATTTTTAAAGATATTGCCAGAAAAATACTAAAAAACGAGCCCTCAAGAGGTGTTGAGGGTTTAAGCGATGAAGAGTTAGTAGCTATCGTAGATAGGTTTTATTCGTACGCTTCACAAACGCAAAATTCGCAGAATGAATAGAGATTGATTTGTTTGTTTTTTACAGGACAAAAGTATTTGTTTTCGGCCTTTTTAATCTCTTTTCCTCCTAGAAAAATCATTTCTGGGGGGTGAATGGGTTTTTTAGCTATAAATGTGAGATAGGGTAACACTACGAGAGAAATTTTTTTGAATGCAACGAGCTTCGAATTTTCATTTATTTTTTTTATAAATTCTCCAACTTTTTTGTCATCCAGATCTTCTGGACACACGTTGTACGTGTTAATGAGCTCTTTAAGATTTAAAAGGAAATATTCAAGCATTTTTTTGATCCAATAGCTTTTGTAAGGTTCTGGAACGTACTTAAAATCTTCAAAAAGTTCTCGACGAGCAATTGCAAAATCTTGGATGGATATTTGTCTAGCTTCGCTTTTCAGGACTTCAAGAAGTTGAGACGATTCCATTTAAAAAAGTGTAAAAAATTTAGTGTGGCGGAATTACCGCATCTCTCTCGCCGTCTGGCATGAATTCTCTCAGTGCACCCTTTGCAATCATCTTTCTTGGCTCTGTCCAGTCGAACTTCAGCGATGGGTCTGCAAATGCAACCTTCACTATTGGATTCACGCACCATGCATGCCTGCAAGCTGCGTGAGCACCAGCAACTATGCCCGCATATTCGCCAGTGTGGCCAACGTTCATCGCGTAGTTTGGATAGTTCGGTCCTCTAAGCTCCAGTGGCAAGCCCTCGTCGCTTCTGTATGAGAAGCTGTTTGATGCACCCATCTGATCTTGGGCATCGTAGCCGTAGAAGCCAAGTCTGCCCATGTGCTCCTTATGCAAGATCATTGATAGATACCAGCCGTTGACGCCAGCTTGAGCATCTCCAGTAGCAATAGCTGCTCCAACGCCAGATGCTGCTGCAAGGACTGATGCTCTCTGAGATCCACCAAAGTGGGTCTCCATAAGTGCTGGGAATCTTTCGTACTGCTCAAGTCCATAGAGGGTTGCTTCGGTTGCGACATCAAGCACGGTATCCATCGTCCTTGGAGCCTTTGCGAATCCACCATATTTCTTCTTTACATAGTCTGCAATGTAGTAGCAGAAGTCGTCGAGGATGTCATCTGTGTAAACGGCCGTTGCATACTGAGTGAATCCCACTCCACCAGACATGTAAATTCCAAACCAGAGCTGGTCAAAGATCACTGAACCAATGGCAAGCGTTTCAAGGGCGACTTTAACGGGGTCATCCGGGTATTTTCTGTTTGTCTGGACTATATCTGCTAGGTAGCCAAACGGCAATCCACCAGGTTCATTCGGGCCTCTCGCCCTTCTCCAGGGTGTAAGGGTTGCCATCTGAATTACTTCGGCATGCTTTGCTGCAAACGCGAACTCAGCGATTGCAGCTTCACCAGCCATCAGCTTGTAGGATGCGATCATCGCCATGCTTATCTGCATCGCAGACCATCTTGAAATAGTACCACCATCTGCTGCTCTGCCAACGATTATCGGAACCTTTGTTACTTGATATAGTGATTTGCCAATGGCCTTCTTTAAAGCTTCAGCCTGCTCCGGTGGGAATTGTTTGTTTATATCTATAAGGAACCTCTTATCTATCTGGTCTGCAAGCTCATCGTTGCCTGTGAAGACCTTAACATAGGAATCTGCAACAAGTGCTGGGTGAATTTCAACCATGTGCTCCTGAACTACTGCACCACCTGGCAACGCATGGTTGAGAACCTCAAGGTACTCGTTTATCGTTTCGGGAGTTACTTCTTTGCCCAACCTCTTTTCAAGCAATGCATGCGGAGCATCTAGACCAACGATGACGGTCCTTCTTATATCATCCCAAGCCTGCTGCATTGCAGCGTTGTTTATATAATGTAGATCATCGCCTTCGCAGTATACATCAGTGCCTGAGATCTTGTAGGGCATCAAAACTCTCTGCCCAACGGGGATTCCACCGAGATGCATTTCAGGATTATATGCAGGAATTCCCCTTTCTTTGGCAATCTTCTGTGCCCATTCTACGAATTCTCTCTTTCTTGCAGACTGCTTCCAACCATCGTAGATGTAGAACTTTGTATATTTATCTGTTGGCTCCTCCTTAAATTTCCTCTTCAAAGCATCAATAAACAACTTCTTATCAGCCATCTAAACCACCTCACATATTTTCAGCCATATTCAACTTAAATCCGGCATAAGTTCTAAGCAAGTGAATCCTCTTTACCCAGTTGAGCAGTTCAGGATCGTTCCTCGTTGATACACCATCCACTCTATAGATCGTCGTTAACTTCTTTAACTCCTCCTCCGGCAGTGGTTTTCCAACTCTCACTGGGGTCTCAAGAGGTACTCCGACCTGGTCCTTTACGTATACGACCTCTCCCTTCTCTTTGTCGAATACGTATCTTCTGAGAGCATCGAACATCAGTCCATTCTCATCCAATCTTAGCGAGTGGCCATGTACTGTGGCTCCTCTGACTCCAACCCTTGCTGGATCAAACACCTCAGTTTCAAGCAACTCTTTTGCAACAAGCTCTAAATCGCGCTCTCTCATTTCAAGTGGAGCTCTGCCAGAGAGGGTGCCAGGATCAACACCTCTGTATCTCCAGAAAGCCATCCAACTTCTTACGTACGGTGCCAGTGGAGCGAAGTAGACTGAGTCTGTGAACTGAATGTATCTGATTCTATCTCCCGCCTTAGCACCAGGTGTAGGTTCGACTAACTCTCTAATCGGGCATGGCGGTTCGCCAAGCTCTTCAAGTGGTGGATGAACGGATTTGTACGCTTCGCCCGGAACTCTATGGCCGAGCAATCTGACTACGTCTTCGTCGGAAATCGATCTAAGCTTTCTAAGCTCGTAGTTCGGATCTAGGTATTTCCTTCTATTTTCAGCTACGATCGTTTGCCCGGGATATGCGGGCTTGTACTTCCCTCCCTTAACTTTTATATCAGCCATACATTTTCACCCCCAATTAATATGCCTCTTCACTTTCTCACAAATCTCATCTATTTTCTCCGGCGGGCAATTCTGCCCGCGTACAACATCTGTTACTATCTCTACTACCTCCCCCAGGGTTTCAGGATTTTCGGGACTTGCGACTCTCGTTTTTACGCCAGCTTTAACTAGATCTTCAAATGTCAGAGGGCACTGACAAACGATAACGCCTTTTATCGGTACATATCTAAGTATAGCCTTGGCCTTAGCAACGACGTGATGTTTTACATTACCTAGGTGGATAACACAGAGCTTATGTTTTGCTATTCTATCTATTTCTTCAATTTTTAACCCAAAGTGTGATCCGTAACCTCCCTTCGATGCTGAAGCGCCCGGAGGTGCACTCGAGCCTGCGTTAAGTACAAGAACACTCGCATTTATGCCTTCTCTTCTTAAACCTGCTGTTATCTCACACACTGGCTTTGTTACGTGTCTTGTCGATGGAGACATCGAGACAACGATCACATCAGACGGCCTTTTTCCACAGTAGCCTACAGAGACCGTTCCTCTCTGAGCTAAACCCCCACCTAAACCGATCCCGATTGCTTCTCTACAGTCGACGAACTGTGTTTCTCTACCGATTTTCATTCTTCATCCTCTCTGGATTCTCTAAGCTGCATTATGTACAGAACTTTGTAATCATGCAGCGTTGGCTGGTCTCTTGTGAACTTGCCTGTCCTTATTGAATAGCCGTATGTAAGTATTTGATCACAGATGGCTTTTAATTTGTCCATCACCAAGTCGGCATCTTTAACTCTGATTATCAACCTGCTAGGTGCGACTCGAAGCTCTGCTTCTTCGCCTTTAACCACTATCTTCTCTCTAACATCACTTTTTACACTTGGACCGTGGATGAATACTCCCTCTATTCCTTCAAGATTTGAGATCTCATTAAGTAAGCTTTCAACAGTTTTAGCTCCCATTATCCTGTAGGGAAATATCTCAATCTCTTCCCTGAGGGAGGGGAGCATCGATTTACACCTTGTCCTTTATCTGCCCCGCAGCCTTCGCTACATGTATTAGCGGCTCTCTGAGCACGGGTATTGTGCTGAACACTTGTCCTATTATTCCAGCTATTCTGTCTGGGCTATAATAGACTGTACCAGCATCAAGAGCGATCGCAGCTGCGATAGCTGGAGCTACAAATCCTTTGCTGTGTCTTGTGACTATGTGGTTGCCGTGGAAGATGACTGGGCTTCCACCACCGTATATGGAGTGGCTGAAGAACGAGAATTCTACACCCAAACCGAGAGCTCTACCAAAGTCGACGGATGGTAATCCGGTCTGTCTCTCAAGCAGATCGTTGTAGTATACTGTAACTGCAGATATGCTCTGCATCGCTCTCTGTGCACCACAGTTTACCATGGCGGCTGCTAGGAAGCCAGCTGCAGCGTAAGCGTTCCAGAGTGCTATATCACTTGTAGTGTACGTTACATATCCAGATGGGCCTTTTCCATTCGGTTTGATAACCTTATCTTCAACTGCCCTCTCAACAAGGCTTGCAACTACCGTACCTACGGAACCATTCTTTCCATTTTCCTTTACAAGATCATATACGAGGTTGTTTGCGTTGAGGCCCTGATAAGCTAGGCCAAGAAGATGCAGTCTTTCAAAGGAACCAACTGCATCTCCCATTTCGATCATGGCGGTCTGTTCAAATATCGAAGAAAGCGAAGCAGCATTCATAGCGTTTCTTCTTGTGATCGTTGATATGTATGAGACTGGGACATTTCTTAAAGTGTATCCTAGACCTTCATTCTGCTGTGGAACTGAAAGTAGGGACTGCACGTTTGCACCCATCAAGTCCATAGACTGCGGATACCTTCCCCAAACAGCCGCTTTAACCATTGGGGCGTCAAACATGTTTACTTTGAACGTGTCGATTATAGCTTCAGTCACGGCAGCAGCCACAGCAGTTATCGGAGCTGTATATTCTACAGCCTTTAATATTCTTATCGTTGGAACTTGTACAAGCAGGTTTTTACCACCGTCGATGAGCTGCACCACTGTGTCATCATCTTTTGTCACAGCCAAGGTCTTCTTTATCCTATCCGCAATCGCACCTGCGTTAGCAACAATATCAAGTTTCAACGATTTTCCAGGGATAATGCATCTTTCGCCACCTACAGCACCGGTCTCCAAAGCCTTCTGGATTCCTGCCAAGTTTACTGCAACAGACCTGCGTATAATTTTTATAATCTCTTCGATCGCTGGGTTCAGCAATGGGCTAACAGCCTCAAGGGGCACATCGGATTCAACCAACTTTCCTTTGTCGTCATAAAGGTCTATTTTGTCCTTATACTTCATAATCTCTTCACCTCCGAATCCAAACTTACTCCAATTAAAAGCAACGTGGAGAGGTATATATTTCTTACCATTTTACTACGCTCCATACAGGCTTATAGAAAAAACGTATTCTTTTAAGCTCACCTTAGTCTTATTTTGAGAATTTCCGATAACATTTTTGATTTTAATCAACAGTTTCTAATAACACCAGATTGTTAGTGAACTATTTTATACATACAACTGGCTGGGCTGCGTTTAGTATTATCTCTTGTGCAACACTCCCAAAAAGTACTTTTCCAGTCGGACGCCTTTTTCTGACACCTATAATTATCATGCTCGCTGCAACATCGTTTGCGAATTCTATTACGTCTTCAGCCGGTTCTTTGCCCCTTATAAGTAAATGTTTTTCAAATTCGATACCTTCTTTCTTAGCCTGCTCAGCTGCCCATTCAAGCAGTTTCTCACCCTCGATCACTTCTTCAGCTTTCGTCTTTTCTTTTCCAAACAAAGAATGCACAAAGAGCAACTTTTCACTTCTAAGCTTTGCCTCTTTAAGTGCAAACTCCAAAACCCTCTCAGTTCTTAGCGATCTCTTATCCAGAGCAACAACTATTGCCATGTTTAATTTTTAGAAAACTGGTTAATAAACTTTTGGTCTCAAAATGTGTTGATAAGCTGTATTTAGGTAAAAGAACATATTATCTTAAATCTCCTAACTACTTCATTTGCTTTTTCTGACTACACTGCTATACCTTTTACTTCTTTTCCTCGTTTAAATTGGTCTTTCTCGAAAGGTTTGAAAATTCAGTCTTCTTAGATCGCTTCAATTATCTTTGTCGTAGATTTAATTCGTTTCAAAAATATAAATATATAAGAATTAATAAATTTTTTTTATATTATTAGCACTAACTTAGAAACATCGAACGGGTCAAAAAGTGAAAATAAAAACGTTTTTTCTAATTTCATCTGGACTTTAGGTTTTAACCTCTCTGTTCAGAATTTTAATAATCCTAGCCGGAGTCTCGGACATTTTTATTGGAGCATTGGGGATTAAAATTTCTTTTTCATTGACTCTTACAGTTAAGAAAGCCTTTCTTGTTCTCCAGTGCTCCTCTTCGAGCACCTCTTTCAGCGTGTTAAGTTTGACTATCACAGGCTCTCCTAAAAATCTTCCTACGAGTTTGCCCAGCATTTTTACTCTTCTCGCCCTTCTTGCAGCTCTGATGAGTTCTTCAGTTGTAAACTTTCTCAGAGTTTTGTTCAGCTCCTCATCCAAAATTTTTATTCTTTCGAGGTCATCTGAGATCCTATCTAAGGAGAACTTCCAGTCTGGTTCTAGGTCCCATCTCTTTATTATCTTCAACAAAGCTCTGAAATCTGCATCTGTTGGTGTTGCAAGTGCAATGTATCCATCTTTGACCCTGTAATAGCCGAACGGGTAAAGTATATAATCCACAGTACCGAACCTACCCCTCGGTTTGTTGAACAGAAAACCAATTATTATTGGAAACGCATTGATAACTACGAGTGCATCGTTGGTTGCAATGTCTATAAACTGCCCCTTGCCACTTTTCGATCTCTCAATAAGTGCTATAAGGGCTGCAACTGCAGCATTAACACCTGCCATCGTCCAAGCTGCCCAAATTCCGGCTTTTAAAGGATAAGAATGCTTTTCTGTGAGGTAGGGGTTACCTATCAATGTAGGATATCCGTTGTAAGCTTGAGCTGTCAGATCTGAATCCGGTACGTTTTTGAATTCCTTAGCTTTTGAGGTAAAATGTCCAAAAGGGGATATGGCAACATAAATAATTCTTGGATTGAGTTCAGATAGCTGTCTATAGCCCATTCCTAGATCTTCAAGATAGCCGGGAGGCATACCATCTATTACTATATCTGCTGAAGATACAATTTCTCTGACTTTTTCGTCGTATCTGATTATCTCCTTGTTTCGCGTTTCAACAAGGTAAGGGATGCCGAGATCTTCAACTTTAACACCAAAGGGGGTTAAATCTTTCGCTTCATCGTCAAATTCAATTCTGGTAACTTTTGCACCGACTTCAGCAAGTAAAGATCCAGCTATTGCAGCTGCAAAGTTTTCACCGCAGATTTCCACGACCTTTACATCTTGCAGGGCAAGGGGTTTTTCATCTTCCATAAAAAGATTTTTCAGGATTTCATCCCTGCTCATCCTTCTCACCCTTAAAAACAGGATCCTCATCTTCTTTCCAAGTTGGTGGTGGGGCCATTCCAGGCATTTCGTCCCAGTATCCAATCACCCCCTCTTTCTCCAGCTTTTCGATCTCTTCATCGCTTAGCCCAAGCCACTTTTTTAATATTAGTCTATTATGGTAACCTACCGGTCTTGATATCCACTTAATCTTTCCGGGAGTTGCACTCATAATTGCGAAAGGACCTGGAGCAGGCACTTCACCGATGAGCCTATCTTTAACCTTTACAATGCTTCCCCTTTCCCACCTCCATGGATCTTCAAATATTTCAACATCGTTTAGAACGGGAGAGATCGGAATACTTTTTTTCTTTGCTATTTCGAGTAGTTCTTCTAGGCTATGATTTGCGACCCACTTTTCTACTTTTTCATTTAGTTCAAGTATTCTTTCTTTTTTTAGTCTGTCTTCGTTTTCAAGTCCTTCAATCAATTCTGCAAGCGCTTTGAACTGCTTTTCAGTTAGTACTGCAATTGCAACGAACTTACCATCGGAAGTTTTGAAAATCCCCGAAGGACTTGCAGTTGGATCGATGTTTCCTGTTTTTCCTATTTCTTCTCCCGTTAGGCTGTAGTAGGTTAAATCGTACAGGAACCTTAATAGACATTCTGTTTGTGATACATCTATATACTGTCCTTTTCCTGTTTTTTCTCTGTAGTAAAGTGCAGAAAGCACTGCAAAAACGGCTATCATGGAAGGAAGATAGTCTCCAAAGTAGTCTGGGAGTTTGTAGAATTCATCCACATCCTCCCATCCTGTTTTTAAGGCGACTGATGAAACACCCTGTGCAGCAACGTCAAAGCTTGGAGCTTTACTTAGTGGCCCGTACTGGCCGTATCCTGAACAGCTAAGATAAATTATCTTCGGATTGACTTTTCGAACTTGTAAGTAACCTATACCCATGGCATCTGCTAGTCCAGCTCTGAGGTTTTCAATAAAAACATCAGCGCGGCGAACAAGTTCAAAAATTATTTCTCTAGCCTTTGCGTTTCTGGCATCTGCGGCTATGAAGTACTTGTTTGCATTTACTATTCCATACACGAGGTTGCACTTTTTGTAAAACCTTCCAAAAACTGCCCCAATCCTTTACAACTTCTGCACCGAACTGAGCCAGAATTCTTCCCACGTTTGGACCAAAAATGAAGTGAGTAACCTCTACGACTTTCAAACCCTTCAAAGGTTCATCTCTTTTTTCACCATTTTTAATAATAGATTCTATAAAGCTGAAATAGTCCGTCATAGCCCCAAATACACCCTCCTCACGTTTTTATCACCTAAAAGCTCCTCGCTAACGCCTTGTATTACAATTCTACCGTTCTCTACTATATATGCTCTATCGCTAATTTCAAGAACTCTCCGTGCGTTTTGATCTGCAAGTAAAATTGTTATTCCACTCTCATCTCTGAGCGATTTTAGTAGTTTATATACCTCTAAGGCTATCTTTGGGGCTAATCCTAAGCTAGGCTCATCTACTAACAGTAGTTTTGGTGAGGACATCAAAGCTCTTGCTATCGTCAACATCTGCTGCTCTCCACCACTCAACGTTCCAGCAAGCTGAGCTTTTCTCTCTTTAAGTCTGGGGAATCTTGAATAGATCATCTCAAGTACGTCTTTTCTTTTTTTCCAAGCTTCACCGTTTATGGCACCAATCATAAGGTTCTCTTCAACGGTTAGGAAAGGAAATAGCTTTCTACCTTCGGGAGCTATTGTTACTCCTCTCTTTATTATCTCATGCGTCGGCAAATTTTCAAGTCTTTCGCCGTTCATCTCTATCTTTCCTTTTTTCGGTTTAACAACACCTATTATCGAATTTACGATCGTGCTCTTTCCAGCACCGTTTGGGCCGATAAGTCCAACAATCTCCCCCTTTTTAACTTCGATAGATACTCCAGATACAGCTAAAATCTTGCCGTACCAGACTTCAAGATCTTCCACTTTTATCATACTTTCTCCTCTCCTACATAGGCTTCAACAACCTCCGGCTTTTTCACAACCTCTTCCGGAAAACCGTCCGCTAAAAGCTTACCGTAGTGCATCACTATTATTCTTTCAACCGATTTCATCAAAATTTTAAGGACATGCTCAACCCAGATTATGGTTAGATCGAATTCCTCTCTTATTCGATTTATTAGCCTTGAAACACTCTCAGCTTCAGCGGGATTCAGGCCAGCCATTGCTTCATCAATAAGTAGAAGTTTTGGTTGCAAAGCTAAGGCCCTTGCAAGTTCTAAAAGTCTAAGCTCGTAGATAGGAAGATCACTCACAATTATATCTCTTTTTTTCAGCAAACCAAAAAGATCTAAGTAATACATTGCTTCACCGTAAGCCTCTACCAAGGAGATCTTTTTACCTCTTTCGCTACCCAGAACAGCGTAGATTACATTCATAAGTGCAGTCATGTTTGAAACAAGTCTGGGATTCTGGAAGGTCCTTGCAATTCCCATTTTTGCCCTTTCGTGCATTTTACTTGCTGTTATATCTTTTCCGTTAAATTCAATCGATCCCTTGTCAGGCATGTAGAATCCGGAAATCAAGTTGATCAGCGTGCTCTTTCCAGCACCGTTTGGGCCGATAAGTCCGACAATCTCCCCCTTTTTAACTTCGAAGCTTACATCATTTACAGCGATTATTCCTCCAAACCTCTTTGTAAGGCGTGAGACTTTAAGCACATCATCACCTCACGTTTTCCTCCTTATCCGTATACTTGGCTCGTATTCTCTGTACCTTCTTTTTCTGTAAAGTCCCCAGAAGCCTTCTCTGAGCAGATAGAGTAAAATCAACAGTATCAGGAATAAAGCTACAGTTGAAAGTTCTCCGAAGGTTGTTCTCGTAACTTCTCTAAGCATGGCTATAACGTATCCACTTATAACCACGCCATATATAGCCCCCTTTCCACCGAGGGTCGTTGTTAGTAGCACTAGTATGAGGAAAGCTGGAGTTAGCCATGCTGGTCCAGTAAATGAACCCTGATAATGAGCCAAAAACCATCCAGCGACTGCCATTGCACCACTAGTAAATGTAAACACTATCACTTTTATCTTGTTTACATCTATTCCATAGGCTGCGGCGACATCTTCATCTTCGTTTATCACGCCCATGAGGAAACCATAGCGAGATCGAAGAACTCTATCTACGATTAGAAGGTACAAAAATCCGATCAGAAATGAGATGTAGAAGTATATTACTAGATCGTTCATAAAATTTCCTGTGTGGACCATAACCTCCACACCCGGAATCCCGGTTTCTGCGCCAAATATGTCAGATCTCCAGTAAGCAAGTTCGGCAAGTATAAAGGGTAGTAGGAGGGTTATTAAAACAAAGTACACTCCCCTCGAAATGATGGTTATCGGACTCAAAGCTAGCCCTATCAACAGACCAACTATGAAGGACACTGGAAGTGTTAAAATTGGACTTATACCGAAATTTTTACTTAACAGAGCTGCTGTATAGCCACCCAATGCAACAAAGAAGTGCGGACCAAAGTTCACTCTGCCAGTACCTACGATCTGCAGAACGAGGGGTATGCTGACGATTATTAGAATGTTTGCAAATATCAGAGTGGATATCAACGCAACAGGTTTGAGATTCATAAGGGATGCGGCCAAAGTAACGATTAAAGGCAGAGATAGCCAGATCAAAAAGCCTATAAATGGATTTCTCCAATATCTTGGTTCTATTATCCAGTCGTACTTTCTCCCAAAGGCGTGAATGACCAGTCTACCTCTTCGAGGTTCGAACTTTATATCCATCACCATATCGTCTCAGCCCTCGCTAAACCTTTTGGACGGAAACTTAAAACAAGGATAACAACAATTAGCGATGTTAGAAGCATCATTCTTGGATCTATTGCAAAACCTACAACTGCATGTATGAATCCTATAATGTATGCAGCCATTATGGAGCCTTTTAGATTTCCAAGTCCACCAAGAACTGTAACTAATATTGCGTAGGTAAACAAAGACCAACCTATAAAAGGATTAAGTGCCCAAACCGGACTTATGAGCAATATAATAACCCCCGGTGGAATTGAGGCTACTATCATTGCGATGGCGTACATCCTGTCAAAGTTGACGCCGACGAGCTTCGATGCAAAGATGTCCTGGCTTATGGCTCTCATTATCAAGCCTTGCTTTGTCTTAACAAAGAATATTAAGTAGATAACCACCATGGCTATCGACACAAAAGCCGTTATGAGGAGCTGACCTGGTACGTTTGCAGCTCCAACTTTTACGGTTTCTTTAACTATTGCAGTTGGTAGATAAACTCCCACAACTTCTGGATAAAGGTAGTTTATGACCTCTTCGACAATTATGAAGACAGATATCAGAGCAGCAAGCAAGTAGTCTTCCAGTTCTATGAATGGTTTCATAACAAATCGATAGACAATTATTGCAAAAATGGCAACTAGCACGAAAGACATGAAGATAGCTAATTCAAACTGCATTCCAGCATCTTTCCAGAAGAACCAAGTTCCGTAGGCGGTTATAAGAAACAATGCTCCATAGGCCAAGTGGAATATTCTAAGCACACCGCTTATTATTGTAAAACCTAAAGCCATTCCAAGGTATAGCGATCCAAACACGAAAGTGTACACTAACACCAAACTCAACACATCAAACATTTCATCACCATAAAAAATAAAAATATTTCAAGTTTTTCCACATATCTTTCTTAGCTCTGCCGGCGGTTTGTAGGCTGCTGGGTTCATAGCATCAGCAACTGGTTTAGGGAAACCAGCTTCAAGTATAACCTCCGGCCTCATAATATATGCAGGTGTACCGTTGCATTGGATCTGAGCATTCAGCGTTGGACCTCCAGTGTAAGAGTGGAAGTTGGCATTTCTGTAGCCGAAGTAATTGAACTTTGGAACTATTGTTGCGTGGTTGGTGAAGTTGAGCTCTTCCAAGGCTTTTATTACAGCATCTATATTTTCAGTGGTTTTTGCCTTCTCCATAGCCTCTTTTATTCTGTAAACCTCCGAGTAGTAGTAGCTGACAGATGTATCCACTGAAAGCCCAAGTTCGTGCATCTTCTTTATCAAGTTTTGCGTTAGAGGACTTATTGGCGGTAGAGCATCGTAATCGTAGATCATAGCTATTGTTCCCAGATTATCCCCTCCAGTGAGGTTCCACGATCTTATCCACTGTGCCGGACCTCCGAAGAATGCTAGCGGTATATCTCTTGCTGCAGATGCTGCCCATTGTTTAGTAAGGGTGACAGTATTTGTGTACCAGCTTGATAATACAAATATGTACTCTGCACCATTCTTCGCAGCGGTTTCAAGCATCGGTAGGAAATTAGACTCACCAACAGCTATGTGAGCAACGTAGACGACTTCTAAACCATACTCATCTTTCACCCAGTCTTTCATTGCCTTGCTCTCGAACTTTCCAAACTTACTCTCGTATACGCATCCTTCTCTGGCACATTTTGTCCATGCGGCGTCTTCAAGCAGTAACGCAACTTTCTTAGCGCCGACAACGTTCTTAGCAATATCAAAGAACCATCTAGCAACTTCGTAGTTCAAGTTGGGGTCTGGTGGTAGATTTCTAAAGTAGAACTTGTACTTGTCATAGTTCTCTATCACTTTGAAAGTAGTCTCAACTCCAGCTTGTGAAGATATTACGATATGTGGATTCGTGGGGTAAATTTTAGCACCTTCTTCGATTATTGCCATAACCTCCTCTGAAACTCCTTCGACAAATACAATGGAGCAACCTTTTTCAAGAACAGCACTTCTGTAGGCTGTTACTGCAATGTCTACTTTTCTTTGGGTGTCTTCGTGGATATATGTAAGTTGTCTACCCATTATACCGCCTTTTGCGTTTATCTCCTCAACTGCAAGTCTTATCGCTTCGGCATCGGCTTTAAAAACAGGAACTCGCGGATCAAAGAGTGCACAGATTACAAGAGGTTTCGATGGCTGCTTTTCTGGTTGAGCACATCCAAGCAGGGCTACCGAAAGCAGAAGTAGTGCACCTAAAGCCAACAACTTTTTCATATTCATTGTTGTTTACTCAAATTATTTAAATATTGCGCTATCAATCATGATGTTTATTTTTAGAAAAGGTCTAGCAGCTGATGCTGAACTATAAAAAGAACAGGTTTAATACCTTAATCCCAGAACGCTCTCTCTGTTAAAATCGAAGAAGGTTTGAATCGAACTTGCATATCCGATTTTGAATACCTTAGAAGAATCGACAGAACCTACGACATTTGCTTCAAGTCCATGGGATTCGAATATGGATACCACTTTTTCAGGATACTGTGTAGTGACACAGAAGCCACAACCTGGGTAGCTTTTCAACCACTGGATCAAATCAACGTCTTCAGGCTTTGGAATCCTTTCTAAATCTACAAATCCTCCCTTTCCACTGACTTCGAGCATCATAGCTATAGTGCCCACAATTCCGGCATTGCTTAAGTCTTTTCCTGCGTTTACAAGTTTTTCTTCAGCTAATAGAACCATAGAATTGAGTTGTTTTCTTAGCACCTCTGCATCCTTCTTTGTTGAATCGAAGTTGTAAATGAACTTTTCATGTGGTTTACCATCGGTATCGATCGCTACAATTATCTTATCTCCGTTTTTTGCTTTGTTCGACTTTATTAGGCAACCCCTCTTTGCAAAACCTATCATCGCTACTTCTACGGAATCAAATGGTGCGTCTGGATGTACATGGCCTTTTACGATTCTAACTCCATATTTCTTTGCTGCATCAAGCATTCCTCTCTTTATCTCCTCCAAGCGACTCTCGTCCCTTACGGATATCACATTAACAGCATATACAGCTCTTGCTCCCATCGCATAGACATCGTGAACGTTGACGAGGATGGAAATAAAACCACCCCAGTAAAGATCCTGTTCCAAAACTTTATGCCATATCCCATCTACAGTAAAAACGACCTCTGTATCCCCTAAGCTAAAATAGCCTGCATCTTCTCCAAAAAAGTCATCTACGAGTTCCGCCAGTTTTCCAGCAAATCTTTTCCTTGTCAATCCAGGCCAGTTTCTGAGTTCACTTACAACTCTGCCCAGATCTATTTCAGCCATTGATCGAATTTTTGAAAACGATTTAAAAGTTTTTACGAGAAATCAAAAACGTTTAATTTTTAAAGAGTTACCTCTTGCTGTATTTGGCCGCATTCTCCAAAAATTTTTTCAAAGACTTCTCTTGGCCGGAGAAGAGAAGGTGGATGTAGGATGCAAGTGTACTATGGACCAAAATTCCATCGTGCTCACCGTCTATTCCGTAACCTCTTTCGAGCCTGTAAGCGTACTTCACATCTTCTTGGATTTCGAGGTATGAATAGTGGAATTCGTGGCCCTGAATCTTGTCTTTTACCCCAAACAAAATGTTTTCTCGTATGCAAGATCCCCTTACATATCCGAGGTACCTTCTCGATGTATCAAATATGGCATCCGCATCTATAACACCAACACCCCGAAATTTTTCATTTTTATTTATTAAATTCTTGCAGAGGTACATCAAGCCGCCACATTCCGCATATACCGGGCACTCATCTTCAATTTTTTCCCTTAAAAGCTCCATCGTTCTTTCGTTGAATTCGCAAGCGTAAAGTTCAGGATAACCTCCGCCAATTATTACTCCACTAATTTGTTCAAAATCCTCAAATTTCTGCAACGGACTAAAAATGTGAATCTTAGCGCCTAAATTTCTAAGCAGATCAAGATTTTGGGCGTAGTAGAAGTTGAAAGCTTTATCATATGCTATAGCTATCTCTATCTCTCCTGGAATCTCTTCCCTCTCTCTACTGGTTGTACTTATCTTTTCTGCAGATTCTGCGATTTTGACGATCTTATCCAGATCAATTCGCTCTTCAACAACTTCCGCCCAGATTTTTATTTTTTCTTCAGCACTTTTTTCTAGTTCCTCTACCGTAACAAGCCCAAGATGGCGCATTTCAATTTCAAGTTCTTTTTTTCTTGGGATTGCACCTAAAACTTCTATGCCGGTGAGCTCTTCAATTGCCTTCTTGACTTTCAACTCGTGTTTCTCCCCCCTGGATGAGTTCAGTATAACCCCCCTGATATCTGCATCGAAAAGCGTTTTGAAACCCTTTACAATCGCTGCTGCACCCATGTTAAGTCCGCGAACGTCTATCGTAAGGATTATTGGAGCTTTTAAAATTTTTGCAACCGAATATGTACTTCCTTTTGTGCTTAGCGGGTCTGAAGAATCGTAAAGACTCCTAACCCCTTCGATAATTGCAATGTCTGCATCGCTGCAGTAATAGCTGAAGTCCTTTAGTATCGTTCCTTCATCCATGAGCCAGGAGTCCAGATTTGCACAGTATCTTCCAGACGCTAGGCTGTGATATTTTGGATCTATAAAGTCTGGTCCAACCTTAAAGGTCTGGACAGTGTAACCTCTATTCTTTAAAGCCCTCGCTATTCCACAGGTTATCATCGTTTTTCCGCTGCCACTATTAGCAGCTGCTACTACTATCCTTGGTATCATGTCACCACTCTTCTTATTGCATCTCCAAGCTGGGATCTTACGATTTTCTTACTTCCAAGGACATTTACATGTGCAGACTCCTCGTTAACCACTCTTGAGTATCCTAAATCCCGCAGGCGAGTCATTGTTCTTTCCCCTGAAGACACGCCAACTGAATAATTGAACTTTTCAGGCTTTATGGCTTGAGGGATTCCAAGGACTAAAACAGAAGAGAAGCCTAAATCTTCAGCAATCTTCAACGAAATTTGAGCAGAGTAAGCGTATTCATCAAGAGAGCCGCTAAACTTTTCGATTTCAATTTCATTCTCTCTTAGCTCTTTTAGTATGTTCCTTGCATCTTCTCTAACTTTCGGAAGTCCTTTGTTTTCTAGCAAGTTTGCGATAACTTTAAATTCTCCACCAGCTTTCTTCTTTGCCTCGTTTACAGCGAGGATCACATCTGAGTAGAGGTAAGCGGTTTCTTTTTTGGCATTCAGTATAACAACTATCCCCTCTTTAAGCCTTTCAACAATCTCTTTTGCAACCAAGTTTGCATCATCTCCAGGAGATGGCGGTAAATAGCCAGGAATTGCTACACCGAACTCCTTCTCAACTTTCGTTGCAAATCTCAGCATCTCAACCTGCCTCCTGAATTCATCTTTGTCTATTATTCCAAGCTTAAGGGCAGCTTCAAGCACTCTTATAGCTCCTTCCGTGTTATCTCCACAGCCGGAGATGTTCACAGCAATTATTTTTGAAGGTATCTTTACCTCAGAGATCTCGCTTTCAATGTCTTCGCCGATTATAGTTGTGCAGCAAGTACCGACGACTCCTATTAGCTCTGGCTTGAAGTCGCTGTATACGGCTTCAAGTACCTCTATCAGCTTCCTTTTTCCACCCAATATTACGTCGAGATCGCTTAGGGAAGTCGTAAACATCTTCACCCCATCTTTTTCGAGAAGTCTTAAAGCTCTGAAGTTGCAACCTGCTGGGCCGTGGAGTATTATATGTCTGCAGTTCAGGTCTCTGAGCGTATAAAGTGCCGCTGCTATTGGATTAGGTCGTGGATGAACTGCATAGGGCAGACTTTTAAGCTTCATTGCTGAAGATGAGGACAATAGGATTATTAAAGCTTGCTGAAAGTTTTTCAAGTTCTTTTTCAACTATCTTCTCAAAAATCTCCCCTCTAACACCCTGCTGTGCAAGTTTTTTCCCTAAAACTCCTGAAAGAGCAACGAAATCTATTTCTCTGCTTTTTAATTCGTTTGATAACCTATTAACGTCTATTATTTCACATGCAGCCCTTTCTGATCCAGATATCGCAACTATCACCCCATCAAAGCGTCCCTGTTTTTTCAGGGCTATCGCTTCATCTAAAGCTGAGACTATCGCTGGAACATTTATACCTCTGTTTGAACAATCAACCACTACGCCCATCTTTTTGTATTCTGCTATCGCCCTCCCCTTCACTCCTTTGAATTTTTCTATAGATTTTACAGCATTTTCTGGTTCTAAGTCTACAGATAAAGCACCTGCAATAGCTCCGAGTGCGTTTAGTATTTGAAAACTTCCAAAAAGCGTTTTATCAAGTTTGAAAGAGAATTCACAGCTCAAATCTTTTCCGCTGCATGTTTTCAAAGCATCGGCAACACAATCTACTTTTTCGCCTAATCTCTTAACTTTAAGCTCTCTTCCCTCTTTAATTCCGTAAATGTTTGAAGTGCCGAAGAATACATTAAAAAACCTTCTTGAAATCTTGTTATCTCCGTTAAGGATAAGGATCCCATCTTTCATGTTGTAGACCATCTGGAGTTTGCTGTTGAACGCGTTCCTGAAGAAGGATGCTCTGTAATTTTCGTAGATACCAGTTACAATTCCAACATCGGCAGCTCCCGTTCCACCGAGGGATATTTCAAAGATCGCAAAGTCAAAATCGTAATTTTCAGCCATCCTGAAAGCTTTAATCGTGTTTGCAGGTGTTATGCTGAGACCTTCGGCGAGGGTTTTTTCTTCTGAGTTCGAAATTATTCTTGTTTTTAAGCTGTCATGGATCAAGACGTTAAAGTTTGCATCGCAGAGAATTTTCGCAAGCATGTTTGCGACGGTAGTTTTTCCGTTAGTTCCTGTAATCTCGATGACATTGGTTGAACCCTTTAATTCGGAAATGATTATCCCCGCAGCTCTTGCATGGCTTATTATTGGAATTCCAAGTTCAATAGCTTTATTAAAAAGATTTAAGTTTGGATCTGCATGTTGTACAATTATAACATCAACATCATCGATTTTTATCTTATTTTCATCATCGTAAACTTCGACACCCCATCTTTTGAGCTTTTCTACATCATAAAACTTCAGAGTTCTGTGATTATCGAATGCAAGTACTTTACAGCCTCTTTTCAACAACTCCTCACATATAACTACGCCTCCATGAGTCATATCCACTACAAGTGCTGTGCAGTATTTTAGCGGGCGCATAACTAAATTTCGCCTTGGGCTTAAAATTTTTAGTGAAGTTGTTCGTAAATCTTTGCCCTTAATTCCACAAATTCTCTTGAAAACCTGTCTCTTGGTCTTGGAATGTTCACATTCACGATTTTTTTGACCTTTGCTGGCCTTGGCGTAAAAATGACGACTCTATCTGAGAGATAAACTGCCTCCTCAATGCTGTGTGTTACATATATTATCGTTTTTTTCGTTGCGCTCCAGATCCTTACAAGTTCACTCTGCATCATGTTTCTGGTTTGTGCATCGAGCGCAGCGAGCGGTTCATCCATCAGGAGTATTTCAGGATCACAAACTAATGCTCTTGCCAAAGCTACTCTTTGTTTCATACCCCCAGAGAGCTCGTGAGGGTATGAATTCTCGAATCCCTCAAGATTTACGAGTTTTATATAATTCTGCGCTATTTTTAAAGCTTCATCTTTCTTTATCTTTCTAACCTCCAGTCCGAAGAGGATATTTCCTAGTACAGTACGCCAGGGGAAAAGAGCATAATCTTGGAATACCATCACTCTATCCTGTCCTGGCCCAACTATCTGCTCTCCTTTTAGTCTAACCTCTCCACTATCTTGCTTTTCAAGCCCGGCAATGATTCTGAGTAGTGTGGTTTTACCACATCCACTTGGGCCAAGAAGACTTACAAATTCACCTCTGAAAACATCGAGGTTTATATTATCCAGTACGTGAATACTTCTGTTTCCATACCACTTGCTCAGGTTTACTATCGTAAGAAAGTTCTCACTCAATTAGATACCCCCTTCTCCACTTTACGATGGATGCCTCCAAAGTTCTGTAAACTCTATCCAACACCAGCCCCACTATGCCAATAGCGAGCATGTAAGATATTACGATGTCTGGGGAGTGGTAGAGTCTGCCAAGCTCGATCTTGTAACCCAAGCCATAATGGGATACTCCAAAAAGTTCTGCAGCAACAACGCACATCCAAGCAACTCCTGAGCCAACTCTTAAACCTGTAAGGAAAGCTGGCATCGATGCAGGGATTATTACCTTTATAAAAATATCTTTTGTCTTTGTTGCACCAAGTGTTAAGGCAGCTTCGATGTATTTCTTTTCGATGGAAGACACACCGTAGATGGTGTTTAAAAGTATTGGAAATACGGATCCTATGAAAATTATGAACGCTGCTGCTGTGTGAGTAAGTTTGAGAAGCAGTATTGAAATCGGTATCCAGGCTATCGGTGGTATCGGTCTGATAAGCTCGATTATTGGATATAGGAACCTTTCTACCCTTTTGTACCATCCCGCAATTAACCCCACACTAAATCCAACTGCAACAGCCACTGTAAAGCCAAGAAAGTAATGATACAGACTGTATATGGCATCTAGAGGCATATAAAAGCCCTGAATGTTACCAGCGAGCAGATCATAAAATGTAGGGATAACCTTAGAAGGTGGAGCAAGAATAAAAGGATTATTTATAAAAACCCAGTAATAAATCTCCCAAACGGCAAAAAAACTTCCAATCGAAAAAATAAATATTACTAAATTTTTCAAGTTCATTTCAACCCCAGCTCACTTTTTATTTTCGGCACCATGCTTAAAGCTTTTTCGTAGAGCTTAACATCAACGATCTCTTCAGCTTTTAATTTAATCGGATTTCCTTTGCTATCTTTTGTCAGCCCCAAGTCATACTGTGCTTCGCAGAGCAGGTTTAATCCGTTCTGCCAGTTTTTGTCTCTAGGATCTGTTTGTAGATTCGTTGTTCCAGGGAATTTTTCAGCTACAGCTTCGTTAATTCCGAGCCACTTTATTAAAATTTGCTTCATCTCTTCTTTGTTTTTCGGATCTTTTGCGTACTCACTTGCAATTATATGCAGAGCTAAGAACTTTGCAGCAAGCTCTTCGTTCTCTCTGATGAACTTTCCACTCATCAAAACAACGCAGCATGGATGATTTGGAGAGAGATCCGAAGATCCTGCTACGATCTTTCCATAGCCCTCGATCTCTGCGACCAAAGGTGTAGGGTCTGGAGCGAAGCCGAAGTCTACAGCTTTAGCTCTCAATGCTTCTCTTATCTCTGCTGGACCACCATATTTTATATCTACCTTTGAGATATCGACGTTGTTATCTTTAAGCCACTTCATAAGAACTGTATGTTGAATTGATCCGGGCTGGTATGTCATTATCGACTTTCCTTCAAGGGATTTTGGACCGTCGTAGACTGTATCCTGCCTTGCAATGATTGCTGAACCTTCAGTATTTGCAACCGCCACTATCTTAGCATCGAAACCTCTAGAAAGTAGTGACAAAGGCGGAGCTGCACCAACGTAGGCAATATCGTGCTGCCCTGATGCAAAGGCTTCCATCTGTGGTGGCCCAGACGCAAACGGTGGGCTTGTTACTATCTTAGCACCAAGAATTTTTTCATCCCATCCTTTTTCTATTATTACAAAAAGGGCTGCGTGGTGCCAGCTTGGCTGGTAGCTGACTCTTATCTCTTTGACCTTTTGCTCCTCGCTTATGCAGAAAGCTAAACAGGCTGTAAAAACTACTAGAGAAATCAGTATCCACCTCTTCATATCCTCTGCTTACACCATCGCTTTATAAAACTTTCCTAAGATTACATTTTGTTGGTACAAAGAGGAAGTTTTTTAAACACTTTTATCCTTAGAGGAAATTATGAGAAAGAATTACGCTGAGGTTGTACTCTCCCTCCTCCATGCAGAAAACTTCGGTGAGAAGCTTGAGGAAGTAATCAAAAAGGAATTGGGTATGAACCTAAAGGATTTTGCGATCGAGGCTGGAATTCCCCTAAGTACTCTCTATAAAATAATTTCAGCAAAGAGAGAACCGAATTTGAGCACTCTAAGGAAAATACTGAATACAATATTTAAGTTTTTGGAGTCTGAAGAGGATTTTATCGCTGTTGTAGCTTCTAGGGTAGCTTTGAATCAGCTTTTGAGCTATGAGCTAGAAGTCGATGGTAGAAAGATAAACGTTAAAGAATATCCAGCGAATTCCTTCGATGAAGCTATAGTTTCTGCAATTAGAGCTGAGAGAGATGGTGCAAAAGCTATAGTCTGTGCGCCAATATTGAGCCCAATCTTGGAAAAAATACTGAGGATACCAATAGTAACAATAATCCCAAAAAGCGATTTGGAGAATGCTTTGAGAATTGCTGCTCTTAAGAGTAAAAAAACTTAAACACCACAACTTGTGTCGGTTTTACTTATCATTCCTTCTTCTTCCTTCCTCACTACAATTTCTCCAATTTCTGAAATCTTCAACTCAAGTTTTTCAAGCGATTCTATCACCTCGTTTGCTGAACCCATGAGTCTAATTTTGCCGTCAAGCATTAAAGCTACCCTATCACAAACAAGGCGTGTGAATTCCATGTCGTGGGAGATAACAACTATCGTTGCTTTCGTTTCTTCTCTTATCTTGTTAAGCGTCTTTGCAACTTCTATTTTCGTTATTGGGTCCATGGTGCCGGAAGGTTCGTCCAGCAGTAGTAGTCTTGGTTCTCTTATCATAACTTGGGCTAAAGCGACCCTATGCCTCTGACCTTCACTCAACTCATCTGGAGTTCTCTCCAGGATCTTCTCAGCTTCTTCTCTGGGAAATCCAACACCCATAAGAACATCTATAGCTCTCATTCTTGCAAACTCTGCTGGAAAATCCAAGCTTATTGAGTCTGTAAGGTTCTCTAGTACAGATCTAAACGGAAACAATCCATATTCTTGATGTAAGATACCTATATAAGGTGTGGCTCTACCTTTTCCTGTTAGTCCTGGTGCTCTCATGTCTACCCAATCGTCGCCTATTCTAATGTAAACCTCCCCGTTCGTTGGAGGAATTATTCCAGCGATTATTCTTGAAAGCGTTGTTTTTCCAGAACCACTTGGTCCAAGGATCCCAAATATTTCTCCCTCTTTTACCTCAAGCGTAACACCATCAACTGCCTTAACAACTCCCCTGCTTACCGAGTAGTAGTACTTCTTCACGTCTTTAAGTTTTAGTATCTCCTGCTCTACAGCAATTTCAGTTTTTACCTCTTCTTTAGATACTTGTTCTAAGAATTTTTTAATTATGCTTTTAGGATCACCTTCAGCAACAACTTTGCCATGGTCAAGCCAGACGACTCTATCGGAAAGTTTTTCGATTATTTGAGGGATGTGAGATGTAAGAACAAGCGTTCGACCTTGGTCCTTTATGTATTTTTTGAGAGCATTTAATATGACCCTTGTGTTTTCAGGATCAAGCGTACCTGTTGGTTCATCGGCAAGCAGTACTATGGGTTCAATCGCTAACTGTCTCGCAAGTATCACTCTCTGTTTTTCACCACCACTGAGATCTCTTGCGGGTGTCATCATTCTGTGGCTAAGATTTACAGCTTTAAGGTATTCTACGGCCTTGTTAATTACATCGTTCGTGTATGCAGTTCTACTTAGCATTTCAACCCTTCTAGTAGCTCCAAAACTAAACCCATCTAATCCTGCACTGCTTATAGCTTCCATAACGTTCTCTAAAGCAGATTGCTCACTGTAGAGGGCGAAGGTTCTTTGAAGCATTATACCAACTCTTTTTCTAATTGCAGCGGCAAGTTCTTTATCTTCGAGCTCCCATATGTCCACTTCACATTCTTCCAGCTTTCCATCACATCTTAGACAATTTTGACCTGCCTTGCTTGGAACATCTACCCAGTAGCAGTTTTTGCACAGAGCTACGTTGTATATCACCTTACCTTCAGTTGGTTTGTATTCCTTATAACCTCTTATTATATGAATGAGGACAGATTTACCGCTACCGCTTAGACCAATAATTCCCAAAGCTTCTCCTTCTTTTATCGTCAGATTGATGTCTTTAAGAACATAATCAGAATCAAATTTCTTCGAAACGCCTTGAATTCGGATCAGATCTTTTTTCAAGTTACCACCTCCAAGCCTTTGACTGTAGCCGTAAGCAATATTTATGCTTTACGCTTTGGGAACTTTAATATTTTCTCCTTGCCGATCCACTACATTGCAAGTTAGAAAAGGTTTAGATCTGCTTTTAAAAGTTAAAAATTCCTCAGCAATTTCACCAAAAATGCTGCTGCGATCAATTCGATAATTAGCGAGTATAAGAGAACGAGATCTATTGAAGTCTCATAAAGATACCCTACAAGAGCGCCACCAATAAAGAAACCAAAACCAACCCCGCTATGAAATATCCCATAAGCTGTAGCTCTTTTTTCAGCTTTAACGATATCTGCAACTGCAGCACGTATAACAGATTCCTGCATACCCATTACTAATCCAAAGAAAAGTATTCCGACAATTGGAAAATGACCAAAGGCTAAAAAAACTGACAAAAATGTCAAAATTGGTAATAAGAGTAGAGTTTTTAACCCTGACCTGTCGTAAAATTTGCCAGAAATTAGAGCAGATATAGCATCAACACCCATCGCCGCTGAATAGAGCACAGGTATTATCTCATCTGAGAAAATGGAATTTAGCTTAAGATGGTAAGCGATCAGCTGAAAATTAGCTAGGCCTGCGGTAGAGAGTATTGTGAATAAGAGATAATACCAGAAATTTTTATCCAGTTTTGCTTTTTCAACTCCAGTTGAGGTTTCAACTTCGGGATAGTTAATCCGAGCTAGATATAAAAATGCTAGCATAAGAATTGCTGGAATGAAAAGGATTGCGAAGCCAGTTTTATAACCGAAACCTAAATATAAAACCACGAAAAAGATAAATGGTCCGATTAAAGCACCTATTTGGTCTAGAGCTTCATGTAGTCCAAAAGAAATACCCCTACCAAATTTTTTAGATGCTAGAGAGATGAGAGTATCTCTTGGTGGAGATCTAATTCCCTTTCCAATCCTTTCGGCAAGTATTAAAACACTAACTATGCCGATTTCATCGAAGAACGAGATTAGAGGGATAGATAAAATCAACGCATAACCTAGGAATGTGAAAAGCCAGTAGGCTCGTGTTTTATCTGAGAGATATCCAAAAGCCATTCTTAAGCTGTAGCCGATAAGCTCTCCTAAACCTACGAGGATTCCAACATAAAAGGCTGTTGCTCCGAGTGTAGCTAGGTAAGTACCTATTACACCTCTCGCACCTTCGTAAACAGTATCTCCGAGAAGGCTGACAATTCCCATGAGGACTATGAACTTCAGAGCGGATTGCATATTGTCTAAATCTCCAAAAATTTTTAAAGTTTTCACACATTTGCTATCACGAGCAAAAATTTTAAATATTTGTAGCGACAAAAATTATCAACAAAAATTGGAAATTATAACAGTTTGGGGGGTTTATAATGTTAAATAGTGTATTGTTTGCAAATCCAAAGATTGCAGAAGAGATAATAAAAATGGGAGGAAAAAGTCTTTTAGAATGTTATCAATGTGGTTCTTGTACGGCAGTTTGTCCAATTACTGAATCGATCGATGTAAGCTTCAGAAGAGCTATAAGATATACACAGATCGGTTTAAATGAGAAAATATTGGGAGATATAACTCCATGGACTTGTAATCTCCACGGAGATTGTACTGATAGCTGTCCCCGTGGTGCAAGCCCCTCTGAAGTACTGGCAGCGATAAGAAGGTACCAAAGCGGATTTTTCGATCCTTTTGGTGTCTCTAGGTGGTGGAATAAGACAGGCTTACTCAAAAAACTGTTTCTACATTTCGTAGTTTTCGCAATTTCTCTTTCTTTCTACTATTTCTACTATTGGCGTTCATTAGCAGATTATATCAGCACAGAATTTTTTGCAGTTAAAGATTTGAGCTATCCAATCGCTTTTTCCGCATTATTTGCTTCTTTGGTATTATTTTTAAGCGCGAAAAGAGCATATAGGGCTTTTGGAGGTGGTAAAGACTATAAGGTCGGTTTTTTAATGGCAATTATAAAACTTACAAAATTTTTTATAGATGTGGAGAGGGATGCCCTTAGGGTTCCAGAAAAGCGGGAAAGAATAATTGAGCACGTTTTTATACTTTTAGGGCTTGGATTATACACTTTGGTACTACTTTTCTATCTTTTTTTGCCATCATACTTTTTCATTTACCCATATGGAACGATCTTAAAAATTTTTGGGTATTTAGCAGCAATTTCACTGCTTTATGGTTTTTCTTCACCACTAATGAAGAGACTGTTTGTAAGGCAAAAGACTCATTGGTATTACAAGAAGTTTACACATTCAACAGATTGGATGTCCTTAATAGTTTTCTTTCCAGTAGCTCTATTGTATCTTGCAATTCTGATTCTTAACGATATTTCATACTACTATTTTTCGTATATCCTCTACATCGTAGTTCTAAGCCTAATAGTTCCAATCCTTCTTCTAGAAGTTCCGTTCGGTAAACACAACCACTGGTTGTACAAGGTTTTGGCTTACTATATAGCCGCAAGAAAGGGATTTTTTAAAGAGGGATAATATGAATGGAAGTGTTTTGGTTGTAGGGGGAGGAGTTGCTGGAATTCAGGCAGCTTTGGACTTAGCTGAGCAAGGAATAGAGGTTTTTCTAGTCGAAAAAGCTCCAAGCATAGGAGGAAAAATGGCTTACCTTGACAAGACTTTTCCAACTCTCGATTGTGCTTCATGTATTCTAGCCCCTAAGATGGCCGCAGTTTTGAGATATCCTAATATAAAACTTTTAATGAACTCGGAGATCGAGGATGTTACAGGAAGAGCCGGTAATTTTGTGGTTAGAGTGCTTAAAAGACCCACATATGTTGACTGGACAAAGTGTAATGGTTGCGGAATCTGTACTCAGAAATGTCCCGTAAAGAACGTTCCAGATGAATACAACTTGGGATTATCAAATAGAAGAGCAATATATATCATGTTCCCACAAGCAGTTCCAAAAAAGGCAGTAATAGATGCTAGATACTGTATGCGATTGAATCCGCCGGAAAAGGCTAAAAAGGAAGGTAAAATTTTATGCGGTGTTTGTGAAAGGCATTGTCCGACTAAAGCAATTGAATACGAACAGAAACCTGAAGTCGTAGAATTAAAAGTTGCTGCAATAATCGTTGCAACAGGTATGGAGCTTTACGACGCTAAGAACATTCCCGAATACGGTTATGGAGTTTATCAGAACCTCTATACAAACCTTGAGTTCGAAAGACTAGTATCAGCAACTGGACCGAGTGGTGGGGAGATTTTAAGGAGATCAGACGGCAAGCATCCAAGGAAGATTGCATGGATACAGTGTGTTGGATCGAGAGATGTTAGATTTAACCATTACTGTTCGGCATACTGTTGTATGGCTGCTACGAAACAAGCAATTTTGGCTAAGGAACATTTGCCTGAAGTCCAGTGCACTGTTTACTACATGGACATCAGAGCTTTTGGTAAAGGTTTCAACGAGTTCTTGGAAAGGGCAAAAAGAGAGTTTGGTGTAAGGTATGTTCGTGGGAAAGTAGTAAGAATTGAAGAAATAGCTGAGACGAAGAATCTCAGGGTTGTTTATGAAGACACTGCTGAGAGCTATTTAAGAGTTGAAGAGTACGATATGGTCGTACTTTCCGTAGCTATAACACCGAATTCGAAGTTACCTCTACCAGTTGAATTAACCAGCGATGGATTTGTGAAACTAAAGGATCCATATCTCGACCCCGTATCCACAACAGTTGAAGGAATTTTTGTAGTTGGAGCGGTAGCAGGAGCTAAGGACATTCCGGATTCTGTAACTGAAGCCAGCGCAGCAGCTGCAAGGGCGGCACTTATAGCGAAACGTTCTATGGCTGGAGAAATAAGAGTGCTAGCAAATGGAGGTGTTTTCAATGGATGAGGTTCGAATCGGCGTTTATGTGTGTCACTGTGGATTCAACATCGCTGGAGTTGTAGATGTGAAGAAAGTTGCTGAATATGCAAAAACGCTTCCAGGCGTTGTAGTTGCGAGGGACTACGTTTTCATGTGTTCAGAACCAGGGCAAGATCTTATAAAAGAGGACATAAAAAATCAAAACCTTAATAGGATAGTTGTTGCCTCCTGTTCTCCAGCTCTACATGAGATAACATTTAGAACAGCAGTTAGTGAGGCTGGACTCAACAAGTATCTTTTGGAGATGGCGAACATAAGGGAGCACTGCTCTTGGGTGCATCATGAAAAAGAAAAAGCGACAGAAAAAGCAATGGAAATTGTTAGAATGGCTGTAGCTAAGGCAAGATATTTAGAACCGTTGGAAGAGCTCGAAGTTGAAGCAAAGAAGAGCGTTTTAGTCTTAGGTGGAGGAGTTGCTGGGATAAGAGCTGCACTAGAACTTGCAAATTACGGCTTCGATGTTTATGTTGTTGAAAAAAGCCCGACAATAGGTGGAAAAGCGGCACTTATAGGCTATATAGACCCTAAAACAAAAGGAGCAGAAGTTGTAAGCAAGATGATAGAAAAAATTAAAGACTGCCCAAGGATACAGGTTTTCACAAGTGCTGAACTTATACAACTTACTGGATTTGTAGGAAATTATTTAGCGAAGATAAAGTTGAATCCAAGGTTTGTAAACAGTAGATGTACAAGCTGTGGGGAATGTGAAGAAGTTTGTCCGATTGAGGTTTCAAATGAATACAACTTCGGGTTGGATAGAAGAAAAGCAATATTTATGCCATTCAAGAACGCATATCCTCCCTACTATGCTGTAGATTACAGGGTTTGCGTAAAATGCGGAGAATGTGAAAAGGTTTGTAGATATAAAGCGATAAACTTAAAGGAGGAGGCAAAAATCGTTGAATTGAAAGTTGGAGCCGTAATAATCGCAACAGGTTATGATCCGTATAGACCGTTCAAGGGAGAATACGGATATGGGTTGAGTCCAAACATAATAACTCTACTTCAGCTTGAAAGACTTCTTGATCCGGAAAGTCCAACGAAAGGAGAGTTGATAATAGGCAATAAGGTCCCTAAAAGTCTTGCTTTTATTCAATGCGTTGGTTCAAGAGGTACAACTCCGGGAGCAAAAAGTTATTGCTCAAGAATGTGCTGCACGACAGCGATAAACAGTGCTATAAAAATAAAGGAAAAGTACCCCGAAATGAACGTTTATATAATCTACAAAGATATAATGACCTACGGCAGCGATGAATCGCTTTATGAGGAGGCTGGCAAAAAATTGATTAATTTTATAAAATTTGAGGAAAAAACACCTAAAATAACTATATCTCCTGAAGGACTTTTTATCGACGTTTTTGAGTACACTATTCAGCAAGAGATAAGAATTCCTGTTGAAGCAATCGTTCTTTCTATTGGTATGCTTCCACCAAGAGATATAGAAGAACTGATCGCTGTTACAAGAGTCAGCTGTGGTGGAGAAGGTTTTGTTAGAGAAGCGCATTTAAAGCTAGCTCCAGTTGAAGCACCAACAAAGGGCATATTCCTAGCGGGATGCATAACGGGTCCAAAAAATATACTTGAAAGTATAAGGATGGGCTCGGCAGCAGCTGCAAAAGCTATGTCTTTACTCTCAAAAGGAAAGATCACTATAGAGCCCATGATTGCTCAAGTCAACGAGGAGAAGTGCAGCGGCTGTGCGATTTGTGTGGCTGTATGTCCTTATTCTGCTATTTCAATAAGAAGTATCAATGGAGATAGAATTGCAAAAGTTGAAAAGGCGCTATGCATGGGATGCGGAACCTGTAACGCTGCCTGTCCAAGTGGAGCTATGCAACACCTAGGCTTCAAAGATGTTCAGCTTTTAGCCCAAACTGTAGCTGCTTTTAGAGGTGAAGGTTATGGTTGATTTTGAACCCAAGATAATAGTTTTTGCTTGTAACTGGTGTACTTACGCAGCAATTGATTTAGCCGGTACTAGTAGGCTTTCTTATCCACCAAATGTAAGAGTTATAAGGGTTATGTGTTCTGGTAGGGTGGACCCACAGTTTGTTCTTGAAGCTTTTGCAGATGGTGCAGACGGAGTAATAGTCGCGGGTTGTCATCCACCAGCTGACTGCCACTACATTGAAGGGAACTATAAAGCTTACAGGCGGTTTGAACTTCTCAAAAGAATTTTAGAATCCTTCGGAATAGAAAAAGAACGTTTTAGACTAGAGTGGATCTCTGCTGCTGAAGCGAGCAAGTGGGTTCAGGTTGTTAAAGAAATGGTAAGCGATTTGAAAAGAATTGGAGCTTTGAAACCAAAATTGGAGGTGGATTGATGGCAGAAAAACCAAAAGTCGCTTGGTATTGGTGTGCTTCATGTGGAGGATGTGAAGAGTCTCTCGTAGATTTAGCAGAAAGGCTTTTAGACCTATTTGAAACAGTAGAAATAGTTTTTTGCCCTGTAGCAATGGATTTCAAGAAAGAAGACGTTGAAAAACTTCCAGATAAGTCTATCGCTGTGACATTCATAAATGGCGGAATAAGGTTGAAAGAGCATGAAGAAATGGTAAAGTTGCTCAGAAGAAAATCTAAAATTGTTGTAGCTTATGGAGCATGTTCTGCTTGGGGAGGAATTCCGGGTTTAGCAAACTTATATGCCTTAGATGAGATTTTAGAGAGGAAGTATTTAGAGGTGCCAACGATCGATAATCCAAGAGAGTTTTTGCCAGCTAAAAAGACAGTAGTAAGCATTCCCGAGGTAAATATGAAATTTGAGTTGGAGTTAACGGAGCCTCTTCCTGTTTTGCAACCACTTGATAAGGTGGTAGACGTCGATTACTACATCCCTGGCTGCCCACCAACTCCAGATGTTTTCTGGAATGCTTTGCAAGCTTTGCTTGCTGATCCTTTACCTCCAAGGGGTGCAGTAATAGGAGCATTGCGGAAGTCTTTATGCGATGAATGTCCACTAAACGAAACGAAGCCAGAAAAATTGCTTATTAAAGAGTTTAAGAGGGTTGATAAAATAACACCGGAGCCGAATAAGTGTCTCCTTGCACAAGGGTTCATTTGTATGGGTCCGGTTACTCGAGGAGGTTGTAAGGCCTTATGCATAAGATCGAACATGCCCTGTACGGGTTGTTTTGGCATTCTTGAAGGTATAGTGGATTATGGTGGCAAGGCGATCTCTTACCTAGGGAGTATACTTGATTATTCCCCGATGCAAGAAGAAGAAATTAGAAAGGCTTACGATAAAATTCCCGACTGGGTTGGAGTGATATACAGGTATACCTTGCCGGCTTCAAAACTTCGTCATAAAGCAGGATTGGAGATTTCGAAACTAGTTAAGGAGATGGTGGAGTTATGAGTGACAAGAAAGTGGTTATAGATCCTATAACTCGTTTGGAAGGTCACGGAAAGATTGTTATAGTTCTCGATGACGCTGGAAATTGTGTAAAAGCCTTTTTCCAGATACCTGAGCTTAGAGGTTTTGAGAAATTTGCTGAGGGTAGACATGCTGAGGATATGCCACAAATAACGTCCAGAATATGTGGTGTATGCCCGACAGCACATCATATGGCCTCTGTAAAGGCTTTGGATGATCTTTACAATGTCGATCCACCAATTGCAGCAAAAAAGATTCGTGAACTCTTCTACAACCTGTTTATTCTTGAAGACCATGCCTTGCATTTCTACGTACTTGCAGGTCCGGATTTTATCGTTGGCATGGATGCTCCAAAGGAGGAGAGGAACATAGCAGGTGTTATAAAGAGGGTCGGAAAAAATGTAGGGTTAAAGATAATTGGAATGAGGAAGAGTATAAGACAGATGATGGAAAAAATAGGTGGTAAGACCATTCATCCGGTTTTTGGATTGCCTGGAGGGGTATCCAAGCCCCTAAACGAGGAAATTGTAAAAGAACTGAAAGTTTTAAGCGAGCAGGCCTTGGAATTCACGCAGTTTACTCTTAAAATTTTCAAGGAAATTGTTTTGAAAAATGAGAAATATCTCGGGCTGATAAAAAGTGAATCTTACACCCATAGAACCTACTACATGGGTTTAGTTGATGAAAAAAATCGTTTGAACTTCTACGATGGAAAAATTCGAGTGGTAGATCCTGAAGGCAGGGAATTTGCAAAATTTGATGCTAGGGATTATTTGGATCACATAGCCGAACACGTGGAGCCTTGGAGCTATATGACGTTCCCTTATCTGAGAAAAGTTGGCTGGAGGGGATTTTCTGATGGTTTAGAGAGCGGAATTTATGCTGTGGCTCCACTTGCAAGGCTAAACGTTGCAGATAGCCTAGCGACACCGATTGCTCAAGAAGCTTTCGAGGAGATGTTTGGTTTCTTGGGCAAACCAGCACATCAAACCTTAGCAATGCATTGGGCTAGAATTATAGAGATGATATATGCTGCTGAACGCATAGCTGAAATTTCGAAGGATCCAGATATACTTGAACAAAATGTAAGAAATTTACCATCTTCAACACCTGACGTGGGTATAGGGGTTGTTGAGGCTCCTAGGGGTACACTTATTCATCACTACGAAACGGATGAAAGGGGTGTGATCAGAAAGGCGAACCTTTTGGTAGCTACACAGCACAACATTGGAAGGATCTCGCTATCTATAGAAAAAGCTGCAAAAAGTCTGATAAAGGGTGGAATCGTAAACGATGCACTGCTAAACATGGTCGAGATGGCTTTCAGAGCTTACGATCCATGCAACGCATGTGGAACGCACAACTTGTCAGCATCAGCGTTGCCTATATACGTATACAACACGCAAGGTGAGTTACTAAATATTATAAACTAATTTTATGATATCGATTTTATTTTTAGGAAACCCAATCTATTCTGACGATAAAATAGCCCTAATCGTCGGTGAAAAGCTTAAAGATAGACTCGAATCTGATGGTTTTGAAGTTAAATTTTTCGAAGGAAGTGGTTATGCACTGATAGATCAATTTTTAGACAAAGAGATCGTTTTAATAGTGGACAGCATCCTAGGAGAGGTTGGAAAAGTCTTTTTAATAGAAAAAGTAGAAGAAATAACAAAACTTCAGAATTTTTCACATTACGCGGGAATTTCAGGAGCGATTCAGTTTATAAGAGCCCTGAATCTATCTCGACCAAAAATTTTGATATTGGGGATAGGAGTAAAAAACCCCTATACGGTTTCAGAGGTAATTTCGCATGAGTTGGAGATGAACATTGAAAAGATAGCTGAAGATATCTACAATATTGTGAGAGATATTTTTAAGACCAAACTTACTAAATAACTAAATATAATAAATATAACTAAATAGAATCACTACTGCCTTTCTGCAGGTATTTGAAAGTAAATTTATTATTTGCAAGTGCAAGGTCGATTATGGATGTACTATATACTGATCTTTGTCCCCTTTGTGGAAAGGATCTTTCAAGTAAAGAGATTCAGGAGAACTTGTGTGATAATACTAGTAGAAGAATTTCTGAAGCTTACTCGGACGATACACTAAAAGAATTTCTTTTGTTCTTTGAGAAATGTATTGGAAAGCCGAGAGACATCCAAAAAATGTGGGCTAGGAGGATCTTAAGAGGCGAGAGTTTTGCAACGACATCTCCTACGGGTGTTGGAAAAACTTCCTTTGGTATAGCTGTAGCGCTTTTTCTAGCAACGAAAGGTAAAAAAAGCTACCTGATCTTCCCGACGTCACTTCTTGTACTCCAGTGTATCGAAAATCTTAAAAGATATGCTGAAAGAGTGGGATTAGAGGTGAGTTTTAATAAAACCGGAAAGATTTCAGTAGGGTATTACCATGGAGGTCTAAAGCAGGAAGAGAAAGAGGGATTTTTCTCGAACTGTGGGGATTTTAGTATTATTGCTACGACTACTCAGTTCCTTTCGAGGTACTTTGAGAATATAAAGTCAAGAGTTTTTGATTTCATCTTCGTTGACGATGTTGATGCTGTACTTAAATCATCGAGGAACGTTTATAAAATCCTTCAACTTTTAGGTCTTAGATACGAGAACGGTTGGAAAGGAAAACCTAAAGGAGTTTTAGTTGTATCTACTGCGACAGCAAAGAAAGGAAAAGCTACAGAACTTTTTAGAAGACTTCTAAACTTCGACATAGGTTCCTCAAATTTCAATGTTAGGAACATCGAAGATTTTGTTGCAGAAGAGGATTTTGGGATGTTGGAGAAAATCATCTACAATCTCGGGAGTGGAGGAGTGGTTTATGCAAGATCAAATGAGGAAGCTCGGAAAGTTTACGAAATACTTTCAAAGAAGTTCAAAGTTGGGATTGCAGTTGCTGGAAACAGTAAAGATGTTAAAAGATTCGCTGAAGGTTATTTGGATGTGTTAATAGGTACTTCGTACTACTATGGCCTTCTTGTCAGAGGAATCGATCTACCTGAAAGAATAAAGTATTCCATCTTCCTCGGCTGCCCCGTTTTTAAATTAAGAGTAGAAGATATAGACTCAGCAAGCTCTCGCATCTTAAAGACACTTGCACTTCTTTATAGGGAAAAGCCAGAAATGGATATATTTATCAGGAATTTGGAAAAAATAGATAGAGATGAGGAACTTCAGAAAAGTCTTAGAGAAGTTCTGAAGAAGTTGATTGAGACTTCAGACTGCAGTTTCAGAGATGTTATTGTAAGAGGAGGAGAGATAGTATTTCCAGATGTTAGAACATACATCCAAGGTTCTGGAAGAACTTCGAGGTTGTTTTCTGGAGGAGTTACTAAGGGTGCGAGTTTTTTGCTTGAAAGCGATTCTGAAATCCTTAAAGCATTTGTTGAGAGGGCAAAATATTATGAAATAAATTTTAAAACTTTAGATCAGCTGGATTTTGCCAAGCTCAAGCAAGAATTAGAAGAGAGCAGGAGGATTAGTATAAGAGAAAAGGATTTAATAAAGCCAGCACTCTTCATAGTTGAAAGTCCGACTAAAGCGAAACAGATTTCAAAATTTTTCGGAAAACCGAGCGTTAAAGTTGTAGATGGAGTAATATTCTACGAGATACCAATGGAAAAATATCTTTTAATTATCACTGCCTGCTTGGGTCATATAACTGATTTGGTCACGGATCGGGGCTTCCATGGAGTGGAAGTGGACGGAAAGTTTGTACCAGTTTATGCGTCGATAAAGCGATGTAGAAACTGTGCAAACCAGTTCACTGAAAATAGCAAGAAATGTCCCAAGTGTGGAAGTGAAGACATAGATGATTCAAAGAGTAGAATTCAGGCGTTAAGAAAATTTGCTAGCGATGTAGGTTTGGTCATAATCGGAACGGATCCCGACACTGAGGGGGAGAAGATCTCTTGGGATCTTAAAAATCTTCTCTCTGGATTTGCCGAAATAAAAAGGGCTGAATTTCATGAGGTGACAAGAACGGCGATCCTAGAAGCTATAAATAACCTGAGAGAAATCGATGAGAACTTGGTAAAAGCGCAACTTTTAAGAAGAATTGAAGATCGCTGGATAGGTTTTGTATTAAGTCAAAAACTGTGGAAAGTTTTTGGAAAGACTTATTTATCAGCTGGAAGAGCTCAAACTCCTGTCCTTGGGTGGATAATCCAGAGATATAATGAATCGAGGAATAAAAAAACAGTAGCTTTTGTAGAAGAGCTCGATTTAGCTTTGGAACATGATAAGAGAGAGTTTGAAATTGAAATTATGCTTTTTATGGAATTAGAGGAAGATAAGGAGCCATTGCCACCATATACGACAGATTCTTTGCTTAAAGATGCCAACGCAATTTTAAAGATGTCAGCAAAGGAGACTATGGAGATAGCACAGGAACTCTTTGAATTTGGACTTTGTACATACCATAGAACAGATTCAACAACTGTAAGCAGTGTAGGATTTAGAATAGCAAAAGAGTATTTGGGCAGCGATTTTCATGCAAGGGAGTGGAAGAAAGAAGGTGCACATGAGTGTATACGCCCGACGAGGGCCATAGATAGAGATACACTACAAAGACTTGTTCAGGAGGGGGTTATAGCGATCGAAGATTTGACATGGAGACATCTGGCTCTCTACGATCTCATATTTCGGAGATTCATGGCATCGCAATGTAAGCCTTTCGTGGTTAAAAAGAAAGTTTATGAGATAGTTTACGATGGAAAATCGATCATTGAAGAGAGAATAGTGGCTGCAAGCGGTAGAGCTTATGATTTGTATAAATCTGTATGGGTAAGAAAGGAGCTTCCAATTGGTGTATTTAGAGTTCAAGCAAAGATTAAAAAAGTTTCAAAATCTCCTTTACTCACTCAAGCAGAGGTTGTGCAGCTTATGAGAGAGAAGGGCATAGGAAGGCCGTCAACTTATGCAACGATACTGGATAGACTTTTCCAAAGGGGATACGTGTTGGAAAAGAACGGTCGTTTGATCCCTACAAACCTTGGAGTAGAGGTCTACAATTACTTGGCCAAAAAATTTGCTAATTTCGTTTCTGAGCAGAGAACAGCCTTACTTGAAGAAAAGATGGACTTAGTTGAGAGAGGGGAGCTAGACTATTATAGTTCGTTAAGAGAACTTTACGAGGAGATAAAACAGATAGAAGGTGTAGAGTGATGAGGAGCATTTTAGAGGCTGCTGAAAAGATAAAAAATATGGAAGTAAGGGGAGCTGCAAGGATAGCGAAGTTTGCAGCCTTAACTTTGAAAAATTTTGCTAAAACAGCAAGTGACGAAAATTTCGATCATGAAATGAGGGAAGCGGCAAAAATTTTGTTGAACACTCGCCCAACTGCAGTCAGTCTTTACAACGCACTAAGCTACATAATGCGGTACAATGGAAAAAGTGTTGAGGAGAAGAGACAGGATGCGATAAGAAAGGCTGAAGAATTTATATCTTGGGTTGAGAATGCTCAGAGAATAATAGGGGAAATAGGAGAGAGGAGAATAAGAGATGGATCCGTTGTAATGACACACTGCAACTCCTCATCAGTTGTATCGATATTGAAGAAAGCGTATGAGAAAGGAAAAAAGATAGAAGTGATAGCTACTGAATCCCGTCCAAGGTGGCAAGGAAGGTTGACTGCAAAGCAGTTGAGAGAGCTTGGAATTGAGGTTACTTTGATAGTGGATTCTGCCGTTAGATATTTTATGAATGATGTTGATTGCGTTTTAGTTGGAGCTGACACGATAACGGCGAATGGAGCACTTATAAACAAAATTGGAACATCTCAGATTGCTTTGATTGCTAAAGAGTCCAGAAAACCGTTTATGGTTGCAGCGGAAACTTACAAGTTCAGTCCTAAGACCTTGTACGGTGAACTGGTAGAGATCGAAGAAAGAAATGCAGAAGAAGTGGCTCCAAAAGATCTACTGGATTTGGGGGTTAAGGTTAGGAATCCAGCATTTGACGTTACACCAAGAAGTTACATCGATGTTATAATTACTGAGATTGGTGTAATAACTCCAGAGATGGCGTATATAGTGATCAAAGAGAGGCTTGGATACACAGTTGTTGAGGACGAAATAAAAATAGATCCGAGTCATTTCGATGAAGTTGACTAAAAGGTCGATCGACTATTTAATTTATCTGGAACTACTTGAAGGATACGCCAGCGGAGAAGAGATTGCAAGGAAATTGGGTATCAGTAGAACCGCTGTATGGAAGCAGATAGATAAAATGAGAGACTATCTTGAAATATCCTCAAAACCCGGAATTGGATACTGTATTATCTCTGAAAAGGATCCAAATCCGTATGCAATAGCCAAAGCAAGTTTTGAAAACTTGGAAGTTTCCGAAGTTTTCTACTACAAGAGCGTCGATTCTACAAATGAGAGAGCGAGGATACATGGTAAAAGTTCTGCTCTGTTTTTTGCCGAGCAGCAAACAGCTGGGAGAGGTAGAATGGGCAGGGAGTGGAAGAGTGAACCTGGAGGACTTTATTTCAGTATAACTTTCCCGTCTTCAGCTTTACAGGAGGTCCAGAGATTCACGATAATCTCTGGAGTCGCTGTAGCTAAGGCGATAGGTGGAAAATTAAAGTGGCCGAACGATGTTCTTTTGGAAGATAAAAAGATCTGTGGAATACTTTGTGAACTTTCCGGTAGTTTTGAGGAACCCGTAGTCATAGTTGGGATAGGTGTAAATGTTAGGAACAAATACGAAAACGCAGCAAGCCTTTGTGATTACGGAATTTGCAGTGTAAACGAGGTTTTCGTAAGGATAGCTAGAGAATTCAAAAATTTAAAATTGAAAAGTTGGAAAGAGATCTTAGAAGAATACAGAAAACTGTGCACAACTTTAGGCAGGAAAGTGAGGATCTATACTCCTTCAGGGATCTTGGAAGGAATAGCTGAAGATGTGGACGAGAATGGAGCACTCTTAGTTTCTGGAAAAACCGTTCTTGTTGGTGATTGTATACATTTGAGGTCCTAACTCTGCAATTTTGTAACGTTTATTATATAATTTACTTTAATTATATAACTGAATTAAAAATTTTTAAACTTTGATCCCAACTGCTTCAATGCTTTCGCAGATAATATCTCTACTGGAGAAGCGACCAATGAACGCAAGAGAAATATGTGATGCCCTCGGAATTGAAAGCAACAAGGAGAAGGAAATATACGAGATGCTCAAAAAAGCTGCTAAGGTTCTGAAACATAAGGGAAAAACCCTGATGATGCAACCTCCAAGATGTAAAAAATGCGGTTTTGAATTTGAGAGTATAAAAGCGAGCAAATGTCCCAAGTGCAGAAGTGAATGGATTGAACCCGCAAGATTTTTTGTAAAATAATTATAAAAATTTTGATGCAAAAGTTTCAGGCTGAGAGCTGCAGATCTCTTTGTATTTGCAAATTTTGCAGTATTCTCCCTCTTTCTTTTCCGGAAGAAATCCGTTTTCTAACATTTTAACCCTCTCGAGTAGCTTTAAAAAAGATCTTTTCAAACCAAAGTTAACCGTGCAGATTCTCAATTCTCCAGAGTATGCGTAGTAAACAAATCCGAAACTGTAGTTGCAGCAGATACATGCAGCAGCAATTTTAATAGCATCCTTAAACCACACATCCCTCTCTGGAGCTTTTAAAGCTACGTAAAGTGGAGCAATGGCATCCTTCTCTACGAGTTCATCAATGGTGAACGAAATTCCAAACTTTTCTGATCTAACTGAGACATCCCAGTCTATTGCCCTCAACTCATCGAGGGCTCTCTTGTTGAATATCATCTTATCAACGGCCTTCTTGAAGACCTCTGCATCAAAGTTGTGTAAAATTTTAATTCTTTTTTCAGCCCAATTAAGGTCGAAACCTCTTCTAAGACTTATGTATGCCTCTCTTACAGCTTGTAGCTCTGTGAAAGAGTCTTCTTTGTTTCTGATTCTATAATAGCTGAGCCTTGGGCATGTAAGGTAGCTAGTTAAGTGACTTAGATTTAGCATTGAGCTAAGTATTGGGGAATAATTTTTTAAGCCTTTCTGAAAAAAAAATTTGATGATAAGAGCTTTAGTGCTTGGAGACACCCATCTTGAAAAGTTTTTAATTCCAGAAAAATTGCTTCAAATGCTCGAGAGCGCAGATTTAGTGATACATACTGGAGATTTCGAAAGTTACGAAGTTTATAAAAAGTTCGCTGAATATGAGCTGATAGCAGTTGCAGGAGATTCCGATGAAGTTAAGATCAGGGAAGAGTTGCCCGAAGAGAGGATCTTCAACCTAGAAAACTTAAAATTTGGCCTTATACATAAAGGAAATTTTACGAATGAGTTTCACGATGTTGGATACAAAGCCATGGAGCTTGGGGTGGATTTTATGATATTTGGTCATGTTCACAGATTTGTGCTGAACAATGCGAAGGGAATAAAATTGCTATCTCCTGGAAGCCCGACTTTCCCGCGTTTATCTATTGGTAGTTTTGTTGAGTTAATCGTTGACGGAAAAAGAGTTGATATACGTCTCCATACTACAAACAGAGTATGTGGTATTGATTTTCTAAAAGAGAAGGGGTGCATTGAATGAAGATCTTCATACCGGAGAACTGGAAGGAACTAAAATCTAAGCTCGATGGAAAATTTGTCGAGATTTGGAAGGATGATGGAGAGTGTGAGATAATTTCAGACAATTTGAGGATTCGAATTCCCTTGTTTGAACTAAAAAACTTTCTTGAATTTCTATGCGATCTCGGATTTAAATATGCCGCTTTAATAGGCTTCGATGGTGCTGAGATTGGAATAGAGACTAAAAAGGTCAAAAAAATAGAAGATCTAGAAAAGGCAAAGAATTTAGAGAGTTTGAAATCGATAATCAACAAGCTAAAAAATGATGGGTTCTCAGATTATTGCGGAGCTATCGGAATTTTCGTAGGATTCGTTAGAAAAGTTTCTGAAGGTAAATTTGTGAAAAAGATGGAGTACGAGGCTTATGAAGAGGTGCTTGAAAGAGCTATAAGGGATATCGAAGATAAAATTTGGCAGAAGTTTGGTGTAAAGGTAAAAATCTACCACAAAACTGGTGTACTTGAAGCTAAGGAAGACATAGTATACATAGCTGTGATGGGCAAGCATAGAGATGATCTCTGGGGTGCATTAATAGAGGCTGTTGAGAGTATGAAATCGGAACTTCCAATCTGGAAAAAGGAAGTTTTCGATGAATTTGAAGTGTGGGTTCATGATAAAGAGTTCAAGATACAATGACCGTCAATTTTTAAATTTAGAAATGCTTATATCCGGTTTTTTTAGGCTAGGCCGATGATAGACTGGAAGACCATCGTTGATGCGCTTCCAGCAGCGGTTGTAGTAATAAATTCAGAGGGGTAGGATCGTATACTTAAACAAAGTTATTGTAGAGTGGTCAGGTTTTGATTCATCTTTCGTCGAGGAACTCATGAAAGATCCTACCAATCTCCTAATTTACTACCATCCTGAAGACGTTAACAAAATCGTCGATTGGATCGTAAAGATTTTGTTCAAAAAATTAAAAATCCCGATCCGCCTTTGCTTGTGAGGTTAAGGTCCAATAAAGGTTACGTATGGATTGAAGCTAGAACGAAGTGTATTTAGAGCTAGACGGTGAAAAGTACTGTGTAATAGCCTACACGGATGTTTCTGATAGGATAGAATTGCAGAGTAGAATAGAATCGCTAGAAGATTATTTAATTTTCCTGAACAGCATGTTGATATTCTTACCTTGAAATAGCAGATGAAGATGGGGAGAAGGCTATGAAAAAATTAGGGAGGCAGTTGAATATAGAGTTATGGAAGAAAACATAAGATTATAAAGCTTATAAGAGATCATAGAAAAGGTTGCCAAAAGTCACGACGTTGAAGTTGTTGTGAAGGGAGATGCTAAAATCTTAGCGAACGATGGAGTTTATAGTATTTTGATAACCTGATTAGTAACTCCGTCAAGCATGGTAAGGCTAGAAAGGTCGAAATATCCGTCGAGGAAAAAGACGAAATTATCCACTTGAAAGATGACGGTTTGGGAATTCCAGAAGAAGTTAGGGAAAGGCTGTTCGAAAAGAGTACAACAACCGGTGGAGAGGAATTGGGACTTTACATAGTAAAAAAAGCTTGTGGAAAGTTATAGGGGAAATATATCAGTCGAAAATTTTGACAACTCAACCTTTTTAATAGAAATCTCCTAAACCAAAAGTTTAACAAGTCTTTTGAGTTCGTTTTCGTAGTTCTTAAGTTCCTTAAGTCGGTAGTCCTCATCTAAAACCGTTTTTATCGAACTCAAATCGGCTTCAATATTTACCTCTCTCGTTCTTCCGTATCTACCTTTAGAGATTACTACGGAGTTCACGATTCCCAGCATGTCGAGTTCAGAAATGAGGTCGCTTATCCTTCTTTGCGTTAGCGGAGTTATGCTTATTTTACTACAGAGTTTTCTGTAGATCAGGTATATTTCTCCAGTTGTGAATTTATCCTGGTTTTCTGATAACAGTATCATTCCGTAAAGTAGAATTTTTGTGTGTATTGGAAGAGTTTTGACAGTTTCTGCCACGTAATCTGCCTCAATTTTTTTAATTGCCATCTTAACGTGGTCTACTTTAACCTTACTTGCTCCTTCCCTTTCTGCGATCTCTGCACTCACTCTTAGAAGATCCAGTGCTTTTCTGGCATCTCCATGTTCCTGTGCAGCTATAGCTGCACAGAGCTCAATCACCCCATCTTCAATCACACCTTTGTTGAACGCAAGTTCAGCTCTTTGTCTTAGGATATCTTCAAGTTGTTCAGCGTTGTATGGAGGAAAAACTAGCTCTTCTTCACTTAAAGCACTTATAACTCTGGCATCCAAAAAACTTTTGAACTTCAAGTTATTTGTAATGCCTATCAGGCTAACTTTCGCTTTCTTTAAATCTGAATTAATCCTTGTCAGACTGTATAAAGCTTCTTCAGCTTTTTTGGCCAGTTTGTCTATTTCATCAAGCACTATTATAAGTTTTGTGTTGGACTCATCTATTGTCTTGCAGACTTCTTCATAAACTTGATCTGTAGGCCAGCCGGTCATTGGGATGTTCTTACCCAAGCCCTTAGCTATGCTTGCAAGAACTCTATAAGCAGTATCTATAATTTCACAGTTTATGTAGTGCACAGAAACATTTGAACTTAGTTTTTTACTAAATTCGATCAACTGGTTTGTTACAAATTTCACGGTAGCCGTCTTTCCAGTTCCGGTTTTGCCGTATATGAATATGTTTGACGGTAATCCACCCTTCAAAGCTGGGGAGAGAAGGATTGCTAACTGCTCAATTTGTTCTCCTCTATGAGGTAAGTTCTCCGGAGTATAACTATGCCTCAGTACATCCCGATTTTTAAATATGGGAGAGGAAGCGAGAAACTTCTCAAATACGTTCATATTATCTGCACGGACTTTCTCCTTAAATCTTTTTCCATTTCTAATTTTTTTTATTTACATTTGAATCATATTCGCTTGAGTACTCAAAAAATAGCTCAGCTTCATTTCCGACAATTTCTTTTATACTCTCTAAATCTCTGTATGGACGACTTAGCAGGATTTCTTTTGCTTTTTCTCCGAATAGAGCTTTAAGTTCCTCAAAACTTGCTTTGTTTGGGTCTAAAGGCACTTTTACAGCCGTTAAACTTCTGTAACCGTAATCCACAACTCTAGCGTCAATAAACGAATCTTTTTCATGTTTACCTATGACACCAACGAGTAAGGGGTAAGTAGCGAGCTGTCTTGCGTAGCTGATGTCTCCACTTATCTCAACCCTTAAATCCGTAAGTTTTCTATTTTTTGGCACGACCTTCTTTAGCATTTCATGGTCGATCTCTTCTCTAACAACTTTTTTGAAGTATCTAAAGTAGTTTTTGTGTCTTTTCAAAATTGAATAGCCGACTTTCTCCATCGGAGTGTTGGGAAATATCTTTACTTGCCTTAAGTTTATCCTTCTTACGAGTAGATTTTTTTCCACTAAATATTTTAAAAATTCTATATTTTTTTCAAAAGTCTCTTTCGATTCTCCCCTTAGCCCAATAACAAAATTTATCCCAGGCAGAAAGTAGGGTAGGCCATTGTAGCCTGTACCTGCACCGTATCGGTTTACGAGTTCGATGGCCTTCAGCACTTCTTCAACATCTGCACAAAGCGAGTTCTTCTTAATCACATTTTCATCTGCACTCTCTAAACCCATAGCAGCCACGTTTCCTGGTGTTTGGTACAAAACGATCGTTTTTGTAATCTCTTTCGCCTCTTCAGGATACTCTGCAATTGTCTTTGGGTTTACGTTGTCAAGATGGAGCGTTTTTATTTTAGGACATTTTTCCCATATTGCTCTATGGAAGTTTTTGATTGCCTCAGGATTCGGTTTTGGCACCTCCTTGCTAAAATCTGCTAAATACGTGTAGAAGTCTGTTTGCCTACCCAGACGGAAGTACCTTACTCCGTTTTCGTAAAGAAGGCTGATCTCTTTTACAACGTTCTCTGCATCTCTCATCCAAAAACCTTGAAATCTTTCGATGCAAAACGAACATCTCCCCCAGTAGCATCCTCTGTATGTTTCGATCTCGCATATTAGATTTGGAAAATCTGGATGTTGCTTTACAACCTCAGCCCCCAAGTATGAGAACTTGTCTACATCGAAATTAGCTCTGCAATTCAAAATTCTACAAAGAAGATCAAAAAGTTCTTTTTCGAATGGAAACTTTAGAGGTTGGATGTTTACATCTTTAAGAAGTTCGAGCTCTTTTTTCGTAAGCTCAACAACAAGTGGACCAGCTAGGATGTTGTTTTTCGCCAAGTTCAGCGAAAAAATTTCCTTCTTTTCTAGTGGATTACCTCCAATGTATTTTCCAGGAACGGCAATTCCGCCGATTATTATTAAGATGTCGTAATCTTTCAGCTTTCCTCTAATTCTTGGGTCTTCCCTCAATTGGTCTATTGTTAAGTATTCTGGCTGGACTTTAAGGGATTTTAACATTCCATATACGTATCTCGGATATGGGGCTAAGTAAGGAGGAACTCCCAAGCAGGAGGGTTCATCAACATAGCCATCAAGTATTGCCGCTCTCATCCTCTCTGAATCTTAGCGTGTCCACCTATTATTGAACTGCTAAGTTCTATATTTCTTATTTCGCATGCATCATCAACCAAACATCTTAAGAGTTTGGTTCTGCTCATTACATTTCTCTCAAAAATAACGCTCTCGCTTATATCGCACGATTCTATAACACAATTGGACGCTATGTATGTGTATGGCCCAATTATTGATCTTCCACTTATCTTCACTCCACTTTCTATCACTACTGGCTCAATTATCTTCGAAGCCTTGCTGATTTCAACATCTTTTGCTATGTAGTTGCTCATGTAGGTTTTCAGAGCTTCTAGGTATGAGTCTGGAGTTCCAATATCGTACCAGTTTCCATTAAAAGTACAAGCAAGTACATCTCTTCTCTTACAGAGGTAGGCAATAAAGTCCCCAAGGTTATCCTTTTTTCTGTTACTTTCAACGTACTCTCGAAGATCGCTGAGAGTATCTTCAGGTAATAAATATATTGCAACACCTATAAGTGAGGATTTCGGATGCGGAGGTTTCTCTTCAAAATTTACAATTTTCTCTCCGCTAACCTCTGCTACACCATATCTTTTAGCTAATTCTAAATCACCAACATCGTAGAGTGCAACTACAACTTCACGACTTTTTTTGAAGAGATTTACCATCTTTTCTAAATCGAAATCGAATACATTATCGGCGGCGATTACAAATACATCATCTTCGATATCTTCTGTAACGTAGGCAAGAGCCCTTACTGCACCAAGTTTCTCTTCTTCGCTTCTTGTGTTCTCTGCTACAATCTTGACATCTTTCTCCTTAGCCCAGTTTTTAAAATCATCTTCAAACCTTTTGTTTGTGGAGATTAAAATTTCTCCAAATCCTTTGGCTTTTTCATACACGAAGTCTATTATCTTTTGCCTACCTAAGGGTAGCAGTGGTTTTGCTCTGTTTTTTGTTATCGGCCAAAGTCTTGTGGCATATCCACCTGCGAGCAAAACTACCTTCATAGTTTACTAGCGGTGTAAATTTTTAAAAACTAATCGATCTATTCATGCAGTGTCGACGATACTTAAAAAGTTCAGAAACTCGATCGTTGGCTTGGCTGTAGGTGATGCTCTCGGAATGCCTGCTGAGGGTATGAGCAGAGAACAGATAAAAAACATATATGGATGCATAGAAGATTATCTCCCCTCTCCATACGGAGATCTCAAGGCTGGGGAATGGACCGACGATACAGAACAGATGCTTGTACTTGCAGAATCTATATTGAACACAATTTATTTCGATCCCGAAGATTTTGCCAATAGGCTGAAAAGATGGTTCTTTGAGACGACAAGTAAAAGAGTTGGTCCTACAACGAGAAGGGCTATTTATAATCTGATCAACGGAATCCCTTGGAGCAAATCTGGGGTTGATAGTGATACTTGCGGAGCTGCAATGAGGGTAACTCCTGTAGGTTTGGTCTACAGTTTCAGTTTGGATCTAGTAGAAAAATATGCCGAGCTTTCTGCGATAGTAACACACAGAAATTATTCCGCCATTGGAGCAGCTGTTGCAGTAGCTGTTGCAGTAGCTTGTAATCTTCGTGGATTCAGCTTAGATGAGTTGGTGGAGGAGGTAAGTAAAAGGGCCATTGGATACGATCCGCTTGTAGCAGAAAAAATTGAATATGCTTATGAAATCTCAGATAGAGACGTAGATTTTGCGGTTGGAAAGATTGGTAATTCCATTTCTTCTTTCGATTCCGTTCCTATGGCTTTTTATTGTTTTTTTGCTGGAAGAAACTTTGAGGAATCGGTAAAGCTTGCAGCAAACTGTGGAGGGGATACAGACTCGATAGCAGCTATTAGCGGATCTTTAAAAGGTTCAGCTGGTTTTGAAGTTCCTAATAGGTGGGTAGAAAAGCTAAAAGATGCTGATAAACTTTTCGATGTTGCGGAAGAACTTTACAAGCTCTACGAAAAAATAATCAAGCTTTATTAAGGTATCTGTATGCCGAATAAGCTGCCAGAGCACCATCTCCGCATGCAGTGATGACCTGTTTTAGTGGATTATCGCAGCAATCTCCGGCAGCAAAAACTCCTGGGATATTGGTCTTCTGCTCTTTGTCAACTTTTATGTATCCAAAACTATCTCTTTCAACTCCGATGTCAGATACTATGTCTGTTGCAGGTCTAATTCCCAGCACAATGAATATACCGTCTGCAGAGATCTCGAACTCCGCTTTGGTTTTTCTATCATATAAAATCAATTTCTCTACTTTTTCAGTTCCAACGATCCTCTTAACGTTCGTCGCTGTGAGAACTTTGATATCTCTTTTTTTTATCTCATCTATCAACGCTTTTTCAGCTCTCAGATCGTTTGTTCTTGCTACTAAAACCACTTTGCAGCCTATATCATGTAGGTATATCGCATCTTCTAAAGCTTCCTTCCCACTTCCAAAAACCACTACGTTCTTACCAACAAAGAACCTGCCATCGCATGTAGCGCAGTAACTTACACCTTTACCAAGAAAGGATCTTTCACCGTCTATTCCCGCTTCTCTATGTTTTCCACCTGTTGCGATTATTATCGACTTCGACTTGTATTCTCCGTTCTCAGATACGACCACAAAAACTTCTCCCTCTTTTCTTATTTTTTCAACTTTTTCGAACTTCCACTCTGCTCCAGCTCTAATTGCCTGTTCTTTCATTTTATCCAGTAACTCTATTCCACTCCCCTCATATCCTGGGTAGTTTTCTATTTTTGCAGCCAGTGATAGTTGAGATACCGGTTCTAAAGCTTCAAAAAATGCTGTTTTGAGTCCATACCTTGCTGAGTACAGAGCAGCACTGCAGCCGGCAGGGCCAGCACCGATGATTATTACATCGTAATCGTACATAAGTTAAGAATTTCAGAGAGTTTTATAACTTTTTGTAATCGACTTGATTGCCACTTCACGCATTAAATCCACATCCGGCTTTAAACCAGTCCAAATTTCAAATGCCTTTGCGCCTTGGTATACAAGCATTTCAACTCCACTGATCACTTTACACCCCATCTTTCTTGCCAAAGAGATAAGAGGAGTTTCAATTGGGTTATAGATTGTATCGAAGACAACGGCATCTTTTAGAATACTCTCAGGTACGGGAATTTTGTTTTCAAATCCCACCATGCCGAGTGTTGTAGCGTTTACAATTATGTCTAGCTTTCCCTCAAGTTCTTCGAGCTTTTCGTAGGGATGAAATATACAAAAACCGTATCTTCTTAGAATTTCTGCTGTTTCTATCCCTCTCTGCACAGTCCTATTTGTTAAAATTACCTCTGCACCATTCTTTAGTAGAGCATAAGCACAAGCTTTACCGGCTCCGCCACTTCCAACTACAAGAGCTCTCTTCTCCTCTACAACAACACCAGCGTTCTTGAAAGCCTCCTCCACTCCGAAAACGTCAGTATTGTAGCCGAGCATATTTCTCAAATCTAAAGTGTTGGCGGCGTTTATCTTTGAAGCATCTCCGACAGCTTTAACAAACTTCAGCACCTCCTCTTTGTAAGGCAAGGTCACGTTAAGTCCAAGAAAACCGAGGGCTTTTGCACCTTTTATCGCGTCCTCTAGCTGATCTGGTCTGACCTCGAACGCTAAGTAGACAGCATCGATTCCAGCTTTTTTTAAAGCAGCATTATGCATTGCTGGAGATACAGAGTGCTTTACCGGATAACCTATGAGGCCAAGATAGAGCATAAAGTTTGTGTTCATTCATAAGAAAAAATTTTGCGCTAAGTTTTTTAACAGATGGTTGCAAAATTAATTGTCAGCCCCGTGGTGTAGCGGTCAATCATGCGGGCCTTTGGAGCCCGCGACCGGGGTTCGAATCCCCGCGGGGCTAAATTTTATTTTTAAATTCAATATTTTCAATTTTCGATGTTTAGAAAGGCTTAAATATTCGCTAGGCCAAAGGCTGAAAAATCTAAAAAGGAGGAGGATTAGATTTGGCGGAAATTACAGAAGTGAGAATATACAAGGTGAGTGGGAAAGGGGCTGTAAAGGCATATGCATCTGTGAGTTTGGACAACGAGTTTGTTGTGAAGGGAATAAAAGTTATGGAAGGAGAGAAGGGTCTTTGGGTAAGTATGCCTGGAAAGAAGGGAAAGGATGGCAATTTCCAGGATGTTTTCCACCCGACAAGTAAGGAAGCAAGAGAAAAAATAGTGAATGCGGTTTTGAATGCATATAAAGAAAGCCCCAAGTGATCTGAGAGAGCGTTGGAATTAATTTAAAATTTAGGTTTAAAAGTTTTTATTTTCATGCTGCAACTTTTTTGAAAAAGGTTGAAACTTAAAAATTTTGAAGTTACTTGCCCTTACCCTTTCGTTCTTTAGATTTGGGTCTGAGTCCTCTATATCCACATTTCCTGCAAACTTCTGCTTTCATTGGGTTTCGAGCGTTGCATCTCATGCATATTTTAACGTTGAACAATCTTGCCTCAGCTTCTGGGAACCTCGCCATGTTTTTGAGCATTAAGGCTGAGTATATAACTCTACCGCATGCATCTTGGCAAATCTTTTTAAGCTGAAGAAAACTTTCATCATGGATTTGATATGTAAATTCGTCTTTAAAAACGGAAAAAGCTTCGGGGAGAGCATAGATATTTACAAAAACTACTTAATTGTAAAGGTTGGGGCAGATTTCATAGGAATTCCAAAAGATTGTATCCAGAAGGTTGAACTCGATAAGATCGTAGTTTCAGATTTCGACGAAAATGCAGCTTTGGAAGTAGGTAAAAAGTGGATTGAGGAAAAATCAAAACCCGTTAGCATTCAAGAGCTGAAAAGTTATGGTTTTGGGGAAGAATATTGAATTGAAACAGGTAATTGTAGTAAGAGAAGATTTGAATTTGTCTAAAGGCAAATTAGCAGTTCAAGTTGCACATGCTGCGATTTTAGGATTCTTGAAGGCTAGAGAAGATATCAGAGAAAGATGGCTTCGAGAAGGACAAAAAAAGATCGTTGTTAAGGTTAAGTCGCTGGAAGATCTTCTATCTTTAAAAAGGAAGGCCGAATCTTTAGGGTTGAAGACAGATATCGTGGTTGATGCTGGGCTTACAGAGATCCCGCCCGGCACTGTAACGGCTATAGTTATTGGGCCGGATGAGGAAAACAAGATAGATAAAGTGACTGGCAATTTGCCGCTACTTTAAGGTTCTATCCCTCTATTTGTAATCGAAAACTCGCAGCTGATGCCCTCGGGCAGCCATCTATGCTTTATTAGTCTCGCTAACCTTTTGTTTCCGTGCCTTTCTAGAGATATTATAACCTTAGATAGGTGATCTACACTTGTTCCTCCTAAAGGTTTTTCCTCCCCGGTTTTTACATCTGTAAACATCTGATTCGTTATAACCACCGCAACATCGTACTTCCTTGCTAAGCCAAGAAGAAAAGTGAGTTGTTGGGTAAGGATACGTTTTATCTTTAGCTGTTTTTCATCTTCAAGCTCGCTTCTATATAAAGCTGTGAAGCTGTCCACGATTATCAGTTTTATATTTTCATCCTTGCATAATTTTTCAGCATCCTTTATTGCTGAACTTTGCTGTCTGAAATCGAAAACATCGTAAACGAACACATTTGCGAAAAGTTCTTTACTACCGAATATCTGTTTAACTCTTTCTGCAGATAGGCCTTCGGTATCGATGTATGCAACCTTGTAATTTAAAGCTGCATTTTTAGCTAGCATCAAACATACGGTTGTTTTTCCTGTACCACTTGGGCCATAGAATTGAGTTATAGTTCCGCTTTCAACCCCTCCACCAAGAAGAGAATCTATACATCTACTACCGCTCTGGATCAGCATCGTACACCTCTTTTGTCAGTATTCTATACACCTCAAAGATTGGAGTATTCGTCTCCTCGGCTATCTTACATATATCATCAAATTCCAATTTACATCTTGTTGGCGAGATCTTGTAACGAACTTCGTAGTTTCTACCTTTGAAGTTGATCTTTGCAGTTTTAATCTCTCTTTCAGCAACTATTCTGTGATTTATGGAGATCAATCTTACTCCAAGTGTTCCCGTTAGTTCCATCAATTTTTTTGCAACTTCTTCAGCAAAGCTCTCTTTTGTTATTACTTTTATCTCGAAAACTGGTCGAGATTTTTTGCCATAAGCTGGGACGATCCAGACATCAAGAACTCCGGAAAGCTTACGTAAATTTTCAGCGGCATAGCCAATAAATTCCCCGCTTACATCGTCGATGTTAGTCTCGAGAAGTACTATTGAATCTGCTTGTGTAGTCTCACCCAATATAAGCCTTAAAACATTTGGAACTTCGGTTTCATATTTTCCTGCCCCGTAAGAAACATTTTTTACCATAAATGGGATTTTTGGCAATTTTTTGCAGTAATAGCTTAAAATAGATGCCCCTGTAGGTGTTAGCAACTCTAGATCTCCCCCAAAGCAGATCTCAAGTTCTGAATTTTTAAGGACCTCCAAGGTTGCTGGGGCCGGTACTGGATACTTGCCGTGAGAGAAACTCGTAAAACCACTACCGACCCTAATTGTTGTAGCGTAAAATCTGTAACCATCTAGTATCAACCTTCTTATTCCCGACACAGCAGAAACCACGTCAAATATAGCATCATCACTACCGACTTCGTGAAAACTGCAGTCTCCATGGATATTTTTTTCAGCGTTAAATAGCATTGAAAATATGTTTATTGAGTCCTTCTTTACTGCATCATCTAGATCGGAAGACTTCAGGATCTTTACTACCTCCTCAAAATCTCTTTCAACGATCTCCTCTTTTACATCTATGTAGTTCGCTTGGATCCCTTTTTTTTCAACTTTTTTAATTTCAAAATCTATTTTCAAGCCCAAGGATTTTATGATTCTCCGCAAATCCTCTTCACTGAGCGAGATTCCCAGCAAAGATGCCAAGATCATGTTTCCGCTTGCTCCATTGAATGCATCGAATATCGCTATCTTCATCGTATCACCACAAGTCTTTTTTGCTCCAAAATAAAAATACTTTAGGTGATGAGATGGAGTTGACATTAAAGGTCAATCAAGCTTATCCGAGTGACTCGGGTAGAGGGATTGTTAGACTTGATCCTGAATCAATGATGAAGCTTCAGATCTCTCTAGGAGATATAGTAGAGATTGAAGGTAAGAGAAAGACTGTAGCGAAAGTCTGGAGATCACCAAAAAGAGATTGGGGAAAGAATGTTATAAGAATCGACAAATTTACTAGAGAAAACGCTGGTGTTGGTGTTGGAGATTTGGTTAAGGTTAGAAAAGTAGACTATGTATCGGCAAAAGTAGTCGTTTTGGCTCCACTTAAAAAGATGGAGTTGAAGATATATGGAGTCGACGTAGGAGAATATCTAAAGCAGCAACTACTAAAAAGACCGGTTTTAGAGGGAGATCTGGTTCCTTTAGTTGGTGCTCCGGCGTTCTCTGGATTTGGAAGTTACATGAATCAAAATCAGGCGATCGTATTTGTTGCTGTTAAGACTGAACCTAAGGGAGCTGTTGTTATAGACGAAGGTACGAAGGTCATATACAGAGATAGACCAGTTAAAGGATTTGAAAGGTTAGGTAAGGCTGGAGTGACTTATGAGGACATTGGTGGTCTTAAGGAAGAACTCCAGAAGGTCAGGGAAGTAATAGAATTACCTCTAAGATATCCCGAACTTTTCCAACGCCTTGGAATTGAGCCACCAAAAGGCGTCCTCCTTTACGGTCCTCCGGGGACTGGTAAAACACTTATAGCGAAAGCCGTTGCAAATGAAGTTAACGCTCACTTCATTCCCATAAGTGGGCCAGAGATAATGAGCAAGTTCTATGGAGAGAGTGAGCAGAGGTTGAGGGAGATATTTGAGGAGGCTAAGGAGAATGCACCTTCGATAATATTCATAGATGAGATAGACTCCATAGCTCCTAAGAGGGAAGAAGTAACTGGAGAAGTTGAAAGGAGAGTCGTAGCTCAGCTTTTAACCCTGATGGATGGCTTAGAGGCTAGAGGGCAAGTAATAGTTATTGGTGCTACGAACAGACCTGATGCCGTAGATCCAGCCTTAAGAAGGCCGGGTAGATTTGATAGAGAGATAGAGATTGGTGTCCCAGACAGAGAAGGTAGATTCGAGATCTTTCAGATCCACACAAGGAACATGCCTGTAGAGCCGAAGTACAGCAGAGAGTTCGTTCTCGATGCCCTTGAGCAAATGATGAAGAATGTTGAGGAACCTACGATACTTGACAATCTAAAATTCGTTTATGGCGAAGTTAAAGCTGCAGAAAAGGAGGAAGAGGTTAAAACAATAATAAACAACTTGATGAAGCCAGAGATGATTCCTGAACTTGAAAGTTTCATAGTTAAAGCGATGTTGAGGTACCTTGCAGATCAAACACACGGCTTTGTTGGAGCAGATATCGAGGCTTTATGCAAAGAGGCTGCAATGAAGGCTTTAAGGAGGTACCTACCCCAGATAGATCTAACGGCGGATGAAATTCCACTAGATGTTATAGAATCAATGAGAGTGACTTGGGAGGACTTTATGGAAGCTTTAAAGGAGATAGAACCGTCTGCTATGAGAGAAGTGCTCGTAGAGGTTCCGAAGGTAAGATGGAGCGATATAGGTGGGCTCGAAGATGTTAAGAGAGAAGTCATAGAAGCTGTAGAGTGGCCTTTAAAGTATCCGGAGAAGTTCAAGAAATTTGGGATAAGGCCTCCTAAAGGCATCCTTCTTTTTGGTCCTCCGGGGACTGGTAAAACACTTATAGCGAAAGCCGTTGCAAATGAAACTAATGCAAACTTTATAAGCGTTAAAGGTGGCGAGTTGTTAAGCAAATGGCTTGGAGAGAGTGAGAAGGCTGTAAGAAAGATATTCAGGAAAGCTCGACAAGTGGCGCCATGTATAATCTTTTTTGACGAGATAGATGCAATAGCACAGTTTAGAGGACTAGAAGAAGGTAGTAGGGCTGTTGAAAGAGTACTAAATCAGCTTCTGACAGAGATGGATGGGCTTGAAGAACTGCAAGGGGTTATAGTCATTGGAGCTACAAACAGACCAGACATACTAGACCCAGCGCTACTCAGGCCTGGAAGATTCGATAGATTGGTTTATGTAAGACCTCCCGACAAGAAGAGTAGGCTGGCAATATTCAAGATCCACACGAGGAACATGCCTTTAAGCGAGGACGTTGATCTAGAAGAACTTTCCGAGATGACAGAAGGCTATGTTGGTGCAGATATTGAGGCTATATGCAGAGAAGCAGTAATGCTTGCAATGAGGGAGAATCTGAACGTAGAAAAGGTAGAGATGAAGCATTTCCTTGAGGCAATGAAGAAAGTCAAGCCAAGCGTTAGTGAATCTATGCTCAGCTTCTATGAACGTTTCGAGGAGAGATTACGTTCAGAAAAAGCGAAGATTGCAGCAAAACCGTTCGCTGGCTATGGATAAAAATTTTTTACACTATTTCTATCGCGCTTCCGATTACAGCAACGTTCGATAAGAAAGATACTGCAGACAGGCCTTTTTTCTCGCAAAACTCTACAGCTGAATCTACGATCGCTGCCTTCGAGACAATCAGTGGAATTTTAGCATTGAAGCACTTCTTTGTAATGCTTGTAGTGATCCTTCCGCTTAGAACTAAAAAACAACCTTCCGGATCCTCGTTGTTAAGATACGCGGATCCTATTGCCTTTTCTACTGCATTGTGCCTCCCAACGTCATATCTTAAATGTAATTTTTCGCCAATCACAGCAGCGACATGGTAGCCGTGTGTCTTCTTATATTCTTCAATATCAAGTAAATTGAGGTATCTTCTAAGCTCTTCAACAGAGAATTTTTTCTTTGCAATCAACTTTGTTTTTTGCTCTTTATATCTAGCTTGGAACTCCACGTAGAAAGTCTCGGGGGATTTCTGTTCTATCTTTATCGACCTATGATCTTCTACAAGGCCTTCAGATATAAGATGTCCCACAATGAGGTCTTCTAAATCAGAAGGCGTGCACTCGAAGTATCTCTTCTCACCGTTTAAGTAAACCACTATCTGCCTCTCTTTGGCGAGTTCTAAAGGTTTTTCGAGTAATACAATCATCTAAAACTATAAAAATGTTTTAAACTTTTCCTTTCAGCAGTTCACTACCTTTCTCGATTATGATCCTTGTCGGAGTTGGTAGCTTCATGGCAGCCCTTCTAAGACATTCCTTCGCATGTTCATAGTGCTCCGGTTTTACCCAGACAGACATCAGTTTCATACCAGGCTTTGCTTGTACAGCTCTCCCAACTGGTTTACCAAATGCTCTCCTCATTCCCTGCGAAACTCTGTCAGCTCCAGCACCAACAGCCATTTTATGTTCTCTCAGCACATGGTGTGGGTAAACTCTAACTTTGAACTTGTAGTTGGTACTGCCTACCATCTTTGCTATGTATTTGTTTGCCATGACTCTTGCTGATTCTAGAGCGTTATCTCTAATTTGCACAGCCTCTGTTGCTACCAAGGTGAGCATAACGGGAAAATCTGCAGATGTGTTACCCATATCGAACATCCTTATCCTTGGCCCCGGTGCACCATCTATATATTCAACTCTAGTATAAGGTCTTTCAAGCCTCCTCCACATTCTTGCCGGTTTTCGAGCCATAAAAATAACGACCAGATGGGAAAGATAAATGTTTCTGTTCGGAATATAAATAAAAAAAGTTAAAAATTAGCCTTTCGCCTTCAATTTTTCAATAAGTTCTGGAACAACTTCAAATATGTCCCCTACTACACCGTAATGAGCTACGCCAAATATGGGTGCTTCTGGATCTTTGTTCACCGCGATGATCAGTTCACTATCCTTCATACCCATTACATGCTGGAAGGCACCACTTATACCTAAGGCTAAGTAGAGCTTCGGTTTAACCGTCTTACCTGAGATACCCACCTGTCTATCTTTTGGTAGCCAGCCGTTATCGATTACAGGCCTGCTTCCAGCAACCACACCACCAAGCAGTTTTGCAAGCTCCTCTGCAAGCGGTATGTTTGCTGCATCCTCTATACCTCTACCAACCGCAACTATTATCGGTGCCTGAGCTATATCTACTTCTCCAACTTCCGGTTCTATGTATTTAACGAACTTCCTAGCAGGGGTCTTTGAGGGTTTTATGTTTGTTTTTACGACTTCTCCTTTTACCTCTACACCCTCTTTAAATACGCCCTGTCTTATAGTTAGCACGCAAGGTTTTGATTTTATCTTTAAGTCAGCCATCAGTTTCCCTTGGAAGAGGTACCTTGATACTTTCAACCCATCGCTTGCATTTACCCCAACGACATCGGTTACCACGGGAGCGTTCATCCTCACAGCAAGTAATGGAGCGAGTTCATTTCCCTCAGCTGTGCTACCTATTAGAACCGCATCGGGTTTTTCTTTGTTGAACAACTGCAGCAGTACATCTATGTAAAGTTCTGGATTATAGTTTTCCAAGGCCGCATCTTCTATAACCCACACTTTGTTAGCGTACTTTGCAAGTTCCTGAGCGAATTTTCCGACATCTTTTCCTATAACTACTGCCTCACTTGTGCCACTGCCTTTCATCTTATTTGCAAGGTTTAATAACTCAACGCTTAGAGGATTTAGTACTCCAAACCTGTGTTCGGCAACACAAAACACCCTCATTTATATCAACCCCCTATCCTTAAGAATAGCAACAATCTTTGTAGCGATCTGAGATGCATCTCCAGTTATCATCTCGGCTTTCTTAACTGGTGGTAGATACATCTTTTCGACTTCTAGAGTAGACATCGTTGGTGCAACTTTGACCTCCTTTACCTCCTTTGACTTTGCCTTCTTTATACCCATAACTGATACGTATCTTGGTTCGTTTATACCGCTCTGTATCGTTAGAACGCATGGTATAGGTAGCTCAACCTGCTCTTTGTAACCGCCCTCAAGCTCCCTTGCAACAACAACCTTGCCATCTTGGATCTCTAAGCTTGTTACTGCTGTGGCAACAGGTAGGTTCAGCATCCCAGCTAGCAGTACTCCAACAAGAGAATTGTTTAGATCCTGGCTCATCAAACCTGCAAAGATCATATCGAATTTTTCACTCTCTATCGCCTTCTTAATAACTTCTGCCGTTTGATATGCATCAAGCCCCGTATCCACGGGGATCTTTATTGCTCTATCTGCCCCCATCGCAAGGCATTTTCTTAGCGTATCGTCGCAGTTCGATCCTACGCCGACAACAACGACCTCTCCTCCCTTAGATTCTTTTATCCTTATCGCCTCCTCAACAGCATACCTGTCCCAGTCGTTGATATCAAACACAAGGCCAGAGGTGTCGTAGCTTTTTCCATCGGGTCGTATTTTAATTTCTGACTCTGTATCCGGCGCATGTTTCGCCAAAACTATTATTTTCATTCAACAATCACCTCGCTGCTTAGCTTACTTTTAGGGTTAAAAAATTTTAGGAAATTTACCTACCTTTAAACTCGGGTTTTCTCTTCTGGAAGAATGCATTTATTCCCTCCACCACATCTTGTGTTGACGTCGCCACGGCGAACATTCCCGCCTCAATAACTAGTCCTATCTCAGGTGGTAGAGAATATCCGAAGTTTATAGCATATTTTGCAACCCTTAAGCTTACTGGAGCCATCTCAGCAAGTTGTTTCGCAAGATTCATCACTTCTTCCTCGAATTTGTCCGGATCAACTGCTTTATTTATAAGACCAATCTTTTCAGCCTCTTCCGCATCTATACGTTTTGCGAGCATTATCATCTCCTTTGCCTTTGTCATCCCGATTAGCTTCGGTAACCTCTGTGTACCACCCCATCCGGGTATTAATGCTAAACTCAGCTCTGTAAGGCCAATTTTTGCACCTTTCTTCATTATTCTGAAATCACAAGCCAGTGCAAGCTCGCAACCTCCGCCAAATGCATACCCATTAATTGCTGCAATAACAGGTTTTGGAAACCTTTCTATTTGTGTAAATACCCATTCTCCTTTAGCAGCGATCATCATAGAATTTGCAGGAGCTAAAGCGTTTGGATCTTGCATGGCGGTTTGAAGATCAAATCCAGCAGAGAATGCTTTATCTCCGGCACCGGTAACTACAACAACTCGAACATCTTCATCCTTTTCAAGTTTTCTGAAAGCTTCAAATAGCTCATCTAGGGTTTCAAGTGACAGAGCGTTTAGTTTTTGCGGAACATTTATTATTATTTTGGCTATCTTGGTTTTTGCATCTTTTTCTACTATTATGTTTCTGAACTCCTGCTGTTGAGCGTATTTATAAAATCCCTCTCCAACTTTTTTACCTAGCTTGTTTTCCTTTAACATCTTTTGCAGAAGTTCGACTGGCTTTAAAATTTTGAAACTGTATTCTTTGTACAAACCACTGAGTTTTTCTATTACGACATCCAATCCGAATTCATCCCCAAATTCGCAAGGTCCCTTTGGCATGTTTGTTCCGAGTTTCATTGCAGTGTCTATCTCTTTTGCATCTGCAACGCCCATCTCTATCAACTCGGCGGCTATATTAACCATTGGAGCTATCAATCTCAAAGCATCGTATCTTCCAGCAAGTTCCTTAGGTATCTGCGGTCTTCCAGCGCTCCAATCGTAGTAACCCTTGCCCGTCTTCATTCCAAGTTCTTTTGCGTTGAATTTCTTCTTTAAAGACTCTGCAGTAGGTACAAGACTCCACTGCTGACCAGCGAAGTAGAGTATGTCTAACCCTACGAAGTCTGAAAGTTCTATAGGCCCCATAGGGAACCCAAATTTATATACAAAAGTTGCATCTATCTCTTCTGGCTTCGCAATGCCTTTATCTACGTCATGAATAGCTAAAGTAAGATAAGGAACGAGAATTCTGTTCACGATAAAGCCAGGAACATCTTTTTTAACGACTACCGGTGTTTTTCCAATACTCTTGACGAATTCTACACAGATTTTAACAACTTCATCGCTAGTCTTTTCACCTCTTATAACTTCAACGAGCTGCATCACTGGAACTGGGTTGAAGAAATGTAAACCTACAAATTTTTCTGGTCTGTCTGTCGAATTTCCGAGTTCTGTTATACTTAAACCAGACGTGTTTGAAGCGAAAATACATTCTGGCTTTGCGTACTTTTTAACTTCGCTGAACACTTGTTTCTTTATATCCATAACCTCTGGAACTGCTTCAATAACTAAGTCGGCATCCCTTATTGTCTCCTCTAAATTCAAGGTGAATTTAATTCTACTTAAGATTTCCTTGGCTTTTTCTTCTGTTAGCTTCTTTTTTTCTACAGCCTTTAATAAGTTCTTCTCAATTGCGGCTTTACCTCTATCTAAAAATTCCTGCTGTATGTCTCTAACCCAGACGTTGTATCCGGCTGCTGCACAAACTTGGGCAATCCCATGTCCCATCGCTCCAGCACCAAGAACAGCTATCTTAGATATCTTCACCATATATACCACCCAAAAAATTAAATTGGAACCAACTCGTACATTAAATAACCTTCTTTACGTCTTGAAACTTCAACTCTAACCCTCTGCCCGGGTCTAACCTGTCTTGGATCTCCCTTAAGCCATGCAAGTATCCTTGGCCCATCATCTAGCTTTGCAATCGCAACGGTATATGGATCATAGACCCCAAAGGACGGAGGTTTAACGAATATTACTGTAAGAGTTTCCAGGGTTCCTTCTCTTTTAATCTCCACCCACTCCATATCTGATATCTTACATTTTGGACAATCCTTCTGCGGTGGGAAGTAAAGTTCTCCACATTTTTTGCATTTCGTTGTTATTAGTTTTCCATTTCTTAAGCCATCGAAAAATGGCTTTATGTTGTTTATCGAGATGATGTAACGAATTTTTAGCTCTCTGACGTCTATCCACTGTAATTCGCCGGTTTTTTCATCAGGAAGCACAGGGAAACCGAACTCTTCCATATTCTTCTTAAGCTGTTCAAACATCTTCTCCATTACCATCACCTCTTTTCTAGACCATAGATCGTAACGTATGCGAAATGTCCAGTCCCTCCGATGTTGTGTGCTAACCATCTTCCTTTCTTTATATCCGCTTGTCTCCCAGGTTCTGCTTTCTGAAGTAGCTGTTTGTAAGCCTCAACAGCCTGACTTACACCCGTAGCACCAATGGGGTGCCCTTTTGCCTTCAAACCACCATCAACGTTGACTGGGATCTTTCCACCTATGTAGGTCTGTTCCTCCCTTATCAGCTTGTACCCTTCTCCAGGCTTGCAAAAACGGAGATCTTCGTATGCAATTATCTCTGGAGCTGTGAAGCAATCGTGAACGTTCGCTCCATCGAGGTACTTTGTTGGATCATCTATGTCTATTTTTGCCATCTTGTAAGCCATCTCTGCAGCATATCTTGCAGATGCGAGTGAAGTAAAGCTCTCTCTCTTGCTTAAATTAGCTGTACCGGTTCCCGTACCCTGACCGAGGATCCATATTTTTTCGTCTATTCCAAGCTCTTTTACTTTTTCTTCGCTTGCCAAAACAACTGCTGCTGATCCATCGGTTATTGGGGAGCAGTCGAACAATTTAAATGGCCAAGCAATGTAGGGGCTCTTAAGTACAGTTTCTATGGTTATCTCTTTCTGGAACTGTGCGTAGGGGTTTTTGGCACCATAGTAGTGATTTTTAACCGCTACTCTTGCAAAATCCTCCTCCGTCGCACCGTACTTCATCATGTAAGCCGTACCATGTAGAGCATAATAACCTGGAAAAGTCAGCCCAAAGTTCTCGAACTCCCAGAAGTAACTGCCAAACCTTCCTATTAGTTCTATTACGGTTGGGTTTGGAGATTCCTGCATTTTTTCAATCCCAACTACCAGAACTAAGTCTGCTATTCCTGCTTTGATTGCTGTATAACCCACTCTTATAGCAGCGTTTCCTGTAGCGCAAGCAGCTTCGACTCGCATCGATCCTTTGGGAGATAGCTCAGCGTATTCGGCAATTACAGAGGGCATTGCCGCTTCACTACCACCCAAACCAGCGTAACCCACTACAAAAAAGTCTATATCTTTTTGTTCTACGCCTGAAGTTTCAAGTGCGGGTTTTATAGACTCCCAAGCAAGTTCTGCCATGTTTACATCTTTACGGGTGCCAAACTTTGAGTGCCCGACACCAATAACGGCTACATTTTCCGACATCATGAGTTTGCTGACTTTAACGTATTTAATTTTTTCTTTTTAGTCTGTTCGAGATCGAAGATCGCTGAAGAAAAACTTTATAAGCATTTTTGGAATTTTACATAAATAATAGTGATATTTATTTTCGTTTCTGCGACGCTAAACTTTAAAGTTCTAACAACATCTTACTACGATGCCAGACTATTTAGTTGTCCTTCAAGCAGCTTGGATCGTAAAGAATGCAAAAAGTGTAAACGATGCAATGAATATAGCTGTAGCTGAAGCCGGAAAAAAGCTAAGTCCAGACTTAAATTTTGTGAAGATAGACGTTGGAGATGTTGAATGTCCGAAGTGTGGAAGCGTTCTTAAGTCTGCCTTCATGGTGTCAAACATTGCTTTGGTTGGGCTAGTTTTGGAAATGAAAGTATTTAACGCAAAGAGTAAAGAGCATGCAGTTAGGATAGCCAAGCTTGAGATAGGGAAAAGGATGCAAAGAATTCCTATAGAGGTGTTAGATATTATCGAAATCAAATAATTCCCTAGCACAAGGCTTAAATACAGTTTGGTTATGCTTCTTTACACGATGGGGGTTTTAAAGATCCCCAAATGAGTTCAAGTATAAAAGGCTCGGGCAAAAGCCTTATAAACTCAGAAAACTAATATCATGTTGCCAAGAACCGCGGGCCCAGCAAGGACCCAGATGGTTGGGGCGCATGCCCCAAAGTGAAGGGTAGGGTTCCCAATCGCGGTATAGTAGGGAGGACCGCAAGTATTTGCGGTCTGATGTGGGGCTTGTCAGTAAGGTAAACCGGCAGGTGAGGGACGTATTCACCTTGTCCCCGCCAATTCTGGTTGATCCTGCCAGAGGCCGCTGCTATCCGGCTGGGACTAAGCCATGCGAGTCCAGGGGCTTACCGCAAGGTAAGCACCGGCGGACGGCTCAGTAACACGTGGACAACCTGCCCTCGGGAGGGGGATAACCCCGGGAAACTGGGGCTAAACCCCCATAGGGGATGGATACTGGAATGTTCCATCTCCGAAAGTCCGCAAGGAGCCCGAGGATGGGTCTGCGGCGGATTAGGTAGTTGGTGGGGTAACGGCCCACCAAGCCGAAGATCCGTACGGGCTGTGAGAGCAGGAGCCCGGAGATGGACCCTGAGACAAGGGTCCAGGCCCTACGGGGCGCAGCAGGCGCGAAACCTCCGCAATGCGGGAAACCGCGACGGGGTCAGCCGGAGTGCCGATGCTTGCATCGGCTGTCGGGGAGCCTAAAAAGCTCCCCAAGCAAGGGCCGGGCAAGGCCGGTGGCAGCCGCCGCGGTAATACCGGCGGCCCGAGTGGCGGCCACTATTATTGGGCCTAAAGCGTCCGTAGCCGGGCTGGTAAGTCCTCCGGGAAATCTGGTCGCTTAACGATCAGACTTCCGGAGGATACTGCTGGCCTAGGGACCGGGAGAGGCCGAGGGTATTCCCGGGGTAGGGGTGAAATCCTGTAATCCCGGGAGGACCACCTGTGGCGAAGGCGCTCGGCTGGAACGGGTCCGACGGTGAGGGACGAAGGCCAGGGGAGCGAACCGGATTAGATACCCGGGTAGTCCTGGCTGTAAACGATGCGGACTAGGTGTCGGGCAAGCTAAGGGCTTGTCCGGTGCCGCAGGGAAGCCGTTAAGTCCGCCGCCTGGGGAGTACGGCCGCAAGGCTGAAACTTAAAGGAATTGGCGGGGGAGCACCACAACGGGTGGAGCCTGCGGTTTAATTAGATTCAACGCTGGGAAGCTTACCGGGGGAGACAGCGGGATGAAGGTCGGGCTGAAGACTCTACCAGACTAGCTGAGAGGTGGTGCATGGCCGCCGTCAGTTCGTACTGTGAAGCATCCTGTTAAGTCAGGCAACGAGCGAGACCCGCGCCCCTAGTTGCCAGCGGTTCCCTTCGGGGAAGCCGGGCACACTAGGGGGACTGCCGGCGCTAAGCCGGAGGAAGGTGCGGGCAACGGCAGGTCCGTATGCCCCGAATCCCCCGGGCTACACGCGGGCTACAATGGCCGGGACAATGGGTACCGACCCCGAAAGGGGTAGGTAATCCCCTAAACCCGGTCGTACCTGGGATCGAGGGCTGCAACTCGCCCTCGTGAACCTGGAATCCGTAGTAATCGCGCGTCAAAATCGCGCGGTGAATACGTCCCTGCTCCTTGCACACACCGCCCGTCAAGCCACCCGAGTGGGCTGGGGGCGAGGGGGTGGCCTTAGGCCATTCCCGAGCCCAAGGTCCGCGAGGGGGGCTAAGTCGTAACAAGGTAGCCGTAGGGGAATCTGCGGCTGGATCACCTCCTTAAAGATCCAGCCTCGCCTGCCGGGCCTATATACTGACAAGCCCGTGGGCTCGTAGCTCAGCGGTAGAGCGTCGCCTTCGCGAGGCGAAGGCCGCGGGTTCGAATCCCGCCGAGTCCAGTTATCTCGTGCACCCGGCGATGAAAGTCGTCGGGGAAGGGTTGATGCCTTCGGGCATATGAAGCCGTGTAGAGGTCTGTCCCCAGATGCAAACCGGGATCGGCTTTTCCGGCGAATATCCCGGCCGGTGGATGGCTTGGCTCGGGCGCCGACGAAGGGCGTGCCAAGCTGCGAAAAGCCCGGGGGAGGCGCAAGGAGCCTTAGAACCCGGGATACCCGAATGGGCAATCCTGTCCCTTCGGGGACGCTCCGTAAGGAGCGGGAACGCGGGGAAAGGAAGCATCTGAGTACCCGCAGGAAAAGAAATCAAACGAGATGCCGTTAGTAGGGGCGACCGAAAGCGGCATAGCCCAAACCGAACACCTTCCCGTAAGGGAAGGTGGATGTGGAGTAGCAGGACCCTGCCTAATGCCAGCAGGCGAAGCCGAAGTGGCCTGGAACGGCCCGCCGTAGAGGGTGAAAGCCCCGTAGGCGTAAGCTTGCTGGTTACAAGGTGGGGTATCCTGAGTACCGCGGGTTGGAATTCTCGCGGGAAGCTGGGGGTCATCAACCTCCAAGGCTAAATACGTCCCGAGTCCGATAGCGCAATAGTAGGGTGACCGAAAGCTGAAAAGAACCCCGAGAGGGGGGTGAAAAGAGCCTGAAATCGGCCGGGGATAGTGAGTAGTGGCTCGAAAGGTAACTCCGCCGAAGGAAAATGCCGCGAGGCATGAGTACGAGGCGGAGTATACCGGAGTCACTGCGTACGTTTTGAAGAACGGGCCAGGGAGTGTATCCGAGCGGCAAGGCTAAGGGTTCAAAGCCCGAAGCCGAAGGGAAACCGAAAGCCCGCAGCTATGCGAGGGGCAGGGTGTGCTCGCCCTATAGTCGCTCGGGTACGACCCGAAGCCGGTCGATCTAGGCGGGGGTAGGGTGAAGCGGTGCGAAAGCGCCGTGGAGGCCCGCAGGGGTGTTGATGTGCAAATCGCTCCTCTGACCCCCGTCTAGGGGTGAAAGTCCAATCGAGACCGGGGATAGCTGGTTCCCTCCGAGACATACCGCAGTATGACCTGCCCGGAGGTTGGCGGTGGGGTAGAGCACTGATTGGAGGAGTCAGGGGGTGACACCCCTGCCCTCCTGTCAAACTCCGAATCCACCGCCGCCGTAGATGGGCGGAGTCAGGGGTAGGGGGTAAGCTCCTATTCCGAGAGGGAGACAACCCAGACCGAGGTTAAGGCCCCAAAGTGCCGGCTAAGTGTAAACGATAAAGGAAGTCTCGGGTCGAAGACAGCGGGGAGGTAGGCTTAGAAGCAGCCATCCTTTAAAGAGTGCGTAACAGCTCACCCGCCGAGACTCGAGGCGCCGAAAATGGACGGGGCTCAAGCCGGCCGCCGATACCTCGGGGCACCGAAAGGTGATCCGGTAGGGGGGCGCACCGATGGCGCAGAAGCCTGAGGCGTAAGCTCGGGTGGAGCCGTCGGTGACGAGAATCCTGGCGGTAGTAGCAGCGTAGTCGGGTGGGAATCCCGACCGCCGGAAGGGCAAGGGTTCCACGGCAATGTTCGTCAGCCGTGGGTTAGTCGGTCCTAAGGTGGCTCGTAACTCGACGCCACCGAAAAGGGAAGCGGTTTAATATTACTGCACCGCTGCCCGCTGCCTTCCAAGGCACCCGACGCCTCGGGATAGGCCGAGCGTCTCTGCCATGGGGCGTCCAAGCGCTGAAGCCCCCGGAGATCCGTAATGGAGAGAAGGGGGTGAAGGCGTGATGGCGTAAGTCGGCCGACTCCTGGGGCCCGTGAAAAGGGGGGCAGCAGGCCGTACCGAGAACCGACACAGGTGCCCTGGGTTAGAAGCCTAAGGCGCGACGGAACATTCCAGCAGAGGGAAATCGGCAAACTGGCCCCGTATGTTCGCTAGAAGGGGTGCCTGCGGTTTAGCAGACCGCAGGTCGCAGTGACAAGGGGGGAGCGACTGTTTACTAAAAACACAGGGGGCTGCAAGCCGGCAACGGTTAGTACAGCCCCTGAGTCCTGCCCAGTGCGGGTACCTGAAGCCTGGGTTCAACCGGGTGAAGGGCCCGTAAACGGCGGGGGTAACTATGACCCTCTTAAGGTAGCGTAATACC
>CAYZIW010000005.1:71904-77328 GCA_964478605.1 uncultured archaeon | reverse complement strand
AAGCGATAACCAACGTCATGAACCTTTCCCTTGATCGTAATTTTGTAAGCCATAGCTAAGCTTCGCATCTATTCTTAAAAAATTTTTGCAAACTTTCAATGGATTTCATTTTTGTGAAAATCCCAGAACTCCTACGGACTTCCACTGCTCCTTCGGCACGACGAATCTAACTATATCCACGACTTCCTCAACTTTAAGACTTTCTGCGGGATTTCTTATCAGGTATAGCTTGGGAGCTGTCAGTGCGTTGGTTACGATGTAGAGCCAGTAATCGTTGCCAAACCTCTTAGCCTTGAACCACTCATTCGGAGTTAACGCAACATCGCCCTCATCCGCCCTTGCCTTAACTTCGATGTATCTTATCTCTCCCAAGCCCTTAGAACGTATGTCAAAGCCAAGATTCAGAGCTGAAACGTCTTCAGGCTCCCTGCGGTTCATCCTTTCAAATTCCATCGCAATTTCCATGCCAATTCTCTCAACCTCTTCACTTGCCACAACTTCACTTTTCTCTGGCAAAACCCTTATAACCGTTATAAGCTCTGGAGTTCTTATTGACAAATTTCTTTCGAGCTCTATTTCATCTGCAAGTCTTCTTATTGCCTCTTCGTATCTTCTTTTCTGTTCTTCCTTGTTCCTTATCGGCAAATCAACCTTCTCCCCTCTTGCCTGCCTTTCATAGAGCTCAGAAAGCTCAACATCGAGCTGTCCAATGAGATAGTCGAGCGATTTTAAGCCGTATTTCCTCTTCACTTCCGCCTGTATTTCCCTTTCAATAGCAATCTCTGCCCTGTATTTTTCGAGAACGTCCAGAACGTATGGCAATAGTTTCTTTTCATTTTTCAATTCCTCAAAATTTCCGCTTTCAGGCTTTAAATCCCAAATAATCGCGGGATTTATCTCCTCAACCCTCTCTCCCTCATAAATCGCAATTATTTTCCTTCCTGCAATCTCCCCCTTTCCATCGAGAACTTCGCCAACGTAGAAGTGGATGAAGCCATTTAGCCTTCCCGAGGGATCCTTGAAGACCGCTCCTTTCCTCACTTCCTCGCCATACTTTCTTATCACCCACTCAAGCAACGCTTCAAACAGAGGATGCCCAAAAGAGATGAACTCGGCATCCGGATTCTTAAAAGCAATTTCCTTGTCAAAGGTTGCATTTGGATAACTTTTCATCAGCAATCCATACCTGTTTCTGAATTCAACGCTTTCAGCTATGTCTCTAATCTCAGGAGGGATTGAATCTATCGCAACAAATCCATCCTTTCGTCTCACTTTTCCGCCTGCCTTCGCAAACGCTCTTATAAAGAACTCCTCAACGTATTCAGGAATCAGTCTGTATTCCTTGGCTTTTTCAGTCATCTCCCTTATCCTCGTATAGTCAATGAACTTCGTTGCCAAGCTCTCGCCGAGGATCTGCTTTATCCTCGAGATATACTCCTCATCGGGCTTTATGTCGAGCTCTTCCAAAATCTCATCGAGCGTTTTGGCATTCGTAACCGCTTCAACGATCAGCGTATACAAATCCTTTCCTTCAAAGATTTCGCCGATTATGTCAAAAACTCTATCACTTCCAAGCTTCTCCCTTATTTCTTCAAGCTTTTCAAGTAGTTTTGCCAGAACTTTTCCCTCCCTTGTATCCACAGCGACGAGATTGAAGATGTAAACGTCCTTGAGCTGTCCATATCTGTGAATTCTTCCCATTCTCTGCTCCAAGCGATTCGGATTCCAGGGGATGTCGTAGTTTATCATTATGTGACAGAACTGCAGATTTATGCCCTCTCCCGCAGCCTCAGTTGCGACCATTACTTCGGTTTCATCCCTAAAAACTTTCTCCGCCCTTATCCTTTCGTCAATGCCCATTCCGCCGTGTATGAAGTTAACCTTATAGCCCCAGCTTCGAATCTTTCTGACAAGGTAGTCGAGCGTATCCCTTGACTCTGTAAAGATCAAAATCTTTGGATTTCCTCCAATCTCCTTTATCTTTGCAAATCCTTCCTCAATTGCCTTTTTAAGCTCTTTAAGCTTAACTTCTTCGCCGCTGTTCACGATTCTCCTTGCCTTCTCGATTAGTTCCTCAATCCTTCTTATCTCTCGCTTGAGCTCTTCAAAATCCCTCGCAACCGTTATAGCCTCCCACTCCTCTTCCCTCTTCCACCTCTCACTCTCCTCCTCTTCCTCGATCTCTTCAATTTCAAATTCTTGAAGCTCTCTTCTTTTCTCCTCACCCTTCAATATCTTTTCAAGTCTCTCCTTCCTTCTTTCGAGCGATCTCAGCAATGCAAAAGTGCTTGAAGCCATTCTCCTTTGCAGAATCAGCAAAGCAAAAGCCACATTTCTCTTCTTGTCCGTCTGCAGAGCCTTGTTGTATTGCTCAACCACGTATCTTGAGACTTCGTTGTAGAGTTCCTTCTCCTCCTCAGATAACCAGAACTTGATCGTTTTCGGAAACCTCCTTGTAAAGATCGGTTTTCCTTCAAAGTCCTTCAGATCTTCCTTCAGCCTTCTTATGAAAAGTGGGTTGTCTTTATTCGCAAGCGATTCCTGAACCATTTCCTGCGTTGCAAAAAAGCCTGGAATCAGTAGATCTAAAAATAATCTAAAGTTCTCTGGATCGCCTTTATGGGGTGTTGCGGTCAGAAATAACAAATGTGTTGAGTTCTTCGACAGAATCTCTCCCAGCCTGTAGCGTTGAGTCCTTGAAACCTTCTCCCCATATCTGTAAGCAGCCATTTTGTGTGCTTCATCAACAATAACAAGATCCCAGTGCACGGATGAAAGCGAAGCAATTATATCATCCTGCTTCGCAAAGTCCATGGAAGTTATTACCTGATCGTTCTTCTCCCAAGGATTTTCGCCATAGTGAGCGTTGAAAGTGTTTCTGTCGAGAACGACAAAGCTTTCCTTGAACTTCTCACTCAACTCTCTCCTCCACTGATCCTTAAGATGTCCCGGGACAACGATCAAAGTTCTCTTCACAATACCCCGTAGCTTCAACTCCTTTATAACAAGTCCCGCCATTATCGTTTTTCCCGCTCCAGGGTCGTCAGCGAGCAAAAACCTTATTCTCGGCTGTTTTAAGATGTAGCCATAAACCGCTTCAATTTGAAATGGTAGCGGATCTATTTTTGAAACATTAACTGCGAGCAGTGGATCGAAAAGCGATGCATTTCTAAATCTTATCGCTTCAAGGACATAAAATGCATTCTCGGAATTTGCACTAAAATCCAATCCAGGCTTTAAAATCTCAACCTTTTCCAGATCTTCTTTTTTAAGGATACGATCTACGAAGTGCTTTGAGTTTAGCGTGTAGCCTACGATCCTGATGCGATTCCCAATTGGCTCAACCTTCTCAACCCTTACTATCTCACTCCAGAATGGGCTTTTGATCAAACTGCCTTCCCGGAGATTCATGCTTTTCTTTTAATTTTGAGCTCCTATTAAATTTTATCAAAACCTCCAGCGTTATTCAGACTCGTTTAAAAAATCGCACCTAACTGACACTAGAGCTTTCTTAAGGTCGCCAACTACGGCTTTATGGAACTTGTTGGAAAATTTTTCATTCGGAAAAAGAAAGCCAAAGAGGGATTTGAATACCCTTATCTAAGGCTACCCGTGGATTTTTCTCAGTTAGTAGGCTGTGAAGCAGAGATCTATCGGGTTGAAGACTGGTTTTTCATAAGGGTGGTTGGCAACCGAGTTGCCAACTCTGAAAACATTCTAAGCGAAGATAAAACTCCACAGCCATCAGAACGAAAATCAACCAACTCAAAAAACCAAAAATCAAGCTATAATCTTTTAAATTGCTCAGACAGCCGTAAAAAATGGGCTCGCCCGGATTCGAACCGGGGACCTCCGCCGTGTGAGGGCGACGTCATAACCACTAGACCACGAGCCCTTGTTTTAAAGGGGAGCCACCCCTCATAGCTCAGCATCGCTTTCAACGCTTGGGGTGGCGAGGGTCATTTAAAATTACTTGCCTCTGAATTTAAAATTTCCCATATTTTCTCATATTCTTTTTTAAGTCTTTCTTTTGAGTATCCGTGATCTATAAAGTCCCATGGAAGAGTGTTTTCAATTTCAATAGCCCCGAGATACTTTCCAAAATCTATCTTCTGTCTTTCAAATATCTTCGAAACGTCTTCGTCTCCCCTGCTTAATGCAGCCTGAATTTCGAACTCCTTTAGACTTTCCATCTGAAGTTCAATCCCTCTTTTTCTACACTCTTTTTTTATCAACTTCATTTTCTTTCTAAGCTCATCAATTCCATCTCTAAACTCAACCTTACCTCCAAAAGGTAGCCACTGCATGGGTGTGTGGGGTTTTGGAATTAGAGGATTTACCGATATCTCCACCCTACCCACGATCTTTTTGACTTTTTCAGCTTGATCTAATATCTGTAAAACATCCTCAAAGCTCTCTCCTGGCAAACCTATCATGTAGTAGAGCTTTATCTTTTCAAATCTTCCCTTAGACATTTCAGCGACACTAATTATATCTTCAAAGCTTATATTTTTTTGCAGTATCTCAGAAAGTTTCTCCGATGCTGCTTCTGGGGCTAAAGTTAAGGACTTTGAAGTACGAGAAAGGATCCCCAACAACTCTTCATCCACAGCATCTGCTCTAATAGAAGAGGGTGAAACTTGAAGGCCCGAAGAAACATATCTTTCAACTATCTCCTTGAACTGTGGATGGTCAGTCGGCGAAGGAGCTATAATTGCTACCTTTTCAACGTATTTCACTTCAGGTAGATCTTCAATTTTTCTCCACCTAGGTGGGGAATAGATCTGACGAACGACGCAAAACCGACACCTTCTAACACAACCCCTCCCGATTTCCAGCAAAAAGCATCTACCGTAAGCTCCATCCCCTATGATCTCTCTTTCAATATGTTTTCCAAGCTCAGAATAGATTCTCTTCACTTTCTCTTCTTTTCCAGTGTATATTCCCGGAATACCTTCAAGATCTTCGACTCTTTTAGCTTTTACAATATCCTGAATAAAATCTTCACATTCCCCGATGAAAAAGGCGTCGAAGTACTTTTTCACCGGCAAAGGATTTATCATTACACACGGCCCTCCAGCGATCTTCAAACCCTTAAAATTTTTAGCAATTTCCACAGCCTTAAAATAATCCAATTCGTACTGCAAGCTGAAAAGCGCTAAATCGAATTTACTTAATGGCGTTCCACTTTCCAAGCTCCTATAGCCATCAAAAACGTCTGCATAAAATCTCTCGCATATGAAGCCTTCAAGCTCGTTAATAGCAAAATAAATGTATTGCATCCCCAAATTCGAGATCCCACCTACGTATCTGTTTGGATAAATTAAGGCAACCTTCCTTACGTTCTTCGAATACTTTTTTACGAAAGGATTGAATTCCACACCAAAAATCTTCACCGAGCTAAATATTTTTAGTTTTGGTTGC
>CAYZIW010000005.1:16123-71823 GCA_964478605.1 uncultured archaeon | reverse complement strand
TATACTTGAAAGTATCAACAAGGCTCCCAAGATCTGTCTATCTGTAAGAAGCTCATTAAAGTAGAAAAACCCCACTAAGGAAGCTGAAAGCGGCTCAAGTAAAGAAATTATTGGAGCTCTCGAAGTTTTTACATACTTCATACCGTAAGCGAAGAGTGTGAAAGGTAAAGCCGTTGGAATGGTTCCGAGCCCAATAACTAAAAATGCGTCAGCATTAGCTGGGTGAGCAAGGAAGTACGGTAGAAGGACTAGAGCTCCAAAAGTGGTATTGAACGCAGAGATCTCTAGAGAGTCATGTAAATTTCTTGCCTTCTTGGTAAAATGGAAGACCAACGCATAAAAGATCCCAGAGAACAATCCGAGAACGATAACTGCATTCATCTCAGGATACGGAGACAGCATTAAGTATAATCCGGAAAGACCTAAAATTAGTGCCAAGTAACCTTGAGGATCGACTTTTTCTCCACTTAAGATGGATATCGGAATTACGTAAACTGCAGCCATATACAAAAGCATAGCAGCAGTTGCAACTTCTATTCCCTTTATTGCGGAAACGTAGCACGAGATGGTTGCCAAATTTAGCAGTCCAAGAAGAAACAAAATTTTTGTCGGCTTAAAAGGTTTTCTGAGCAAAAAAATTGCTGCTAAAAGTATGAAAGACGCAGTAGATAGACGAAGAAAAACTATGCTTAAAGGATCGGCGTTTATACTTCTCACGAATATCGAAAGTGTGCTCATCAGGATCGCTGCAAGTACTAGTGCTACTTCACCACGCATGCAAGTTAAGCATACAAAGAACTTAAATTTTTTAGCCGACAGTTTAAAATATATGGAGGGGGTAAGATGGAGACGGAGATAATAGTTGAAGACGTAACCCTAGAGCAGCCGATTTTAATCACGAGCTTCCCAGGTATAGGTTTGGTGGGAACTATTGCCACGACTCACTTCATAATTGAGCTGAAGCTGGAAAGTATCGGTGTGATCGAGTCGGCTTTGATCCCCCCTATAGCTACGCTATTCGACGGGATAGTTTTGCCACCGATAAGGATATACAAATCTAAGGAGCTGAACTTTATCCTCGTCCATTCTGATGTTCCAATACCACCACAGTTTTCATACGATATAAGCAAGGTGATCGTCGATTGGGCAATAAAGATAAATGCAAAGAGATTGTATTCCTTAGCAGGTGTGGCGACGTTTGAAGATAAAAAGAGGGTTTTTGGTGCAGCAACCAAAAAAGAACTTCTTGGTGAGATAGAGAAGTACGTAGAGATATTCAAAAGTGGAACGATCTCGGGAATTGCCGGAAGTATTCTGAATGAGTGCGTTGCAAGAAAAGTACCTGCAATAGTTCTCTTAGGTGAAACTGCTGGCTTTAACCCCGATCCAAGAGCAGCAGCTAACGTTGTTGAGGCTATGAACAGAATTTTCAACTGGAAAGTAAGTACAGAGAGGCTGATACAGGAGGCGGAGTTTATCGAAGCGCAGATGCAGATGTTAGCTGACCAAGCAAGGGCTCATGAAATTAAGAAAGAGGAGTTGCCAATGTTTGGGTGATGAGAATGAAATGCTACGTTCTTACCGGAATATCCAAGACTGTTATTGAGGAGATCGTAAGAGGTAACATCAGAAATATCGAGCTCAGGAGTGCCCACAATGTAGCTACGGCTTTGAATGTAAAAATCGGTGATCACGTGTTTCTAACTGTAGCTAAAACCCACGACCTCGAAAAAGGTGTCAGCGGACTTATAGCCGAAGTCACTGGAAAAGAGGTTATGAGCCAGTCTGTATTCTACTCTTCTCCCCATTACGCTGAAGAATGCGAAATTACAGTTGTAAGACTAAAACTGCTCCCCAAAGCTGTTGGGAGGATAATAAAACTTAAACCTTCAGAAATTCTCGGAACAAGAGAAGCTGAGATAGTAGAGGTCTCGATATTCAACGCTAGATGAACAACTCTCAAAATTTTCTCAACTTTAAAGCGGAGTTTTAAGTTGTAATTTCAATATTGTGAGAAAAATTTTTATTGGCTAAGGTAAAAAAAAAGCACTGTGAAAATTAGAAGTCAGGTATTTCTGATTTGGTTACCTACGGCTATTTTGATCTACATCGGATGTGGTTTGGCTATTTACTTTGTAGGTTTAAAAAGTTTTGAAGATGTTTACAATTCCTATGTTAACGAGAAACTCATTACTTTCGAGAGTATAATTGAAACTTCCGTCTCCTCCCTCAAAACTATCTGCCAAGATTGGGCAATCTGGGATGATACGTACAGATTTGTTGAATCACCAAACGAAGTTTACATAAGCTCAAACCTTAATAGAGAAACTTTTTTATATTTACAGCTAAATTTTATTATTTTTGTTTATAAAAATGATGAAGTCGTTTGGATGAAGTTCTTTGATGAGAAGTTTGAAGAAGAAGAAATGCCAGAAAATTTGCTTAGAAAGGTCTTTGAAAGCAAAGGAAAAAGTGGAATTTTGAAAGTAGGTGATCAATTGTTCATAATCTCTTCTAACGAAATTTTACCAAGTTCTGGAAAAGGTGAACCAAATGGATATATCTACATGGGAAAAATTCTCCAGAAAGACGAGATTAAGCGGATGGCAGATGTCTTAAACTTGAAGCTTGCAGAAGACTCTAAAGATAACCAGGAGGTTTTCTTTTTTAAGATTTCTGCTCTCGATGGAGAAGAGATAATCATACCTTTCAAAGTTGAAAATATGTTCAGAAGTTCATTCAGGGAGGCTCTATTCTTCGCCTTGCTGTCACAATTTGTCGTAATCTTCTCCTTCTTAACTTTTGCTCTTATTCTTTCAAAAAATATTATAAATAAAATTGAAAAAATTGAAAACTTCGCAAAAGAATATCCAAAAAACAGAAATAAAAAGATAGAGATCAACAGCGATGATGAAGTAGGATATCTGGTGAAATCGATAAACAGTATGCTCGAAGAAATAAACAGGAACGAAAAGAAACTCCTAGATGTCAACGAAGATTTAAACTTCGTCTTAAGGATCTTAAGGCACGATATAAAAAACATCCTTTTTACAGTAAAAAGCCTTCTAGAGGTCTACACCGAAACAAAAGATGATGAACTGTTGAAGAAGATCGAAAATGCTATAGAAAGAGGATTTAATATCTTAAGCATCTGCAGAGGGATAGAATTTCTCAACGAAGGCTTAAAAAAGATGAAAGTTTCGGAGGTACTCAAGAAATTCCCAAACATTAAGATAAATATAAAAGGAGACGCGGAAGTCCTTGCAAACGATGGAATAGAGATCGTATTTGGAAATTTGATAGATAACGCTATAAAACATGGTAATGCAACAGAAATAAATGTGGAAGTAGAAGAGTCCAAAGATTTTGTGATCTTAAAATTCTCAGACAACGGATCTGGAATTCCGGAGGAGATAAGAGATAGACTGTTCAGCGAGGGTTTCTCTCACGGCAAAAAAGCCGGTACAGGTCTGGGATTATATATAGTCAAAAGGCTTATGGAGAAATTTGGGGGAAGAATAGAATTGAGGAGGGACGCATTTTACCTTTACTTTAGACGAGGTTAGTTTCCACCTCTTTTGTTTTTGCGATGATCCTCTCAAGTTCATCTTTCATATTCGAAACTTTTTTCTGAAGATCTTCAAGCTCGTTTTTGAGCTTTTTTAATTCTTCGATCTTCTTTTCAAGCTCCTGCTTTTCTTTCTTTAGCTTCTCAACTTCTTCCCTAATTTTCCTGCTCTCTTGAACAGTCTCTATAAAACTCAGAACTTCATCCAGCTTGCCTTGTTTTAGAAGTTCATAAGTTTCTCTGACAAGTTGTCCAGCTTTACTTTCTCCCTTTAAATGCTTCCTTATCGTTTGTTCAGTCCTTCCGAGCTCTCTTGCTATCTCACTTACACTCATCATCGCCTTCTCCCTCGCAATCGATCCTGCAGCAACCGCTAAGCTATCTACCCAAGTGAGTCTCTCTGCTGGGTCCCTTATAATCTCTAGAACCTCGGGTCTGAAGAGGGTAGCAAATAAAAGTGTGCTTTCGAGCTTGTGTATCTGCTCTTTACCTATGGGATTTAGAGGGATCTCGTTTTTCATCCCACCACCCTATTTATTTCAACTTCAAGATTTTGTCAGGATAAACAACTATACCTCTCGAGGTTATCTCAAAAAGATGCCTTCTCATCGAATGACTCGTTCCCCTCATCTTCCACACTATCACCGATCTTTTCAGCTCCCCATCTATCTCATCTAAGTCTAGTCTTATTATTCCATCTACACCATGTTCCACTCCTGGCCCGCCAAAACCACGCTCTCCAACACTTATCTGACTTACGAATATCGAAGTGCATCCCATCCCAGCTAAGAACCTTTTCAGCTGTAGTATTATGCTTCTTGCAACAGACGGCTTGTTTATATATAAAGTCGTAACTGAATCTATTACAACTCTTTTTGCATTCAGATCTTTTATAGCCTGCCTTAAAACGTCTAGAAGCTCCCTAACATCCCCCAAATCCTGAACTATATACTTTTCAAATTCCTTTGATTTGCCAACACCAGCTGTGAATGCATCAACCAAAGCAAATTTGCTATCCTCTTCAAAACTCTTTACGTTCCATCCAAAGGCAGCCATATTCTGTCGAACTTGAACAGGATGCTCTTCTAAAGCTACGTAGATTCCAGGTTCATTATTTTGAAGTCCGTACCATAAAAACTGCTGACCAAAGATTGTCTTTCCAGTTCCAGGACCACCGCTCAGTAAAACAACATTTCTCTCTGGAATTCCACCGTTTAGTATATCGTCCATCCCTGGTATTCCCGTCTTTAGTCTCATGAGTATATGTTACAAAATAGAAAATATAAAATTAACGTCTAACTTTTCCTCTTCCTAGTGAAGCGAAAATTCCTAAAAAGCAAAGGACTGAAAACAATTTAAATGCTAAGCTTGCACTTTTAATCAAATCAGCCTGTATTTCAGGGGTTACATCGACTCTGCCAATTACCAGAGAGAATATCAGCATAACGATTGCCATGCTTAAAAGCTGCCCTAGTAGTCTCATTGTAGCGACTGTTGCTGAAGCTATGCTGTAAAATTTTTTCTCCACTGAACTCATTATGGCATTCGTGTTGGGAGAGCTGAAAAGTCCGATTCCTAAGCCTAAGAGCATTAAGTAGATAACCAGATCAAATAGAGATGTTTCAGAATTTAATGTTGCAAAAAGTATTAGACTGACAGTAGTGAAGAGCATGCCAATGGATGCAACAATTCTGGGTTCTATTTTATCTGAAACCCAACCAGCGATTGGGGCGAAGATCACCATCACAATCGGCTGAGCCATGAGGATAATTCCTGCCATTTGAGCATCGAAACCCTTTACAATTTGCAGATACAGGCTCATCAAAAATCCTACTGCGAAAGTTGCGGCGTAGTTTAACAACGCTGCCAAGCTCGACAATCCGAATACCTGATTTTTTGTAATAAGTTTTATCTCGAAGACGGGGTATTTTTGTTTGTTTTCATAGTAAACGAAAAGAACCAGTGCAAGTAGTCCGATAACTCCAGAAACAAAACTCAATTCTGTTAGGCCATAAATTATGAATACCAGCATTACACCATAAAGAAAAGCCCCTAGTGAGTCGTATTTTTCATCCTTAGCCTCTGCCCATTCCGATTTTATTTTAAGAGTGGCCAAAAAGCTGAGTATACAGACCGGAACGTTCACCAAAAATAAACTTCTCCAGCCGATGTAGTGGGTTAAGATGCCTCCAAAGAATGGTCCCGTTGTTAGGCCTAGATAGACCATTCCCGTGTTTATACCTATCGCCTTTCCTCTCTCTGTCGGTGGGAAAACAGAGGTAAGTATGGCTACTGCAGTAGCGAAGATCATTGCACCTCCTATTCCTTGAAGAGTTCTATAAACTATCAACTCCAAAGCTGAATTGGATAAAGCGCACAAGAGAGATGCTGTTCCGAAAACAATTAAGCCAAACAAAAAGACTTTTTTTCTTCCCTTGATATCTGCAAGTCTACCAAAAGGCAGTGATATTACACCAGCAGCTAAAAGATAGGCAGTAGCTATCCAACCAAGCGTTACAGCATCGATTTTGAATTCAGAGCCTATAGAAGGTAAAGCAACGTTTACGGAGGAGCCTATGAATGAGGTCAAGAAGGAAGATAAACCTGTCGCTACTATGGCTGCCCTCTTCATGTGTTGCACAAAGAAACCTTTCTTATTTATCCTTTTCTACATACACTATGCCTGTAATTGTAATTTATGGCCCAAAACTTGCTGTTGATAAAAAGAGAGAGCTTGTTGCTAAGCTAACAGATATCGCGAGCCAGATCTATGAGATGGATAAAAGAGCCATAACAATACTGATCCATGAACAGCAAGCTGAGAACGTTGGAGTCAGTGGAGAGCCAATATTAGATGTAGAAAAATAAAATTGAATGCTCTAAAATCATCGAAAACACAAATACTTGTTTGCTAGATAAGACCAGTGTTTTGCTAAGGCAAATTTTATATTTCCATGCTACTACATCGCTATGTGAGTATCAAAACACTCGATTCTGTATCGCTTCACGTAGAGCAAGGAGTAGTCTTGGCTTTCTATGTCTAAACGGCTCGGGAAAATCGACAACTATAAACTGCGCATTAGGATTTGCACGTCCAAACAGCGGAAGAATTCAAATAATATGCATTGAAGTTGAAAAGAACCCGATAGAAGTGAAGAAAATATGTGGCTATTTACCAGAGAACTCGCCAAACAAGAGTATATTGTACTTGAATTGAGAGTGAGGGAGTTGAAAATCGAAGATCTTTACTTCAAAATTTTGAATGACGAGTGAAAGGATGCTTTTGCTTGTTGTTGCAAAGAAGGAGTTTACGGATATAGTAACTATCAAAAGGTTCATCGCTTTGCTTGCTGCGATGATATTTTTCTACTTGATGAGTGTTTTTCAGATGCTGAGCTATGCATTTAGTTACGAGCTACTTAGTATTGACCAAATGATAATTTTCGCTGGAAACACAACGATGTCTATAGTTGAGGCTATCTTTGGGATCGCTTTGGGGTTTTGACCTAATTACGAGGAAATTTCTAATGATTTAACTTTCCCACTACCCCGAGTATACAGAAGGTGCGTTCTACTATCTGGGATAAAAGGTAAACACTTTAAAAATGAGTCCTGGAGATGCTTCAAGCCTTGATTTTTTATTAACAGTAAAATATTAAAAATATCTAATTAAAATTTACTACGCCTTTTCAGAATTTATCTCTGAAGCAAGAGAGTGGCTAAGTTTTCATGTAAATCTGAAAAGCAACGTTAGCAGTGTTTACGAAGTGGAGACGAGATTTTTGAATCCAGGAAAGTAGGAGTGCGGATTTTACGATAGTAGTAGAGAGGTTAAAAATTAGGTTTTCAGCCATAGAAAGTAGGAACTTGGTTGTAAAGATAGAGATAGACAGCTCGGCAAAGGCTTCTCAGCTGAAATCACTTTAAGCAGCACAAGAGTTTCCGTGATGAAAGAAAAAACAACTCAGATTTCTTTGAAACTCAAAAATTTTGGTTACATAGATGACATTTACTCTTTAAGGATAGAGAACTTGCCCGAAAACTTCGTGGCAAACTTCAAAGAAAACAACATCGCTATCTCTGAGACTTTTGTTGAAAGTAGAGAGGTAAAACAGCTCAAACTTAAAATTTACATACTCCCAACTGCTGAGCCAAGAGAGATGCTGATCAGGATCGTTGCAGAGGGTATATCTATGGCTACAGCAGACCTAACTCTTGTAGTTACTATGGAAGTAAAGTAACATAAGGTGAAATCTTAAGTAGGAGAATACATCAGAAACGTCGGATACGGTTTCAAGCTTACAAACGCCAAAGTAAATGCAGAAATCCCCGAAGGCTTGGATTTGAAAGTAGAACCAGAAATTATACCTTCGATCGATCCTGGAAGCTTTAAAGAAGTCAGTTTGATGATCTCTGTTCCTTCAAACTCCAATCTAGGTTGAATATAGGTTGACAGGTAAAAGTTGTTACAGACTAGGGTGAGGTTACAGACAGAATGAGCGTTATAGTCAGCGGCGGCTTTGGAAGTTTCATTGGAATTATTATTGTGATATTTGCAATTTTCCTTCTGTTCTTCCTAATCAAAAAGATGAGCAGAAGGTAGGTGATCTATGGTAGACAAGTTTTTTAAAGAGCCAAGAAAACTTTTCACATGCAAAAGATGATCCTCGCTTTGGCGCTCTTCACCTTACTTCTAACACCAGTTTTAGCTATTGAGGGAAATTCCGTAACGATAAGGGCCGTGGCTGTTACGAGCGGTGAAGTACAGGAGGGAGTTTTGATAAATATAACAGTTACCATAACCGCTGGAACTGGTAGAGTTTTCATCTCGACAGGTCCATATGCTGAAATAGATATGCAGGGGAGTGCGAGAATTGCAGCAATCACTGCATGCGATCTCTTGGGGATAGATTTTACAAAGTACGATTTCTTCTACTCGATAGAAGCGGATGCTCCTATAGTTGGCGGACCATCTGCTGGGGGCGTGATGACGATTGCAACCATAGCGGCCCTTAAAAATCTAAGCTTGAGAGATGACGTTTTCATGACTGGTATGATATATCCAGACGGTTTCATCGGTCCCGTTGGCGGTTTAAAGTATAAACTTGAAGCTGTAGCAAACAGTGGTGGCAAAGTATTTCTCATTCCCGAAGGGCAAAGTGTAACTTACGAACAGGAGAGGATTGTTAAAAGGGTTGGGATAATAAACGTAGTCTCCACGAAGTACGTTGAGATCAACCTTGTAGATTACGGGAGAAACTTGGGTGTAGATGTGTTTGAGGTCTCCACGATCAACGATGCACTAAAATTTTACACTGGATACGAAATAAAAACTCCCAAAGCAAACTTCAGCGTTTATACTTACTCGGACATGCTCAAACTACTTGCAGAGAGAATGAGGGACAACCTGAAGAACTATGAAATAAAAGGCAATGCAGCAAAGCTTTTGAACGAAGCTGATAATGCCTACAACGCAGGAAATTATTACACTGCTACAAGTAAGTACTTCCAAGCGATGATTGAGGCGAGGTATCAAACTTACTTGAGCAGGATAAACAATGCACAGCAGTTTGACAGCGAAGTTGCGAACATCAGGAAAGAGATCGACTATCTTAAAAGCTATCTAAAGAGAGAAAGTTTAGGTATAAACTCCATCCAGATAATTGCCGCAGCTCAGGAAAGGATAGGAGAGGCTGAACTTTATTTGGAAAAAGCTCAGAGTTCAAGTTCTGCAAGCGAAGCTATTTACAACCTTGCTTACGCGAGGGAAAGGATTGAGAGCGCCAAAGTATGGCTTTCTTTACTAAATATAATAAAAAACGATTATGAAATAAGTGGTCAAGAACTGAAGAAGAGAGCAGAGTTCTACATTTCAGAAGCTTCTTCACTCATCATCTATGCCGAATCTCTTGGTGGAAATTCGCAACTTATCAGCTGGGCCTACGATTCTTTAACAGTTGCAAAAAAACTCTTCAGCGAAGGTATGTACGCTGGTGCTGCCTTTTCTGCTGTCGATTCAATAGTAGACTCAAGCTTGGCGATAGAGGCTAGCTATACAACCAATGTGAATGAAAAAGTTTCTAAAGCAAAACAGAATGCTGAAAATGCTGTTGGAGAGGCAGAAAAAAGTCTAACCCCCATCTTACCTGCAGCCTACTTTGAATACGCAGAAAACGTGGAAAATCCGTATCTAAAGCTCATGTACTTCAAACTAAGCGAAAGATTGGCGAAGCTGCTTACAATTATGGCAAAATCTGGTGGGGAGGTTGAACTAGTTCACTCAGATTTTGTTCCACAGCAGAAGAGTGCAATAGAAAGTATGGTAAAAGAGATACCAGGATTTGAAATAGTTTTAGGAGTTTCTGCTCTGCTTGCAGGTTATAAAATTTTAAAGAGACGTAACTAGAACTTCATCTCCATCTTTAACTTTTTTGAGGTTTTCAAGCCCTTTAATAACCTTCCCGAAAACATTAACAGCACTTGCCGGACGTATTTTGTCGTCGCTTATTGGAGTTTTGCCGAAAAATATACATATTGCCCTTCCTGGTATCCAGAAGGCAACGTCCCCTATTTCCACTACATCCCTCTGGTTCTCTTCAGCTTCAACTTCTGCATCGGTTTCAAAGTAAACTTCATCTCCCCATCTGTTTGCATAACTTTTGATGGGTAAAGAATTTTTGATAGCTTCAACGGTTTTTGAAGCAACCTTCTCATTTAACTCCAACAGACATTCAACTTCGGCAATTTTAATGAGTAGCCTCATTCAAAACACTCCTGATCCACTCTATAACCCTTTCAACTCTCTCAACTGCATTACCGATATAGTTTTCTGGCTTAAAGAACTTTTCTAGTTCATCTTTAGTGAAAATTCTGGCTACAGGATCTTCCTTGGCTAACTCCTCGGCAAGAGAGGTTTTATTTGCATAAGCTCTCATCGAAGCTTTTCTAACGATTTCATGAGCTATCTGTCTGTCTAAACCTCTCCTAGTTAGCTCAACCATAACAGCCTCGCTCAGGTTAAGCCCCCTCTGAGCTTCAAGGTTCTTTCTGATATTTTCAAAGTCCAATCTAATTCTGCTAACGACGTTTATTGCTTTCGTAATTATATGGTCTGCCAATATAGTAGCCTCAACAAGTGTAATTCTCTCAGCAGAAGAATTTGTAAGATCTCTCTCTTCCCACAAAATTGCTGATTGATGTTGCGGTTCTACAAAACCTCTGATTACTCTCGCAAGCCCACAGATGTTTTCGCTTTCTATTGGATTTCTTTTATGTGGCATGGTTGAGCTTCCAACTTGCTTCTCTCCAAAGAACTCAAAAACTTCTCCAACTTCAGCTCTTTGCAAAATTCTGAAGTTAGTAGCCATTTTTTCAAGAGAAGTTGAGAGGTTTGCAAGAAATTCTAAGTACTCGCAATATCCGTCTCTAGGAACTATCTGACTTGAAATTAAAGCGGGTTTCAAGTTTAAAAGTCGCATTACCTCTTTCTCTATCTCAAATCCATCTTTACCAAACGCAGCCTGCGTACCCACAGCCCCGCTCATCTTTCCTATTAAAACCCTCTCCTTAAGCTGCTGCAATCTTTGATAATGTCTTGCAAACTCGTATGCCCACAGAGCAAATCTAAATCCATAAGTTGTTGGTAAAGCTGCTTGACCATGCGTCCTTCCAAGACAAACAACGTTTTTATATTCGATAGCCTTTTTACAAAGTAGGTCTATGAGCTTTTTAAGTTTGGATTCAAAAATTAGAAGCGAATCTCTGAGCTGAGTGGCTGTTGCTGTGTCGATTATATCATTGGAAGTTGCACCAAAATGGATCCACCCACAATTGGTTGCCTCAGCCAGAGCTTTAACGAGAGCCATTACATCGTGCTTTATTTCATCTTCGATCTCCTTTACCCTCTTCAAAGAGACTGCTTTAGCCCTCTTTTTAGCCTCCAAAGCTTCCTCTTCGCTCAAATATCCAGCTTTTGCAAGAGCCTTAAGTAAGGCCATTTCGACCCATATCATTCTTTTCAACTTGCTTTCCTCACTCCATATCCTTTTCATCTCTTTCGTTCCGTAGCGATAATCGATCGGATGAACTATCATTTTCTCCTCCTCAGAAGCAGATAATTTATTGCATTTATAACAGCGTCAATCGAAGCCATAACTATATCTTGCGAAGCTCCGCGAGATGTGAAGAGCCTTCCTTCGTTGTCCTCCACAGTGACGTAAACTTCAGCGATCGCATCGCTTCCACCAGTTATTGCATCCAGTCTAAATTCTCTTATCTTCATCGCTTCACCAACGAGAGCTGTGACAGCTTTAAGCGAAGCATCTACAGGCCCAACACCTATTGCTGAAGTCACTTTTCTTTCACCATTTACCAGAGCGTTTATAACTGCAGTTGGTGTTATCCTGTTTCCAGTTATAACTGTAACTTCTTCAACCTTTATCGCCTTCTCCTCATGCTTCACCTCACCTAAGACAACTTCTGCTAGTGTGAAAAGATCTCTGTCCGTTATCTTCTTACCCTTATCTCCGAGTTCTTTAACCTTTTCAAATATTCTATCAATAGCATCGTCGCTTAAAACATATCCCGCATCTTCAAGCAGTTTTTTGATCTGATATCTTCCCGCATGCTTTCCGATAACTATCCTTCTCTTATGTCCAACCATTTCAGGTGTCACAATTCCAGGCTCAAATGTTGAAGACTCCTTGAGCACTCCATGAGCGTGAATACCACTTTCATGGCTGAAAGCGTTATCTCCAATGATCGGTGTGTTTGGAGGCATTTTAACGCCAGTGAGTCTTTCGACGAGCTTAGAAGTTTCAAAAAGGTATTCTGTTTTTATGTTTGTTTTTATACCCTCAAGAGAATGTAGTATCATCACAACTTGCGAAAGATCTGCATTTCCAGCTCTCTCTCCTATACCATTAACCGTAACTTGTACTTCATCTGCACCCGCAAGAACGGCTGCATAGGAATTTGCTACAGCCAAACCAAAATCGTTGTGGCAGTGAACATCTATTGGCAGTTTGATGGAGCTTCTAAGATCTTTTATTAGTTCATAAAATTTAAAAGGTGTCGCAACACCTACGGTATCCGGAACGTTTATTGCATCCGCCTTAGCCTGCTCAGCAGCTAAAAATATCTGTTTCAGAAAGTTCACATCCGTTCTTGTAGCATCCATTGCTGAAAAAAGGCATTTTAATCCGTGCGATTTTACATACTCGATGCATTCAGTAGCAATTTTTATTATCTCTTCTCTGCTTTTCATTATCGTGTGCTTAACCTGTATGTCTGAAGTGGGAACAAAAACGTGAACCATGTCGACATCAGCTTTTATGGCTACATCTATGTCCTCTCTAACAACCCTTGCAAGTCCGCAAACATCCGCCTTTAATCCTAAATTTGATATCTCCTTAACCGCTTCGAATTCACCCTTAGAAACCGCTGGATAGCCAGCTTCGATAACATCCACGCCTAACTTATCAAGCTGCTTTGCTATCTGGATCTTGTAATTTACTGGAAGCGAAACACCTGGCATCTGCTCTCCATCTCTAAGTGTTGTATCGAAGATCCTTACATTTCTCATCAAAAATTAAAAAACAGGAGGTTGTAAATCTCTTTCGGTATAAAAATAAAAATTAGAGTGCAAGGATTCCGCCTAGGTATAGGAAGTAAGCAACGAACACTATCGCTAATACCCAAAGCAGTGGAGGAACTTCTCTGGATCTCCCAGCTACAAGCTAAAAGGCACAGAAGCTGATGAAACCAACTCCAAACCCAACAGCGATGCTGTAAGTGAAAGGAATCGTTGCAAGAACGAAGAACGCTGGCAAAGCTTCTGTAACATCTTCGAAATCGATGTTCCTTATGACGCTCATCATCAAAAAGCCAACCAAAATCAAAGCTGGAGCTGTAGCGCAGCTTGGTATTATCTCAGCGATCGGCGAGATAAGAAGACCAAAAACCAAAAACAGAACTCCAACGACTATGGCCACCATTCCTGTTCTACCGCCTTCTTCAATACCAGCTGCCGATTCTATGTAGGTTGTCGTTGTCGATGTACCAAACAAAGCACCCATCGATGTGGCAACAGCATCCGTCATCAGTATCTTTTCCGCGTCAGGAATTCTCCCCTTCTCATCTATAAATCCTGCTTTTGCACTAAGTCCTGTAACTGTACCGAGAGTATCGAAGAAGTCTACCATAAAGAACGCAAATATCACTCCTATAGCACCCACACTGAGCAGGCCTGCGAAATCAAGTTTCAGGAAGGTGTGTTCCATCGTAGGTAGAGAAACTATACTTCTTGGCGCAGATGTCACGCCTACAAGAATGGCCAGTACTGTAACAGCGATTATAGCGATCAATAAAGCTCCCGGAGTTTTTCTAACCATCAGAGCTGCTGCAAGAAAGATGCCAAAAATCGCCAACCAAAATTCAGGCTTTGTGAAGTTTTGCGTACCTAAAGCCACAAGTGTCGCTTCACTGCCTACAACTATTCCAGCACTTTTTAAGCCTATAAGTGTAAGGAAAAGACCTATTCCAGCTCCTATTGCGTACTTCTGCGAGTTAGGTATTGCATTAACAACAGCCGTTCTGAATTTAGTAAGAGTCAATGCGATAAATATCAAACCTTCAACGAAAACTGCCGCCAAAGCCACTTGCCAAGGATAGCCCATCCCTATGCACACTCCATATGCAAAGTAGGCGTTTAATCCCATTCCCGGAGCTAAGGCAAAGGGTTTCTTTGCATAAATGCCCATTATTATCGTTGAAATTCCTGCTGCTAATGCAGTTGCGGTTACGAGCGATGGAATAGCCTCTTTTCCAATCGCATCGCTCAGAATTGCCGGATTCACGAATATTATGTAAGCCATTGTCATAAAAGTCGTAACACCTGCAAGGACCTCTGTTCGCATGTTCGTTTTATACTTCTCAAATTCGAAGTAATTAGCAAACCAGTTCATGGCTATGCTGAAAGCTGAGTTACATAAAAATCTTTTCGAATCTTAAGGCTTTGGAGCCGGTATTTATGCTAAAGGGTCTCAGATCGAAAACTTCTCCTTAACCTCCTTCGATTTGTAAATCTCAACTTCTTGCCTTTCTGCAACCTCGTAGATAACCTGTTTAACCTTAGAGGTTACCGATTTTTCGTCATAGATAAGCATTTCTGCTCCGCTAAGCTCGATCGCCTTCGAAAGTATTTCGGAGTTAAGGTAGTCAAAAGTGTACTTGGCAAAATTGTGGCCAAAGGTTACGCTAGTCTGCAAAATAATCTCAGTCTGTCTAGGAGCGTAGTGAGTACCTCCTACTCCCACTGCGATTTTCCAGTCTCTTTTTTCGCTTTTGATCGCTTCAATAAGAGATTCTGCAACTATATCCGCAGCCTCTTTGTCTCTCCAAGCTTCTTCATTGCTACCTATCTCGTAGAACGCTGAAGGAGTTTTTATCTCTGAAGGTCCATGATGCGTAACTTCCAAAGAAAACTCAAAATCTGGTTTTCTGCTAAGTTTATCTTTTATGCTCATCACGTAGTTTTTAATTGTAATCGGAGATGGCTTTGCAAGGCTGAAAGCTTTTCCCCCAAATTCCGCATTTCCAGGATTTCCCGAGACATGGACAGTGAAGATCTTTCTTCCATCCTTGCTGCTGTGCCTTGAAGCGAAAAGAATCTCATCGAATGACAAAAATTTCGATAGCTTTTCGTCTATATTATCCGAATAAATTAGCCTCTCGTTCAACAAAGCGATAGAAAAACTTTCTGACCTGTAAATTTTGATCTCGCCAAATTTTTCTTCCTCAAAACTCTCCATAGAGAGTAAAGCTTCAAAGATGTTCATCGAAGCCAGATCTTGAGTGCTGCACACTACCAGTTTCATAGTCAAATTTCGATGCGCTTTAAGTTAATTTTTTGATCAAGTTGAAAGTGATAAAAGCTTCAACTATCGCCGCAATCAGCAGCATCGGTACTACCAACTTGAAGTAAACCCTAAGCGATTCCATCAAATGCGGTTTGAATTTTTCGCCTTTGAAAACGGCCAAGTAAAAATGATATCCAAGCAGAACTCCCTGAGAGCAGGCTAATACAACAGCCGGTATTTCAATTATACCGTGAGGTAATATTGCAGCGGCTATCTTCATCCATCCCCACTCCGGAAGCCTAAGCGCTACAACCATCCCCAAACTGTATCCATTTACCGCTATGAAAAGAACTGGAAAGATGCCAAAAAAGAACCCGCTTAGCATTGCAATCAGAGATTTGACTGCATTGTTTAAAAAGATGAACACTGCAAACTTAAACTGATCATCTAAAATCCCTTCAAACTCGCCGAAGAACCTTCCAAGCTCTTCTATTATCCTGAAGTCTCCACTCAGGTATCCCCTGTAGGCTGACAGAAAGAATACAAGAAACAGGAATAAGCTTATCAGTTTCCTCATTTTTTCTCACCAAATTGCGATCTGAAAACTTGCTCTATTCTTTCTATGGTATCCGCTTCATCAACATCCTTGTCATCTCTTATTCTTACAAACCGCGGGAATCTAAGAGCGTAGCCGCTTTCATATTTCGGACTTTTCTGAATCTCTTGATAGGCTACTTCGAAAACATACTTAGGGATGAATTCTACTCTCTTACCCACCTGCCTCACTATTAAAGGCCTAAACAATTCTGTAAATTCTTCTAGATCTTCATCTGTAAATCCCGTTGCAACTTTTCCGACGTTTAAAAGCTTACCACTAGTTGGATCTACGCATGCAAGTTCAAAACTACTTATCCATTGACTTCTCTTGCCCTCTCCCCACTCTCCCCCTACTACAACCAGATCAAGCGTCTCTCTTACGATCTTAAGCTTTAACCAATTTTTACCTCTCTTTCCTGGTACATAAGGTGATTCCGGATTCTTAAGCATAACTCCCTCATGTCCTGCGTCGATTGCTGCCTTAAAAATAGATTCAATCACGTTTAAATCAGTAGTCACGACTTGTTCTGCAATTTTAACCACTTCTCCACTTTTTACAACTTCTTCGAGGTGTCTTCTTCTTTCCTTCAGAGGGAGATCTATCAGTTCTCCGTTTCTGTAGACAATATCGAAGAAGTAAACTTTAAGAGGTATTTTTTCTGCCATCTTCGCAACTTCATGCTTTCTCCTCAACCTTCGCAAAACGTGCTGAAAAGGCATTGGTTTTCCATCCTTTACGGCTATGACTTCTCCATCTAGTATTACTCCATCACTTAAACACTTCTTTATCTCTTCCACGACTTCTGGAATTGCATTCGTTATATTTTCAAGCCTTCTGGAGTATACAGTGACTTTTCCATTTCCATAATGTACCTGTATCCTTCCACCATCAAACTTCCATTCTACAGCTACTTTCTGCATTTCTTCCAAAGCTTCTTTTACACTCTCAGCATTTTGCGCAAGCATCATCCTTATAGGAATATGCAGCTGTACTTTTATCTGCTTTAAACCAGAAATTCCCTCTCTTTTGGCTGCTATTGCAACTTTGCCGAGGTCGTTCGTTATCATATAGGCCCTTTCAACCAAATCCGTTGGAACGTTGAAGGCTTTAGATATCGCATCCCTCACTATACCTTCTCCAATTCCCAGTCTCATCTCCCCTAAAATCAGTCTTGTGAGGTATCTAGCTTCAATTGGTGAAGCTGCAGCGTATAAACCAGTAAGAAGGAGAATTTTTCTTTTTCTACTTCTTTCGCCAACTAAACCTGCAATTTCATCGAATATCTCTCTAACACGTTTTATCGTCAACTCCTCTGAAGATAATGTAACCATAGCTCTGTTTTGTAAAACCTTTTCAGCCGCTATTCCAAGATCACCGTGCTCCCTGACTAAATCCTCTATTTTTGATTTTTTTATACCACTAACGTTTTCAAGAGCTTCGTATATCAGACCTATTCCAACTCCAAGCTCTCTTTCATCCCATGGGGGATAAACTTTCCCCATGAGAAAAAGTGAGATGTTGTAGAGGTCCTCATCATCCTCGGCACTCTTCATCAACGCTGCAACTTTTGAAGCGAGCTCTATGGTTGAGCTTATCTTTTCAACAACATTGCAAAATTCAGCAAAATTTTTAAAGAGCATAGAAGGTGTTTGCCAAAGATAATAAAAAAATTTTGTGGAAGTCCCGGGGTTAGACAAACATGACTCCTTTCAAATCCGGGATTGGATGGCTTCTTCTTAGAACTTTGTCTATCGCTTTCATGAAGTCGAGCATAGTTACGCTTGTTCTTTCCTCTCTTATTGCGAACATTCCAGCTTCAGTACATATTGCCTTAATGTCTGCACCACTTGCAGCCTCAGTCAGCCTTGCAAGTTCGTTAAAATCTACGTCGCTGGCAAGCTTCATTTTTCTTGTGTGGATCTTGAATATCTGAACCCTACCTTCAAAATTCGGTAGCGGAACTTCAATTATTCTGTCAAATCTTCCTGGTCTTAGGATTGCAGGATCAAGTATGTCTATCCTGTTCGTAGCACCTATTACCTTTACATCTCCCCGTGAATCGAACCCATCAAGCTCTGCTAAAAGCTGCATCATAGTTCTCTGAACTTCTCTATCACCGCTTGTATCACTACTTGTTCTCTTAGCCGCTATGGCGTCGAGTTCGTCTATAAATATTATTGAGGGCGCTTTTTCTTTAGCGAGCTGGAACACTTCTCTTACCAGTCTTGCCCCTTCACCTATGAATTTTTGCACGAATTCGCTACCTACGACCCTAATAAATGTAGCCTTCGTTTGATTTGCAACTGCCTTTGCCAACAACGTTTTACCTGTCCCTGGAGGACCGTAGAGAAGAACGCCCTTAGGGGGATCTATACCTACTTCTTTGAAAAGTTCCGGCTTCAGCATCGGTAACTCCACTGCTTCCCTTATCTCCTCAATCTGTGCATCCAATCCGCCGATGTCGGCGTAAGTAACATCTGGCTTTTCTTCAACTTCAAATCCATATACCATCGGATCCTTAGACGAAGGTAATATACTGACAACCGCCAAAGTTTGCTGATTTAAAGCAACCCTTACGCCCGGCTTTAATTCTTCCGGATCTATATACTGTGATGCGAAAACTATAAACTTCGGTCCTGTTGAGCTTTTAACAATGACTCTTCCATCATCAAGAACGTCAGATATGGTACCAACCAACAACGGAGGCGATCTTAATCTTTCAATTTCGCTTCTTAATCTTCGAACTTCACGTTCATATCTTAATCTTTCACTTTCTATAAATCTCTTTTCATCCTCAAGTCTACGTACGTGTTCCTTAAGCTTGTAATATTCATCCTCAAGCTTCTGAAGCTTTTCGAGCAGATATTCAACTTCCTTGTCTTTTTCCATTTTTCCCCACCCGGGACCTCCAAAATACTATATATCACTACACCTATATTAACTTGTTGGATGCGGTGATCGTATGAACTGCGAGATATGCGGTAGGGAGATAAGCAAAGGTTACAAGATATTCGTCGAAGGAACAGAAATGACTGTTTGCGCTTCATGCAAGCAGTTTGGAAGTGAAAAAGTTTCAACTGCCTCTCAGGATAGCGCAAGAAGAGTAGTTATACAAAAAAAGAAACCTTCAACGAAAATAGAGTTCAAAGAAGAGCTTGTAGAGAACTTTCATGAGGTTCTGAGGAGAGAGAGGGAGAAGAGAGGTTGGAGTCAGGAAGAACTGGCTAAAAAAATTCAGGAGAAGGAATCCCTCATTAAAAAGATAGAAAATGCTGAAATAGCTCCAGAACCGGAAGTTGTTGAAAAGCTCGAAAAGATCTTTGGCATTAAATTGAGAGAAAAAGTTCAAGAGGTAAAGATAGAGGACAAGAGAAAAGTATCTATAACCCTCGGTGATGTTGTTGAAGTTAAGAAAAAGAAGATCAGTTGAGGGGGTGCGATGTACAGTTTTGTATATATAACGGCATCATCTAGGGAGGAAGCTGAAAAAATAGCAAAAACTCTACTTGAAGATAAGTTAGCTGCATGCGTAAACATTTTTCCCATAACCTCAATGTTTTGGTGGGAAGGAAAAATAGAGAATGCAAACGAGTACGCGATGATCGTAAAAACAACCGCTGAGAAGTTTGCTGAGATAAGAAAGAAGGTAAAAGAGCTTCACAGCTACAAAGTCCCTTGCATATGTGAAATTCCCATAAGCAGGGGGCTGAGAGAGTTTTTAGATTGGATAGATGAAGTAGTTGAATGAGGGTGGCAAGTTTTGAATCTAAAGGAGTTCTAATCTACAACGAAGATAGGTGGAGCATTTTAAAAGAAAAAAGAGATAAGGCCAGTGTTATAATGAAGTCCTTAAAAGATATTGGACTGCCTTGCATAGTCTATGGCAGCGTTGCAAGGGGAGATGTAAAAGAAGATAGCGACATAGATATCTTCGTTCCATTGAACGTTCCATCATATAAAATAGAACTAGCCTTAGAGAACTTTGAAGTACTTGAAAAGAGGATCGTTCAGGCAACTCCAAACTATGCAATCAAGGGGGAATTTGTGCTCTCAGATGAGGTCACAGTGAGCTTTCCTCTAGTCAAGATGAAAGATAGAGAAATTGAATTCTACCGCTTTGGAGGCTGTCTAGATTTTGATGGAATTGTAAGAAATGAAAGGGTGGCTGGAGTAGATAAAAGGCTAGTTTTGATACTGCCGATTTCAGAAGGACACGTGGAGGTACCACTCTCTGATGTTCACCCAAGTGAAGTAGCTAAAATTCTTGGAATCTCTGTTGAAACTGTGCAAGAAAGGATAAGAGTACTCACAAGGAGAAAAGAAGTTGGAAGAACTGGATTATTTTTGTCTGAAACAATTTCTATTGATGATAGCTTCGAATCTGCGCTTTTAGAAATTGCAACAAGAAATCCTGCTATAAGAAGGAGAATATAAAACCCGAAAAATCTTTTTAAATCCAGATCTTTGCAGTCAATGTAAAAAATTTTTAAAGTTTCCTGAGGATCTCTACAGCCTTTTTATAGGTCATGAGAAATATTAAGAACAGAGACACGAGTACAACCATCGAAGCGATCAGAATCGCAGTATAATCATCCATCAAGACCACCTCCTATCTTAGCTTCTACTATCCGAATTTTTGAGTCCAGAATTAGGAAGGCAGTATAGATTAGTATGAACGCTGTAATCATTACGAGGAGTGTTGTCAGCCTCGGTAAATCAAAACTAAGTTCTCCAGTCGTTGGATGTAGAGATAGAAACATTTTTGAAGATAGATAACTCAGGGGAACAGTTATAAATGCTATTATTCCGTATATTGCAGAGTATTTTGCTTTCAATGCGTAATCTTCGATGGATGCTCTCAGGGCTAGATATCCTGCATAAGCAAACCATAATATCAAAACAAAAGTTTCTCGCGGATCCCAGTGCCAATAACTCCCCCAAGCGACTTTAGCCCATACTGAACCGCTTATCAAAGCTGCGGTGATCATTGTAAAGCCGAAGTATGCTGAACTTTCAGCCAAAATATCGTACTTGTACTTTTCACTTCTGAGAAAAACAATGGAAGCTGCAAATGTGACTGTGAAGGCCACAAAAGATGAGACTGCAGCCGGAACGTGGAAAAAGATTATTCTGTAGTTGTCTGCAATTGTTCTAGCTGCCACCGATGGAAGGGAGAAAGCATTGAATACACCATAAACTAAAAGCACGAATCCTAACAGAAATAGGAATAATGCCGAGCGCATAAATCGTTTTTACAAATCTGAATATAGTTTTTACGAAATTTTTGTCCTACGCAAATTATATACGCCTCTAGCAAACTTGAAGTATGGCCAAAATCTATAGAGATTCCGACGCGGATTTGAAGTTCTTAAGGGGGAAAAAAGTCTGCATCGTTGGATATGGTAGCCAAGGACATGCACATGCACTGAATTTAAAAGATTCTGGAATTGATGTAGTTGTTGCATTGCCCGAGTGGGACAAAGCAAGCTGGGAAATGGCCAAGAAAGATGGAATGAAGGTTGTAAAACTTGAGGAGATTGAGGGAGATGTAATAGCCATGCTAATTCCAGACATGGTTCAGCCGGATGTTTACAACAGGTACGTCAAGAACAAGCTTAAAGAAGGAAACATGCTCCTATTTGCTCATGGATTCAATATCCACTTCAACCAGATAGTTACTCCGAGCTATGTAGATGTTACGATGGTCGCGCCAAAAGGTCCCGGACCACTGGTTAGAAGAATGTTCGTCGAAGGAAAAGGGGTTCCAGCGTTGGTTGCAGTGCAACAGAACTATTCTGGCGAGGCGCTTCAAAAAGCGCTTGCATATGCGAAAGGAATTGGAGCAACAAGAACTGGAGTAATAGAGACGACTTTCAAAGAGGAGACAGAAACAGATCTATTCGGTGAACAGGTTGATCTATGCGGTGGAGTTGCAGAGATGATAAAGATGTCATTCGAGGTTCTCGTTGAAGCTGGTTACCAGCCAGAGGTTGCATACTTTGAAGTCCTACATGAACTTAAACTGATAGTAGACCTCATCTACGAAGGTGGAATATACAACATGTGGAAAGCTGTAAGCGAAACAGCAAAATACGGTGGAATGACAAGAGGTAAAAGGATCTTCACCGAAAATACTAAGCAAGAGATGAGAAAGATACTGAGAGAGATTCAGAGTGGAGAATTTGCAAGAGAATGGATACTCGAAAATATAGCTGGTAGACCCGTTTACAACAAACTGCTTGAGATGGAGAGAAATCATCCAATAGAGAAAGTCGGAGCAGAGATGAGGAAACTCATTCCCTGGCTTAAGAAGGAGTAACCGTTAAATCACTTCTCTAAAAAATTTTTTATATGGGATACAGGTTCATAGATCACACAGCAGACATAGCTTTTGAGGTTTGGGGAAAGGATGTTAAAGAACTAATAGAAAATGCAACTCTTGCTTTTTACGATGCTTTTGTTCATGTAGAAAAATTAGACAAAAATAGAACGGTAGATCTAAGCATAGAGGCTGAAGAAGTGGACCTTCTCTTATATAAGTGGCTCAACGAACTTCTGTATCTACTCGATACGGAATTTTTTGCTGCAAGAGAAGTTAGTGTGAATGCCAGTGAATTTAAAGTGGAAGGTATACTCATAGGATCTAGAGTCACCAGAGAGATCGTGAAAGTGCAGCCAAAAGCTATAACAATGCACAATTACAGAGTGGAGAAGGAGGAAGGTGGCTACAGAACAGTAATAGTTGTAGACATATGAGACAAATCGATCTACCTTTGCACAGCGGAAAAGCACCTTACTGGCTTCTCAACAGAATGAAAAAACTTGCAGAACCAATAGTAGCGTTGATAATCTCGGATTTTGGTGAACTGGAATTTTTAAGGAGGGTCTCCGATCCAATATTCTTCCAGTGTTTCTCGAATGTTTTAGGTTTTGACTGGAATTCAAGCGGATCGACAACAGTTTTAACGGGTGTTCTAAAATCTGTGTTAAATGAGAAAGACTTTGGAGTTAAAATTGCAGGTGGAAAAGGTGCTAACGCAATAAAAACACCAGAAGAGGTCAAGAAGCTCGCTACAGAAATAAAGGCTGATGCCGAGAAGATAATCAAATTCAGTAGATTTGCTGCAAAAGCTGATAACGCAGCCTTAATAGATGGATACGACCTCTACCATCACACGGTCTTTTTCAGCGATAGGTACATGGTAGTTGTCCAGCAGGGTATGAACGCAGAAACAGGTATGGCTAGAAGATACCACTGGAACGTCTATAGAAATCTACCAAGTTTGGAAGATGTTCACAGTGGAATAACAGCCGAAAAAATCGAAGATGTAGTCGTTAACTTACAGTCAAAAATGAGCAGAGGAGCGAGAAAAGTTTGTGTAGATGTGATTAGAGATGGTAGCTTTAGAAAAGATTATGAGAAACTAATATCAATTGTAAAATCAAAAGAGGGTTTAGAGATCCCAAAAAAGATAGACTGGAGAGTTGTTGAAAAAGCATACAATTTACAGCCAGAGAACTTTGAAAATCTGTTGATGTTAAAGGGAATTGGAAAAGAAACGATTAGAGCCTTGGCTTTGATTTCTGAACTCATATATGATACGGAATACGATAAAAAAGATCCTGCAAAATTCTGCTTTGCAGTAGGTGGTAAGGATGGTGTTCCTTTTCCAGTTAGAAGGGAGATCTACGACGAGATAATAAACTTCATGAGAGAAACTTTAAAACAGGCCGAATTGGGAGATTTTGAGAAAAAAAGCTGCATTGGAGAGGTTGTCTAGATGGACGTCGTAGTTTCGAAAAGTGAGGTTTATGGAAAAGCTACACCGCCACCATCCAAGAGTTACTCGCATAGAGCGCTGATAGCTGCAAGTTTATCCAAAAAAGCCATAATAAAAAATGTTCTAATCTCAGAAGACACGATCGCTACAATCAACGGCTGTAGAAAGATGGGGGCAGAAATTTTGCGGAAAAGAGATAAATTTGAAGTTTTTGGTACTGAAGAAGTTAAAAACGGTTACTACTACTTTGCAAACTCTGGAACGACACTTAGAATATTTATGGGACTACTCTCAACAGCTAAAGGTATCTCCACCCTCGATGGGGATCCTTCGCTCAGAAGCAGACCGAATTTAGAGCTCGCGATGGCAATCAAAAAGCTTGGCGGAAAAGTTTATGGATATGGAGATTATAAAGCTCCAATAAAGGTAGAGGGTATAATAAAAGGAGGGGACCTAAAGTTCTCTGCTCCAAGTTCACAGTTCGTTTCCTCGCTGCTTTTTTCCCTGCCTTTCGGGATTGAGGAGTCGGTTTTAGAGATTGAAAGTGTAAAATCCAGACCGTACATCGACATAACTCTTCATGTGCTAAGAGATAGCAACGTAAAATTTAAAGTGGAAGACAAGAGTTTTGTGGTGTATCCTTCAGCTTTCAAACTCAGAAAATTTTCCGTACCTGCAGACTTCAGCTCTGCGAGCTATTTAATCGCTGCCGGTATTTTGGCTGGGAAAGTAGAGATCCAAAACATGTACGATTCCATGCAGGGAGACAAAATAATAGTGGACATCGTCAAGCAGATGGGTGGGAGAGTGGAATGGAACAGAGAAACTGGTAAAATAGTTGCAGAAAAATCCGAATTAGAGGGTATTGATTTCGATGCATCAGATAATCCAGATTTAGTTCCAACAGTAGCAATTCTCGGCGCCGCAGCAAAAGGAGAGACAATAATAAGAAATGCCGAACATCTAAGGATCAAAGAAACCGACAGGATAAAGACAATATGCTCAAACTTAAGAGCTTTAGGCTTTGAAGTTGAAGAGTACAAAGATGGAATGAAAATAAAAGGTCAGAGTGGTAGAGTCACAGGTACAGTCAATTCCTTCGGAGACCATAGGATTGCCATGAGCTTTGCCTTGTTAGGTTTAATTGGAAAAATAAAAGTCTTGAATGCGGAAGTTGTAAGTGTATCTTTTCCAGCCTTCTTCGATGTTCTTAAATCCATTGGCGCAAAAATTTCATAATTTTATGCAAATTTAAAAAGGTGGCTTCCATCGCAGCTCTTCGCTTTAAATTCCAACCCCTCTCTACAAAAGCCGCAGCTTATTCCTTTCTCTAAACAAGAATTCTCAATTTTACGCAACAATTTCTCTCTAAGCTCCTTGCTCAGGTACCTGTAACTCCCAATTTTTTCCGTATAGAAAACTAGTATGTTACGAAATTCTGGATACCCCTGTAACCTTGAGATCGCATCCCTTTTAATCTTCAGTGTGGAGGTAACTACGTGATCCGGCTCGCATTTTTCGATTATCCATAACTCGTTTTCGTTTATTCCTGGAATTATAGGATCAAACCTTAAAACAGCTGGAATGTTAGCATCTTTAATTCTCAAGAATGCTTCTATCCTTTTTTCTGTGCTGGGAGCGTTGGTTTCCAGTTTATCGCAACCTGTTATTGTAATACATACGATGGCCTTCATTTCTGCAAGTAGATCTAGATCTCTAGCTACGATATCACTCTTAGTAACGACCATTAAATTTACATCGTATTCCTTCATTAACTCAATGCACTTCCTTGTCAATTGCTTTTCTCTCTCCACAGGCGGATAGGGGTCGGAACTGTTTGACATCGAAATAATGCTTCTAGGATCTAAACAGACAATATCTTTCTCCAAAAGCTTTAAGAGATTCTTTTTCTCTCTTAGATTGAAAAAATCTGGGATATATGTTGCGTAACAGTAGGCGCAATTGTGCGCGCAACCTGTGTAGGGATTGAAGGAGTACTTGGGTTTACAGCTGCACAGTTTTGATTTCCACGGATCAAAGGGTCTCACAACCCTCATAATTGTTGATAAAAGGAATTAACGCCATTATAACAGCCATTTTTGTAAGATCGACTCTCGAAACTGCACCTTTGCTAAGAAAATAAACAGCTCCAATTTTCTTACCGATATCCTTGATTCCAGAAAATTTTTCCATAACAGATCCTACTTCCCTACCTTCAAGAACTTCCTTAATTACCACCGGAGGATATTCAAAACCAGGTCCAAAACCTATGGAAATCTTTTTTCCATCAAATACTGCTGCTACCTGAAAATCCAAGTAGCCTGTAATTGTATACGGCATCTTGAAAAGTCCAGCTTCGATTCCCACAGAAAAATCGAATTCTTTACTCCAGCAGATCTTTGCTCTCTCGATTGCACCAAAGATTGTTTGAAAATCGAAGGGTTGGGGTGGAATTGAAGTTTTTACTTCGAACCCTTCAACCTCCACTTCCTTGAAGTAGTATTCGAAAGCTCTTTTTACCCCCTCAATTTTCGTCGGATTCTTTGAACCTACAGCAACCTTCATAATTTTACCCTCTCAAATTGAACGTATTCGTTGCCAACGACGAAGAGCATCTTCTTTGCTACACTTTGTGCTAATCTTACAGCTCGGGCTATCTCACTTGGCTTGAACTCTTCGTCGTCAGCTATCGTAACGAGGTACTTAGAGTGGGGTAAATCTTCGATATCTGCTACTTTTTCGTAGACTCTAAAATCACTTCCAAATTTAAATCCTGTTTTAACCACTAAACCCCTTCTTTTCAGATCTTTATAGACGTCCAATTTTCTTTCAAAATCTTTTTCATGCTTTTTCGCAGCTTCAATCAACTCTTCAAGCGTTGCATTCTTCATCTTCAAATACCCCAACTCCGCTAGATAGACCGACTCTATAAGAGAGAGTGTAACAAAATTTTTCCTTTCACTTCCATAGAAGTAGCGTTTGAATATCTCCTTGTTATATACAACAACTCTGTCCGCCATAAGGTAGCCTTCAAAGCTTTCAAGATCTTCCGACTGCTCACCATGCGGCTGTATAAGTGTAACTCTGTAGTATGTCACTTCACTCTCCTCATCAACCACAGCAACAGTAAATTTATCAAAATTTTTGGATTTTTCTGCAATATCTTTAATTTTTATAGTTTTTCTTTCGGAAATTGGATAGTAAACCTTCCCAGCAATTAAATAATCTCCAGCCACTCTTACATTGATTCCTCTATCCCTCAAGTCTTCATAAACAAAGTACATCGTCTCAAAATTTTCAACTCTTTTAGCCCACTTTAAAAGTTCTTCAGTTTCGACGAAATGATAGAGGTAGTTCAACTGCAAATAGACCGCTTCTACCGGATGAAGCAGTATCTTATCCCCTACTTTCTGTCCAAATCCTCGATTTGTTAAATCTATCCTTGAGGGAATCACTGCAAAGTTCTCTCCAAGTTCGACCTTCATAAGTCTAGTTCTATGCCGTATATCTTTTCGATGTTTTCAACACATATTTTATACGCTATGTTTTCTCCATATTTGCTTACAAGTTCTTTAACTTTTTTTGGAACGGTTTTAGGTCCTAAGACTGCTCCTGGCCTGTTTCTATCATCGATGTAGTCTGTTTCTACAAAAAATCTATCTCCCTGTGATGCAGCTTCGAGAACATTGTTACCACTCGCAATAACCGATGGAAAAATTCCGATTTCTTCGAAATCTTTTACCAAAGGTGGTGAAAAATGCTTAATTACTCGTTCTCTCTTCAATCCAGCTTTTTCAGCCATCTTTGCAATTTCCTCCATCCCTTCTCGGTTGTAGCTCTCTGTATGAAGCTGTATAGCACAGCCAACATCTTTCGCAACTTCGAATGCATGCATTAGAACTTCGTTGCTGAGTTTCCAAACTTTCTCGCTAACTTCGTAATGAGGTCTCCCGCTTTTGATCGCTACCGCTTTACCTTCCGCCACATATTTTCCAGCAACTTCCAAAGCTTCTTTCATAATCTCTGCCGCTTTTTCAACCCCGTATCTGCTTCCAAGCACTGTTATCTCTGCTGGATGAACGCTTAGAACAGCATAAGCTTTTACGATCTCATTTGCCTTCTCTACAAGTCTTATGTGCTCATCAAAAACAACTGAGAAATCTTTTCCACTTTTTGGCACAACTTCGTAGTGATGGCATAGAAGTGAAACTAAAAATACATGGGTACCTCCAGCTTCCCTAAACTCCTTAAGAGCTTTGAGCCTTAGATGGTTGTAGAGGTGCATATGGTTGTCGGTTATGATCATCTAAAGCATGATTTCCGCAATGAATATAACCTTGCCGCAATTTAAATTGTCTGTAGCCTAGTTTCATGTTTTTGATTTGGATCTTCGAGTGGCTTCATCTATTATTGCCTTGACAAACATTGGATCTGAAACGCCCTTGATCAACGCTGATCCAAGGTATTGTCCAGGAGTTGCGAGGAGTACGTCTCCGTAGTTAAGAATTCTACCAATAAATCCCTGGTACACAGCATAGTTGGTTATCCACTCGTTTTTGATTTCCATAGTTCTTCTGGCAATCAGCCCATATTTTACGTAGATTCTAAGATTGCTGACGAAGTATTCAGAGCTTTTAACTCTTAGGTAAGCTACTAAAAAGAACACAAGTCCTAAGATCGTCCAAAAAGTTAGTATTCCAAGAAATATAAGCCACCAGTTGGATTTCCAACTCATCCTGCCACTCCAGAGAGGAGTCTCACCGTCGAGAAGTACTAGATCTGCCGGAATTGGCTGCATACTTTAATTTATAGTTCAAAAATATAAACTTTAGCTGCAGTTAGTAAATCAAAAATAGAGTGACGTGAGAAAGTTGACAAACGTTGTAAAAATTAGGTTAAATATTTTCAATAAAAAATATAAAAATTAGACTCTATTTTCTTCTTGGCGGTTCAAGGATCAACAAAGCAAACAATCCTTGAATTGCAAAGAGCAATGCAGAGATTCCAAAGGCAGTTGTAAAACCTGAAGCCGTTGCTATAGGTGCTATTACAAATGGAGTGCTAATAAAGGCTCCAAGACACAGAAAAGTGTTCAGCAATCCTGCAGCTCCTCCAATCCACTCTGGTTTCATCTTTTGATCGACTGCTGGGAGATACGCCGGCAAAGCCATCCAGTGCGGAATTACTCCTCCTGCCAAAAAGCCAGCAAGAGTTATAGTAACCCAAAGTGCTGGAACGCTACCTAACATCCAGCCAATGTAAACCAGTACTGAAAAGCTAAGCGATAGCAAAATTATGTACAGCTTCACTCCACCTGTTTTTGCACTTACTGCTGGAAAAACGAAAGATCCTATGCAACCAGCCCAAGTTATCATTGCAACAATCGCTCCAGCTGTTGCGACATCTATTCCCTTCTCGAAAAATGCTGCTGTTGGGAACAACGCTTGGAAAGGCACCATCCCAGACATTGCAACGAAGGTTCCTAAGGCGGCTCCCCAGATAGCCTTATTCTTTAGGGAATTCTTAGCACCTTCGATTACGTTTGCTTTTGGAATTACAACTCCTGCAGGGGCGTCGCGAACAATTGCAACAAATAAAACTACTGCCAAAATTGTTAAAATCCCGCCAATCAGATTTAAACTACTCCAGCTCTGGAAAAATGGCGCTAGGGTCATACCTAGCGATAACCATATCATCATTGCAGTCATATATAACCCGGTTGCAAGCCCTACTTGTTGCGGTGGGAACCAAGCGTTTATAAGCTTTGGTAGATTCACCAACGCCGTACCCAAACCGATGCCGACTAGGATCTGTGCAACTACAAGTGCAGAGTAATCAACGCTGAAAGCCTTCAGTAACGTTCCAATAGCTGTGATCAAAGCACCAGCAGTTGCTGTCATTCTAACCCCAATTTTATCTGCAACTATTCCGGAAGGAAACGCTAGTATTCCTGCTATAAGCCATGGTAGAGTGAAGCATATAGAGTACTGTGTCTGATCTATCTGGTACAACTCCATCAGCAAAACAGCCAGTGTACCCATCGCATACCAAGAAAAGAACAACGCACCAAAGAGCGTCCAGGCCACAGCCAGTATAAGCCACTTATAAGCCGGCAACAGAATCACCTCCGACTAGCACAAAAAAATCGATTATACCGAGAAAATAAAATTTGTTATGAATCGATTCACAACAAACTCCTTTTAGTTCTTGTACGAAAACTTTTACTTTTTTCTGCTGATAAAGAATTTTCCGAGTATATAGGTGGCAACAAAGCTAAATGTAAACATGAAAACCTTCTGATAATCAACTTCCAAAGCCTGAACTTCCGAACCATAATTTAAACTTTGATTAGTGCTTTCTGGTTGTAAAACAGCTGTAGTGGGTGTTGAAGTTGTAAAAGATGTTGATGGCTTTTCATAGGAAGTGTTCACTGGTATCTCGACTACTATCGTATTATCCGTTTCGTTTTGAACACTACTCGATTTTTTGGCTTCTACGTTAACGTAGCTCCTATATGATTTTGTTAGAAGAGTTTTTCCGTCTCTATCAAAAACGTTAGCTTTTCTAATCTCCAAAACTGCTTCACCCTCATTTTTTGCTTTTGCCGATATTCCTAGAATTTTAAGATTTTCCGCTGTTTTAAACTGGTTCTTCGGATCAACAACAAAGACTTTGATGTAGTCTGATGAAAGAGAACTATCCACAAGCGTAGCCCAGCTTGGAAGGCTTATCGAGCTGAAATCAACGATGCCACTCGGTGAGGAATATATGGTAAGTTCAAAGGCTGAAACTCCCCTGCTAGAATTCAGAATAACCTCAAAGCTCATTTTCGACTCTACTTGGGTGCTGTATCCTACGGGCACGATGTATATTTCAGCATCTAAGCCGAGAGGTTTTGTTATTGCTATTTTCTTACTGAAAATTACGTCATCTTGTGCTTGAAGTACTTTCGCATATTCTTCTTCAGGTTTCAGGTCATAATGCCTCTGCACGAGTTCTGGAAGAGGTATAGTACTTGTTAGGCCCGTATCTCTCACATAGATCTCGTAATCTCCTTCAAGCAATGCCGAGGTCTCGAAAATAACTTTAGCATAGCCGTCTTCGTCAATTAGAGCTTTCTTGTAAGTTACAAAATTTTTACTTACAAGCGTTACGTATATCCCTCCGTATTCATAGTCGTACCTTCTGTTCGTCTGTATATCCACAACCAGCTGATCTCCTTTGCTAACACTGTCTTTTACAAAAACATCAAATCTCGGTTTTTTTATCTCTACAACTTTAACGAATTTGTCCCACTCCTTCGACCCAATACTAAGCTTTACTTCTAGCAGATAAGAACCTGGCTGAAGCGTACTTGAGATGTCCCCACTCTTCTCATACCATTGCCTGAGGTTAACCACGAATTCTCCATCATATTTGTAATCTCCGCTCTTTGAAAATTCATCTATCGATTTCTCCACTAGAATGTAATCTATATTGTTTCCTCTTAGCCTTAAACTTACATATCCTTTTTCTGCCGTTTCTACACTAACAGAAATTTTCGTTTTTCCTTGATAAACAAATTCAGGCATATTTATGCTGACTATCTTTGGCTTAACAACTCTGAAATCTTTGAACCTCTCCACAGTACCTGCCTCATATATAGTGACCTTTATGTGGTATACTCCTTCAGGCCAATCTTCCGGTATTTTAAAATCCCATTCACTTTTGCCACAAGCCTCATCTATATTCTTAGGTGTTTCAGAGTTGTTTTTGCAGAGCAACTTACCTTCTATGGGACCTGTGATAAAAATGGCTAGAGGATACTTAGTCCGTTCCGTCATTATAACCCGGATTTTTACGGGATCGCCAAGGTTTACATAATTTACAAGGTTTCCTTTGGAATCTACAATATCAATATACACCTGCGGCTGCGCCGCAGCGGTGGTAACAACTATGAGAGTGATGATCAAACATGCAGGGAGTCTCATAGATTCCGAAATATCTGAAAAACTTAAATTTAACCTTCAAAATAGAAATTACAGCAGACAACTCAGAAACGTACAAGAATTTTATTCAATTTTGATGATGAATTTGATACAAAAAGTTAAAATACGCACTTCTGTTTTAAAGCCAACATGATCCCTACAAGTCCTATAGAGGTTAAAGATCGTAGGATCTCGGAATTACTCAATGCCATGTCTAAAACTGGATTTCAGGGGAGAAAACTTGGTGAGGCTTTTAGAATATGGACAGAAATGCTGAAAGAGGAGGAAATTACAATTTTGATGGGGCTAAGTGGAGCAATGGTACCGGCGGGTATGAGGAAGATACTGTCGTGGTTAATAAAAAACAGGTACGTAGATGTCCTCGTTTCAACGGGAGCAAATATATTTCATGATATCCACGAAACTTTAGGTTTCAAGCATTATCTCGGCAATGAAGCTGTGGATGACTATGCTTTATTCAAAGAAGGCATAGACAGAATTTACGATGTTTTTGCATTTGAAAAAGAGTTTAACCAGCTTGATTTCCTAATAGCGGATGTTTTCTCTAACTTTGAGGGAGTTTTATCTTCTAGAGAATTTTTTGAAGAGCTAGCAAAGATTATCTCAAAGAAAGCAAAAGAAAAAGATTCTATATTGATCTCAGCTTACGAAAAAGGTGTTCCTATATTTTGCCCGGCAATTGCTGACAGCTCCATTGGTATTGGAGGGGCAGTGGCAAAAAGAAAGCTAATAATTGATACCATTAAAGATGTTGAAGAGCTAACAGAGATAGTTGCAAAATCCAAGAAAACAGGTGTGGTGTATATAGGTGGTGGGGTGCCCAAGAATTTCATACAGCAAACAGAAATCGTAGCAAAGCTAAAAGGCTGGGAGGTTAGTGGTCACGAGTATGCAATACAGATAACTACAGACAATCCACAATTTGGAGGGTTGAGTGGTTGCACGTTCGAGGAGGGTGTCAGCTGGGGAAAGATAAACTACAACGCAAAGAAAGTTCAGGTTAATGTAGATGCCACAATAGCGTTACCACTTTTATCCCACGGATTGCTGGACGCTAAAAGGATGAGCTACCCAACCTTTGAATGGAGGGGCGGTCTGAGTATAAAATACGCTCATAGCAACTAAATTTTTTATTTCTAATTTCTTATTTTTTAGGCGTCGAATTTAAATATAGGAGCCCATTTAACCAGATCAAATCCAAAAGTTGGAGGGGTGGGGGGGTGGGATGAGGGCAAAATTTCAAAGTTAGCTGTTTTGACCTAGACAAGTCCTTAACAAATTTCATGCTTGAAGGGGCTTTTTCACAAGTAACTTACTCGCTAATTACAACAACGATCGTCAGCTCTTATCTTGCCATTCTTTCTGCTCCAACAACCTTAGTAGGACTGATCCTGGCGATCCCTAACCTTACGACAGTAATGCAAATCATCTTCGCAAATTACGTCGAGAGGAACAGCAGAAAGAAAGTAGCTGTATTTGCAAGTTCCTTAGCAAAACTGTCAATTATAGTAATGTTGCTCTCAACCTTCATCGATGCTTCCTCCGCAGTGACACTTTTTGCTTTGTCTTATCTGGTTTTTAACATTTTCGAGGATGTTTTGACTGTAAGCTGGAGTTCTTGGACACAAGATATACTACACAAAGGCAAAAGAGGAGAACTGCTATCAAAAAGGCTATCATTTGGTAAAATGGTAGCCCTTCCAATTTTAGCCATACAGACGATCCTGTTCCACTTCCTTGGAGATAGAGCCTTTTCCTTACTCTTCCTCGTAGCTTTTCTTTTCGGAATTGTCAGTGTTTATTTTCTACACTCTATTAACGACGTAAGACCCAGCAGAATTGGAGAGGGTAGTTTACTTGAACCACTAAAAAACAGAAATTTCGTAATGTGGGTGTTATTAAACTCGATCTTCTGGTTTTCGTTGAGCGCTTCAAGGGGCTTCTTCGCCTTGTTCGTTCTGAATGCGCTAAACTGCTCACTTTGGTTCCTGATATATCTAACACTCGTAGCGCACGCATCCTCTATCTACTCTCTAAAGATTGCAGGAAAAATATCTGACTACTTTGGCAACAAGCCACTGTTCGCGATAATTATTATAACATTCCTGCTATCCATAATCATGTTTGCTATCTCACCACTGGTTTTTCCAGCGTTGACTCTAACCCTAGCGTATGTTCTGCATGGCTTCTACACTTCCGCCCCAACCATATCATTTATGAATGCCATAGCAGATATGACTTACAAAAAACATTCATCTCAATTTTACGCCATAGGAAACTGGATAGTAGATGTATTCTCGGCTGTAGGCTGCATACTTGGTGGGATGATCTTGTACACAACTTCTAATCTAGGGATCGGTTCTTATCTTACCCTATTTTCATTATCATTTGTAGTTTCACTTTCAGCCTTAATTCTCTTGAAATTCTACTTCGAATTTTCCCAGCCTGTTTTAGCATCGATCTTCAGCGTACCTAAAATAATTTATGAAGAAATCCAAATAAGAATAAATTTCAAAAGAGCGACTAAGACTACAGTAAAATCCGATTAGTTTTACATTTTATTCTTTTAATTTTAGGGTTATTTCAGCAACCTTCACAGTGTCGGGCTCTTCAATTTTTAATATCTCTCTCAAACTATGCTCATCTAAATCCATTATGAGCTGCACTATGTTCTCAACAGCTATTTTAAACTGTTCTCTGTATACCTTTTTGTCTTTTTTAAGGTATGCAACGAGTGGACAGATCTTCTCCAGCTTCAAATATATCTCCAACGTATCCCCCTTTAAGTCAAATGTAAAAGGCCCAGCAACGCAAGTTTCAGGTTTTATATTGTGAATTGAGCACTTTCCGTTATCAAAAAAGATACAAAAACCGTCTTCTTTGGCTTTTGGATGCATATACTTCTCGAAAGCTATTTTTTCAATGTCTATTCCATTTTCGAGCAAGATCTCGAGTCTTCTCCTTGAAAGTGGAGGGTTTGCATCCTTACAGCATTGACCTCCACATTTTGAGCAGATTTCGATAAAATCGATCATAAGAACACCTCATTCTTTTCGAGACATTTTGATAATTTTTCACACATCTTAATTATCTCTTCCTTCGAAAAATCTTTTAAATTTTCTAAGATTCTCTCACCCAAGCTGCCGCGCTCTATTCTTTCCTTTAAAATGCTTATATACTTCTTCTCCTCACTATCAGCGTTTTCATACGCTTTTTTAAGTAGATTCCTCAACTCCGCCTTCATGTTCTTTGTTCCGTTAACCATCGCATCGTCCAACTTCTTTTTTAGCTCCAAATCGTTCATTTCATCTAAATCGGAAACTAGAATCGATTTTATAAAAGCTGAAATAGCTACATCACTTTTTATGCATTCCTGCTCATCCATGGCTTTTATTTCGATGCAATTTCTAGTAAAGCGGAAGATTATCCCTCTCGAATTTACCCACTCATGGCATAGAACTTCAGCATTCCTCAATTTCAATTCTTCATAGATCTTTTCAAGTATGCACCTATATTCCTGAAGATTGCTAACTTTTTCAGGTATTACATCGTTGCAAATTGCAGGTATTTTTATTTGATTTATTCTATAAAAATAAATCCTCGAATCAACGTAGAACTTCCTGCCTTCGCATATCGGAGATGACGATGCTATCGCCACTAGGTATGGAAGCAGAACTCTTAGCTTATTGTGCATCTCTATCGCCTCTTTCTCATTTTTAAACGGTAAATTCAGCTGGAAACTCTGGATATTTAGCCAGCCGTGCTGTTTTATATCGAAAAGCCTATCGTAAGCTTCATAGATTTTCCTATCCCTATGGTCCCAAACGTAAGCGTTGTTAAGCTCGAGAAGAGGATGCATTCCTAATCCAAGAAGTTTATATCCATCCAAGTAACTTAGAAGTTCCTCAACACCTTCTTGCATAACTTCTTCAAAATCTAAAAAACTGGTAAAAGGTTTGCTGGGCTTCAGCTCTATCACATGCTTCTGCAGTTCTTTTCCTATTACTACTCCAGAATTCTTAAGTTTTGCCTCGTTAGCTATTCGACCTCGAATTTTCTTTATTATCTTGTCTGCAATCGGCTGTGGTTCGAAGTATTCGTTATTTATAGAAAACTCATGCTCCGGACCGATCATCTTCTCGCCCTAGCTAACAAGAGCCATTATTATCTTCTCATATATGTCTTTATCCTTAGCATCCTCCATACCGTGCATTATCGTGGGATTATCGTTCACTTCTATCACGAAGAACTCATTCCCAACCTGCTTTATATCTACGCCATAAAGACCGTTTCCAACACTTTTTGCAGCATTTACCGCAACTTTCTTCAGCTTAGAAGGTAAGTTGTCTCTTTTGACAGCCTTTACATCCCCCCAAACGACCTTGTTATTCACAACATCCCGAATCTTCCAACCACCCTTCGGAAGCAAATACTTGCATGCATAGATAACTTCTCCATTTAAAACCCCTATACGCCAGTCGAAGGTTGATGGGATATACTTCTGCAAAAGTATGGCCTTGTTTCTTCTCATGAACCTCTTTACTATCGCCAAAAGCTCCTCAAAGTTGTTTGCCTTCTCAACAAAAAGTGAAAATCTCGAATTTGGAGCTTTAACTACAACAGGATAGCCTATATCCTCTGCAATAGAGCCGAGCTTTTCAAACTCACCATAGAAAGGAACGGTGTAAGGGATAGGGACGCCATTTTTAGTGAGCCGATAGTAGAGGGCAATTTTATCCGAGCAAACTCGGATACTTTCCGAGTCGTCTATAACTTTCTTTCCTCTCTCCTCAGCTAACCTTGAAACGACGTAGGAAGTAAATAGGGGATCGGTTGTGGCTCTTATAAATACTGAGTCGAACTCGTCGATTCTATCCACTATCTCCTTGCCAGTGACCTCAAAGCTGTGACCCAAGTTCTCCGCTGTTACTTCGAACAGCTTAAGCGCTTCGACTTCTTCCTTGTATTTGAAATTGTATGTTTCAACGTAGCAGCCGATCTTCATAGATAGCTTGAACCGCCAACTCGATGTCGATTTCCTTTCTATTTAAAGGCATGAAGTAGAAGGGCCTGATTTTTCCGTCTACTCGCTCGATGAATATCTTACCAAGGGGAACACCAAATATCTCAAAGACCTTTCTTGCAATAGCCTCTTCCTCTTCGCTTCCATTTTGTGCTCTATTCAGATGCATGTAAACTTCACCGACCTTTCCCTCCACTTTTACATGGACAACTGGATAATGATAATCCATGCTCAAACTTTTGAAGTACTTGTAGTACTGTGAATCGTTTTTTACGACCTTCATAGAGTTCTTCGAAAATGGATTTAAGGGAAGCATTATTGTCTTTTCTGGAATTGGTCTTGGAATTACTTCAAACTCTGGTACATCCAAACCAGCCTTTTTTAATCTCTCAATAAAAATTGGAGCCCTATAGATATCCAGAGCGTTTTTGACTCTCGGATAAACCAAGCAGTTGTTTTCTTCAGCATGCAGAGAAACGTAATATCCCTTCGTATGAAACCTGTAGTCGCCAAGTAAATTTAAAACAGTGTCGCTAACTCGTTTTTTTAGAAAACTGTCTGGAGGTTCTAAACTCTTATCCTCATCACCTTCGGCTACGATTATCATACTCTTGTTTTTCAAATCCTCAAGAGTATATATGCTTTTCTGGTAGAGAAATTGTTTATAGAGGCTATGAAAAATAAAATTTCATTTTTTTATACGAAAGCTGTAAAAGAATTTAAAAACAGATCTCTCCTCTCTATTATCTTCTCTTTCCAATCGTATCCCGATGCGAGCAATGAAACCACTGGATCCCCTTTTTGATATCTACATCCGAGTTTAGGAACATCTGCAAAGAATGCATTACCAAAAGGGCTTGCATTTATCTTTATATCGTAAGGAGCAAAAAGAATGGCCCTTGCCGCAAATCTTTTGTATCTAGGTCGCTCTATTCTCTGATTTTCCAAAGCTTTCATGTGCAGCTCAAAAACGTTTGTATCACAGCACCATTCGACACTATCCAAGGAACCCTGAAAACGTGGATTGATTTCTAGAACGTAAGGTTTATCTGCAAGAACAAAATCAACACCAACTGAGCCTACAAGATCAAAAATCGCCACAGTTTCGATGGCTATCTTTTCCATTTCTTTTACAGCATCGTTTAAAAAGGGGGTTACGTTTCCAGAGTACTTAAAACCCGAAGAGTAAACTTCCTTCCATCCCGACAATATCAAGTTTGAAGCAATAGGAACTATTTCTTTTCCTACTATCAGAGATACTGAACATGGAACGCCCTCGATGTACCGCTGCAGAATAAAACCTTCTTTTTTAACATATGAAAACTCGATGTTTTCTCCTCCTCCACCAAATCTCGGTTTTAAAATGGCTTTTTCGTTCGTAGCATCATTTAAAAGCTCAGGATAAGGTATACCAGTATTTTCAAGTGTTTTGTAGAATTTAAGCTTGTCTACAATCCTTTCAACCTTTCTTGGTTCATTGGATATCAAATCAGCCTTTACTTTAAGAAGTTCACACCCCGAGCAAAGCGCTACCTTGGCGTTGTATTTCTGAGCAACATCATTTGCAATTTTTTCAGCATCTTTTTGTGAATTAAACAAAAAAACCTTATCACAGTAGAGTTCTAGATCCGCGTCATCATACTTTGTCACCGCGACAACCTTGTATCCTGCTTTTCTTGCAGATTCCGCAACGTTCCTTACGTTGTTACCGACGAGTACGATCTTTTCAGACATCTCCTTATTATGTCTTCCTCTTCTTTCCTGAATATGTCAGAAGCTTTCCCGTTTCCAGCTAGATTCAGTCCTCTCACTATAACAGCTGGAATTCCATCTCCAGCCTCACCCATTATGATGTTGGCAGCTCCAGCTATCTCATCGGCAACGCATTCCACAGTTACTTCAAGCTCTTTTCCGTAGAGGTCTTTTTCTCCTATCCAGCTTTTTAGAACTTCTATCCCAGCACAACCAACAGCTACACCAACAACACCTTTCCTGAAGCATCTTCCGTTTGTATCGGTGACTATTACTCCAACATCTTTCCCACTAAGCTCTTTTATCCTCTTCCTTATCCTTTCCGCACTTTCATCTGGATTTTTTGGTATAAGAACGACGTAACCTTCCTTTACGTTTGAACCATCAACTCCGGCGTTTACACAAACTGCCCCGTATTTTGCCTTAACAAGTAAAAATGGATAATCTATAAGTATCTCTTCACTTTCATCAAGAACTACCTGTACAAACTCTGGTTTTTTGCCAATTTTTTCAGCCAATTTTCTTGCTTTTTCAGTTACCTTTACATCGCTGAGTTTTACAACTCTTCCTTCGGCCTTCGAGATGAAAGTAGAACTGATCACGAGGATATCTTTGTCTTTAATCTCTACCCTCTCTAAAATCAGTTTCGCTATATCTTCTCCGCCCTCAACGATTGGTAGGCCTGTTACAGGTATCAACTCAACGCGAGAGCACCTCATAGATGATCTTCCAGATCTCATCCTCAGATAAAAGCTTTTCCACTGCTCCCTGAGCTATATCTCTCTTACCTCCTCCACTTCCCTTCGCAGCTCTACAGATAGCGTTAAGGATATCCCTTGCATCAACGTTCGCACCACTAAAAGCCACTGCATACACTTTTCCTTCTCCAGAAGCCATAAGGCATCCAACCGCCTTCTTATTAACAAGTACTTCAGCAAGTTTGATCAGATCCTTCATGCTCCCATCTATGACTTTCGCTACGATTTTTGTTGAGTTGAAAGTTTCTGCATCTTTGAGCAGGTTTTCAGCTTTTAAGTTGGCTATCTCACTCTTCAATTTATCTATCTCTTTTTTCTGTTCTTTCCACTCTTCAAAGAATTTCTCTACTGTTTTTGGCAACTGCAGAGGTTCTACTCTAAGTACTTCGCTCGCCTTTTTAACTATCGCCTCCATTTCGGCAATAGCTTCGATAGCTGCATCTCCAGCAGCGAATTCAAATCTAAGAACTCCATCCTGTATTGACTCAACCTTAAGTATTTTTATCAACCCTATCTCTCCAGTCGAAGTGCAGTGTGTTCCACCGCATGCTTGAACGTTTTCACCAACTTTCACAATCCTTATCTCCTTTCCAGGTGGAACGCCACCCTGGTATAGCCTAAATCCAAATTTTTTCTCTGCCTCAATCCTATCCATCCAGAAGGTCTCTATCTGTTTGTTTTCAAGTATAATTCTGTTCGCTAATCTCTCTACTTCCCTCACTTCATTTTCTTCGAGCTTCTTGTAGTGAGTTACGTCCAATCTTGCCTTCTTTTCTTCCTTCTTAGCCCCAGCCTGCCATACTTGATTTCCGAACATCTTTTGTAGAGTATGGAGCAACACATGCGTTGCAGAATGGTGCCTCGTCAGTCTAAGCCTTCTTTCAGCATCGACATACCCTTTAACAGGTTTGTCGATTACATCCTTCAACCCCACACCAACTCTGTGCAGCACTACACCATCTACCTCTAAAACTTCAAAAACTTCTATCTTTTTGCCATCGAGCATTAAGTATCCTAAATCGTTTTCTTGTCCACCACTTTCAGGATAAAATGCGGTTTTATCTAAGATTAGGTATCCATCTTCGCAGCCAATTACCCTAGCTTCAAATTCAAACATTTTTGGATCTTCGTGGTATAGCTTTTTAGTTGGTGGATACTTCCTAGAAAGCTTGACTTTCTTCTCCTCTTTCTTTTCAGCCTTGGAATGCTTCTTAGCAAGTTCGGAATAGAAATCCTGCGGTACTTCAACTTTGAAACCTTTCTGTTCAGCTATCTTTGCAGACAATTCAGCCGTAATTCCATGTGCATCGTACAACTCTACCAGATCTTCTTTTGAAAGGCCCTTCTTCTTTTCAAGGATTCTTTCTACGTACTTTATACCCTTACTGATCGTTGCTTCATACTTTTTCTTTTCAAGAGTAAGTATCTCTTCGATCGTTTCCATCGGAACTTCAAATGTAAATTCGAGCTTCTTGAAGTGCGCTTCAATTAGATCTACAAGTTCCGCTGAAAGTTGAAGTTCTTCCGCTAATCTGAAACTTCTCCTTATCATAAGCCTTGCGAGGTATCCTCCGCCAGAATTCGAAGGTACAAGCCCATCACCGAGCATGAAAAGTATGCATCTCGTATGGTCAGCAAGCGCATAGATTTTTTCAAGCGGATCGAGGATTGAAGAAAGTTCGCTAATATCTATCCCTATTCTTTTTGCTACTTCCTCCCTTAGCCTCAAAAGTTCCTGCCCTCTGAGATTGCTTGAGATACCAGCTACTTTTGAACTCTCAGCTACAGCTTTTGCAACGTCTCTGTCTTTTATATCTACATTTACATTACTTCTCTTTAATATTAAATCGATCACTTCAGGAAAGATCGCGTCATAAACTGTCGGCGTACCTTTGCTCGCCCATACAAATCTTTCAAGTCCATAGCCAGTGTCGACGATGTAGTTATCCATTTTTCTGTATCTTGATCCCTTTATCTCTATATCTCCAGCCTCGTCTTCCTGCAAGTTCATGAAGACGAGCGTTGCTAACTCTAAACCTCCTACTATAGCTTCCAAGCATGGACCTGCATTTCCACCGCCAGCCCAAGGTTCTTCTTTATAGACTATTTCCTCTTTCTTCACACCCAGTTCCATCAGAAGCTCTGTACAGTATGCGACGGTTTCGTTCTTCCAGTAGATTTGCTTCTGCGGGTAGTTGAACGCATGGTGAGCCATCATCTCAAAAAGTGTCAAGTGTCTACCTGTTCTGCCTATGCTATCTAGATCATCAAGCCTTATGCATGGCTGAGAAATTGTAAGGGGATTTGCAGGAGGTGGGGCTATGCCGGATGTTACAAAAGGCTGAAAATCTGCTATGCTTGCAATTGTTAGATAGATATCATCTCTCCACCTTGCAACTACCGGATATCGATTAATCCTTTCGTGCCCTCTCTTCTCAAAGAAGGAGAGATAATACTCTCTCATTTCTTCAAGCTCAAAGGCCCTCTTGAAAATAGGTTTTCCAATGAACGTATAACTGCTGCATGGTGGATCGTTGCAGATTTCTCTGCTCTCATCTGCAGTCCAGAAATTTTTTCCACATTTTATGCATTTCTTTCTTACGAATCCGTTCTCTTTTAGGAAAGTGATGTCGAGATACTCTTTCTCAAGACTCATCGCTTCAATTCACACCAATGCTTAAATAATCTTGCGCTTCAAACAACCAAAAGATAAATAAGTCTTGTAGGTGCAAGAAAAATTCGGAATTAATAAAAATCTGCCGGGGTTGCCGAGTGGTAAGGCGCACGCCTGGAGGCTTTAAAAGCTAGAAAGCGTGTGGGCTCTGCCCGCGTGGGTTCAAATCCCACCCCCGGCGTTTTTAAAAATTATGGAAACACAGGTGGAAAATCAAGCCCCGTTTTCTCATCCAACCCAAACATTACGTTCATGTTCTGAATGGCTTGCCCACTAGCTCCTTTAACCAAGTTATCTATTGCTGAGACTATCACGACTCTTTTTCCAGCTGAAAAGATAGCTATATCACAGAAATTGCTTCCTCTAACTTGAGAAAGCGAAACCTCCTCCTGCAACCTTACAAAATAGCAGTTCTTGTAGAAATCTTCGTAGATCCTGTAAAGTTCCTCGTTGCTGAGTTCACCTCGCAAAAACACGTGAGCCGTACAAAGTATACCTCTTGACCCTGGAAAAACTTGCGGAGTAAAAGAGATCTCCAAATCCTTCTGGAATCTGCCCAACTCTTGAACAATTTCGTAGTAGTGCCTATGCTTATTTATGTTGTATGGAACTATCGACTCGTGAAGGTTTGGATAGTGTGTAAAACTGCTTGGCGATTCTCCAGCCCCAGTTATTCCGCTTTTACAATCAAATATAACTTTTTCTATCAATTCAAGCTTCGCAAGTGGTGCTGCAGCTAAAATAGTGGCAGTTGGATAGCAACCGGGGTTTGCAACTAAGTTACTTTTTGCTATCTCATCTCTGTGAATTTCTGTCAAGCCATATACGGCTTTTCTGTATCCTTCATGCTTTTTTCCATAAACTTTCTCATAAGTTTCCTTGTCAAGCCTGTAATCTGCAGATATATCGATAACCTTGATTCCCGCATCAAGCAACTGTGGAACATACTGCATTGCTTCTCCATGTGGTACTGGTGTAAAAACTACATCACAGTTTTCAAAGTTCTTCAGATTCGTATCACAAAACTTCAAATCATAAAATCCTTTAAGAAATCTGTGTACTCTCCATATTTCCTTTCCTTCGTACCTCCTTGAAGATGCTGCTACAACCTCAGCCTCTGGATGCTTGTACAAAATCCTGAGTAGCTCAGAACCAGTGTATCCGCTGGCACCGATTATTCCGACCCTCATAGCCTAAAGTACGCAGCGAATTTAAGAATTTAATCCTCCTTCAGATGCTAGGAAAAAATTAAACTCACTCCACAGGATCAAGTTTTTGTGTGGACAAAAGATTTGGATCACCTGAAAGAGAAATTTAAAGTTTATAGATCAAAACTCTATTCCACAGATGAAACGCCAAAGCTTATCGCACCGAGACCTTCCAGTGATTTTGTAGTACTAATACCTCAAAATACTCAAGAAGTTGCAGAAATACTAAAATTCGCAAACGAAAAAAAGATCCCTGTTTTTATTCGTGGCGGAGGTACTGGACTGAGCGGAGGTGCAGTTCCAACCTGTTCAGGTATAGTTCTTAGTACTGAGCGTCTAAAAGAAATAAAAATCGACGAAAAAAACAGATTTGCTGATTGTGGAGCTGGAGTAACTCTTTACGAGCTTGAAAAAGCTGCTGAAAGTTATGGGTTAAGTTTTCCACCACATCCCGGGGCTGAGACAGCTACGGTTGGTGGGATGATAGCAACGAATGCAGGAGGTATGAGGGCTTTGAAGTATGGAACTATCAGAAACTACGTTTTATGCTGTGAAGTTGTTTTAGCTGATGGCAGTATTTTAGAAGTGGGGAGCAGAACTCTAAAGAATTCCACTGGTTATAGCTTACTTCATCTGTTCATCGGCAGTGAAGGAACGCTGGGAGTTATAACTAAAGCTACATTAAAACTTTTCCCATCGATGAAAGATTCGGTAGGAGTAGTTGCAGCATTTGAAAGTCTTGAAGATGCAGCAGAAAAATCTCTAGATTTGACAAAACTTCTACCTTTGTCCCTAGAACTCGTTGAAGATCGGGCTGTAAAGATCGGTGAAGATGTTACGGGAAAAAGATGGCCGGGAAAAGGGGATGCTTACATTTTTGCCATATTCGAAGATTTCGAAGATGCTGAGAGAGCTTCGGAAGTTCTGCAGAGGGATGCTTACGTTGCAACAAAAAAAGAGCTAAGAGATTTGATGAGTATAAGAGGCTCGATATACGAGGGAATTAAGGATAAGATAATAGAGATACTCGATGTTTGCGTACCTCCAGCTGAAGTTCCAAAGTACATCAAGATGAGTTCCCAAATAGCCAGAAAGTATGCTGTAGATATCATAACCTACGGACATGCTGGGGATGGTAACATCCATCAGCATCCGCTTATTTACGATGGATGGGAAAAAAGCTACTTCAATTTTAGAGATGAGCTGTTTAACGTTGCTTTAAGTCTCGGAGGAGTTATAAGTGGAGAACACGGGATTGGTACGGTGAAAAAGGAAGAATTCAGAAAACACTATGCCAAACAGTACGAATTGATGAAAAAAATTAAAAACCTGATGGATCCAAATGGAATCCTGAACCCTGGAAAAATATTTTAGTATTTATATTTTTCTGTTAATCCTAAAATTTCCAATTTGCCTACATTTGTTCATTTACAACTCCTTTACGACCTCAAAGTGAACTACTGTAAAGAATTCCGTGTCTTTAACATCTCCGTATATCCTTTTTAGCGTTCTCACAAGGTCTTCCTTACTTTCAAAGCCATCTAGTTTTGCATCCTCATCACTTATCTCTTTCAGTCTCTTCACAACGACCTTTTTTATCTTAGCAACTGCAAAGCTTTTCGAATTTTCAACTGTCAGTTCAACCAACTGACCTACGGGGTAACTCTTTATGCCTTTCCTAAGGGTTGTCTTCTTTTTATTGCTGAGTATTAGAGGAACAAAATCTGGATCGAAGTTAATCTTCTCCACAGTACCACCTCCATATCTTTTTCACGGCGACCATCAAATTTCTATACTTTTTGAACCCATCTCCCGGCAATTCCCGCCAGCTTTTTAGCTGTAGGCATTTCGCAACCAAAGTGTACATTTCTTCATCGCTTAACTCAATCTTCTCTTTTCGCAGGAAATAGTACTTCACGAGGGGTCTGATTATGTCGGAGTTGTATTCGTAAAGGCTAACACCCTGGAAATATTTGCTCATCCTTTTTCTTTCAATTTTACCTACCCTCGGCATTTCACATTCAACGTCCGTTTGAAGAGATTTCAAAAGTAAGATTGCCGTTTCTGTCTCAAGATCTCTCAATTCATCTGCCAGATATTCTACAAGCCTTCTTATGAACTCAGCATTTAGTTCGATTACAACGCTTTCTACATCCAATTTTAGAGCTTTCAAAACTATTACTGAATACTCTCCGCTGATCTCATTCCTCTGCGGGGTAATATGGACTGGAACAAATCCGTTTTTGGTCCAGAAATTAAGTAGTTCGAATGAAACTCCAAATCCCGATCCAACCCAATCTAAATTCTTAGCTTTACTCCACTCGATCGTTTTCTGAAGAGCAAAACTTCCAACACCTAGATTCATCGCATCTGGATGTACAGCAATTCTTACAATCCTGACTCCAGAGAGTTTTGGAAATTCGAGGTTCCAGAAGTGTTTTAATATCAGATCTGGAATTATCTGGCCCCTTGGCCTGTAGCCTTCTTCTTTTATCTTTTCGATCACTTCGTCGTTCATACCTCCCTCAATAGCTACATGCAAAGAGCAAACAACTTTTCCATTAACAAAAATAGCCAATGGGATATGATTCGGCATATCCGATAAAATTACAAGATCCGAGGGTCTGTTGCGGTAATGTGCAAGAACATATATACCAAAGAATTGTTTCAGCAGACTATCATTTTCTATCAGTTCATCCTTTCCAATCTCTCTGAATTCAAAATTTTTGTTCTTTATCGCTTCTATATCTTCGCTACTAAGCTCCTCTGGCTGGGCGTTTAGTAGAAGAACATCGTAAAGCCAAGCTTCAATTGGATCCCCCTTTCCATACCTGATCGGTTCTTCAAGGTGAACTCTAGTTATATCTACGTTCTCATCTTTTTCAATATTTTTCAGGAATCTGATCGCAAATCCCCGCCCATTACCTTCGTAGCCGTGAATTGTTGATGAAAAGATAGCATAGCGAACCCCTTCGAATATCTTCCAGAGCACTGGCACTTCAATTGCTGCTGCTTCATCGACTATAACTATATCTGCAAAATCCTTTTCAACCATTGCTCTCCTTGGAACTGCGTATTCTACTCGAGCATACTTGCTGTTGACTACCGTTATCATTCCGGAGGTTTCCTTGACATAGTAATCTTCCAATCCTTGCCTTACCATACCCTTAAGCAGGAATTTAAAATAAGTTTGAACCGACTGTGGCGTTGGAGCTACGACCAGTATTCTGACGGGCCTCTTTAATATGTAGTTCATCCTCGAGATCAAGTAGGGTGTTGCTATCCCCAATACAGCCGTTTTACCTCTTCCCCTATCAGCTGTGATAACGAAAGCCTTTCTTTGCTTTCCAGACTTTTCAAAAAATTTTTCAAACGCTTGCAAAACTCTTATTTGGTCTTGCGTTGCACAGAGCTTGTAGAGTTTCTTCTTTATTTCGATCTCCTGCGGTATGTTAAGCTCCTCTCTTGAAACTACCCTAGGAGTGAAGGAGTAGCTCTTTATCACTTCTCTTTTATCTACGTCGAATATAATTATACCCTCAGCCTCAATCGTTTTCCTTATAAATCTCCTGTAAAATCTGCCAACCACATCTTCCACTGTAAAAGGCTCGCTTACAAGTTCTTCATGCCATTTACTTTTTAAATTTTGCCATTTTTCCAACTCCGGTGAAATTGCTATTATTATACCTCCCTCAGATACAGTTTCAACGATGATACCAAGATCGTTTGGATGAAAACCTTCAGTAAGATCTACTAGTAGAGAAGAGTAGGTCTCCCCAAGAACGTTCTGGGAGTCTTTGTAGTGGACAAACTTTCCCTGAAAGTACTTCTGGGCCATTTCAAGGAACTGACTTCTTCCGGCAATTAGTAGATTTTCCTCTCCGCTTACCTCATCCCTGTATTTTTTGTAGATCTTTCTTGCCAGTTTTAGTACTTTCTCATCTGGATTTTTAGTGCACAAAATAACCATAAATCTGTGCCTGTTTGAAAGAGCCACTCTAGCAGCTTTAACGACTTCCGAAACTAGGCTTCTAACTGTCATCCTTTCAGCACCTATATTAGATACAACAGCCGACTCAAAAATGTTATATTCCGATCCACTAACCATCACTTGGGGGTCGTGGCGTAGCCAGGAAGCGCGGCGGGCTCCAGCGGCGTGATGACAAACGGGTCTGCTGATAGATGATGACCCGTTGGAGCACTGACCCGAAGAGACCCGCAAGTCGTGGGTTCAAATCCCACCGGCCCCATTTTTATATTAAAACCTCTTTGATTCCGAGAAGCTTCAACTGCGGATGAACCAAAAGCGATTGCGAAGTGTTGGCAATTAAAAAAATTTTTAAAGTTCTATACAAAAATGGATTTAATGCGTTGTGTTGAAGTTATTGTAAAAGGGAAAGTTCAGCGTGTAGGTTTTAGATACTTCGTATCGAAGGCTGCAAAGGAACTTGGTATCAGGGGATTCGTAAAAAATATGTCGGATGGAAGCGTATACATACTAGCCACAGCCGAAGAATTTGCGATAGATAAATTCTTATCTCTCCTACCTACATACAAGAACGCTGTTGTGAAAAAAATCGAAGTACGAGAGATTCAGGATATTCAGACGTTCGAAAAGTTTGAGGTGAGATGATGCTAACAAAGAGGGTAATTCCATGTTTGGATGTCACCTTGGATGAGAAGGGGGCGAGAGTTGTCAAGGGTGTAGAATTCGTGAATCTTCGTCACGCAGGTGACCCAGTTGAACTTGCAAAGAGATATAACGACGAGGGGGCCGATGAAATTGTATTCTTGGACATAACTGCTTCAGCAGAAGGGAGAGAGACAATGGTAGATGTAGTAGAAAGAACGGCTGAAGAGGTTTTCATACCTCTAACTGTAGGTGGAGGGATAGGGAGTATAGAAGACATAAACAAAATTCTCTCTGCCGGAGCGGATAAGGTCTCTATAAATACTGCAGCAGTAAAAAATCCAGATTTCGTTAAAAAAGCAGCTGAAATTTTTGGTAGCCAATGTATAGTGGTCGCAATAGATTGCAAACGGAACTTCGATCTAAGTGAAGGAAAATATTTAATCGAGCTTGAAGATGGTAGAAAAGCCTGGTATGAAGTGGTAATATATGGGGGAAGAAAAAGAACCGGCATTGATGCAGTTGAGTGGGCAAAAAAAGTTGATGATCTAGGAGCAGGAGAGATACTTCTAACTTCAATGGATAGAGACGGAACTAAGGAAGGCTACGACATTCCCATAACAAGGAAGATCAGCGAAGAAGTGAGCATACCTGTAATAGCGTCCGGTGGAGCAGGGAAACTTGAACACTTTTATCAGGGATTTGTTTATGGAAAAGCAGATGCTTGTTTGGCTGCTAGCCTTTTCCATTTCAGGGAACTGACAATTCAAGAAGTTAAGAGGTACCTTGCTTCAAAAGGAATTCCAGTGAGATTATGAATTTTTGTTAATTTTTAACCTTTCAGAACCCTACAGCTCTGAACTGCATCCCATGTATCCTTATGTTCTCTAATATAGCTGCCAATTTTAACAACTTCAAAAGTTTCTTTAACATCATGTGTCCTTATTATATCGGCCCCGTTGAATACTGCTATAGCTGTTGCCGCCAAACTTCCATAAAGCCTCTCTGCTGGATCCTCCTTCTTTAGTATTGCACCAATGAAGGATTTCCTCGAAACTCCTATAAGTAACGGATAGCTAAATTTTTGCTTTAAAAACGACAGATTGGCGATTATTCTTGAATCCCAGTCGTACCATGGCATCCAGCTAGGGCGAAAGAATCCTATCGCCGGATCTATTGCGATTTTTTCTTCATCGATCTCAAATTTTTTCGCAATCTCGATACTTTTCTCTATACAACTAGAAACCTGTGTTAAAGGATCGGCGTTGTCTAAAATGTTTCCATGGGCACATAAAATTACGCTGCAATCGTAATCTTTTACAACCTTTGGCATCCCTGGATCTCCTTTAAAACCAGTAACATCGTTTACTATCACTGCTCCAGCCTTTATCGCAACCTCAGCAACTGCTGCTCTCGTAGTATCTATACTTATCGGTACTTTTAACGAACTTTTCAAAACGCTCACTGCCCAAAAAGCTCTTCTTTTTTCTTCATCTTCACTTATCTGGTTTTGTAGATAAGGTGCTGTGGATCTTGCCCCTACATCTATAAAAGATGCTCCAGCATCTACCATCTTCAAAGCTACATTTACAAGTTCCTCTTCGTCTCTAGCAACACTTCCCCTATAAAAGCTTTCTGGAGAGACGTTTATAACACCCATTATTTTTGGTTCATTCAGTTCTATCCCAGCGAACTTCATGAAAAAGATTTTAAAAGATCGCATAAAAATTGTTGCGATGTTGGTTGAGACACCTAGAAGGCTTCATCTCGGTATAATAGATCCTCCAGGTACCCTGGGCAGAAGGTTTGGGTCACTTGGCGTAGCTATAGATGATGGTTACCTTTTAAAGATCGAAAAAAACGATCGAATGAAAATAATTGCTGAGAATGAGGATAGTAGGGACGTTTTTCAAGTTTTAAAGATCTTAGACGAAAAACTCGGTACAGGTTTGGATTACCTCGTCGAAGTAAGAAGATCAATTGAAAGACACGTTGGATTTGGGTCTACAACTCAAATTAAGCTTGCAGTAGGGTTTGGGGTATCTAAAATTAACAAAATCGAGATTGAAGTGGAAAAATTGGCTGAAATGCTCGGAAGAGGGAAAAATTCCGGTGTGAGCACCTACGTATTTAAATATGGGGGTTTTGTTGTAGATGGCGGTGTGAAATACGGATTTCCACCGCTCATTATGAGAGAGGAACTGCCAAAAGATTGGGGATTTTTGTTGATAATACCTGAGCTTAAAAGGGGGCTTGATGAGGAAGAGGAGAAGCCAATAATGAAATCTGTATACGGCAAACCGGAGTTCGCAGAGAAGATAGCCCACAGAGTACTCCTTGGACTAATCCCTGCAATAAAAGAAAAAAACATCGAAGATTTTGGCAGATATCTTACCGAAATCCAAAGCTTGGTTGGTAAACATTTTGAGGAATACCAAGGAGGAGAATTCAGAGAAGATTTAAAACTTATAACCGACTTTATGAGACGAAAAACCTACGGTTTCGGGCAGAGTTCTTGGGGGCCAACGATTTATGGTCTAATATATAAAAGTAGCTTTGAAAGTTTAAAAGTAGAGGCTGAAGAGTATCTAAGAGAATATGGTATCAAAGGGAAAGTTGAGCTTGGAAATCCACGTAATTTCGGTTCAAGGATCTTAAATTTCTAAATTTATTTTTTGCCTCTCACCGCATGTGTTATATATCTCAGCAGAAACAATTAAAGGATGAAACTTGAAGAACTAAGGTTTGGTACAGAGCTGCTTAAAAGAGGATTTGCAAAGATGCAGAAGGGAGGAGTTATAATGGATGTTACCAATGCAGAGCAGGCAATGATAGCAGAAGAAGCTGGAGCTGTCGCTGTAATGGCTTTGCACAAGGTTCCGGCAGATATAAGAGCAAGTGGAGGAGTTGCAAGGATGGCAGACCCGAAAAAGATCTTAGAGATAATGGATGCAGTAACTATACCAGTTATGGCAAAGTGTAGAATAGGCCATATAGCTGAGGCTAGAGCTTTGGAAGCGCTTGGAGTAGATATGATCGATGAAAGCGAGGTTTTAACACCGGCGGATGTGTTCTTCCATATAGACAAGAGGAAATTCACAGTTCCGTTTGTCTGTGGTGCAAGAAGTCTTGCTGAAGCTGTTCGTAGAATATGGGAAGGAGCGGCGATGATTAGAACTAAAGGTGAGGCAGGAACTGGAAATGTGGTTGAAGCTGTTAAGCACATGAGGTTGATAAATAAAGCTATAAGCGAAATTAAACTCCTTCCCGAAGAGTCTATCTACTCTATAGCCACGAAGTTTGCTTTCCGTTACGTTGAGCTTTCGAAGATTGTTAGAGATGAGCTTGGTCTAGCTGAAGTTGGGAAGAAAGATGTAGTTTACGAGAACTATACTCTCGGAGAGATAATAGATGGTTTGTTCGAGATATTACTCGAGATTAAAAAGATTGGCCGTTTACCAGTCGTGAATTTCGCTGCAGGAGGTATTGCGACACCAGCCGATGCTGCTTTGATGATGCAGCTTGGTGCAGATGGTGTATTCGTTGGCTCTGGAATATTCAAGTCTTCCAACCCGGAAGAGTATGCAAAAGCTATAGTTGAAGCTGTTCAGCATTATGATGAACCAGAAGTTGTTGCTGAAGTATCTAAGGGAATTGGAGAGGCGATGAAAGGGCTGGATGTATTTAAGCTCAGTGAGGAAGAGAAATTGCAGGAGAGGGGAGCTTAAAATCTGAAATTATTTTAATTTGCCACAATTTTTCTTTCTGCAGAAGTTTAATATCTCGTCGCAAAAATTACAGGCAAATGAGGGTTGCGGTAGTTGGAGTACAGGGAGACGTGGAAGAACACGTTCTTGCTGTAAAGATGGCAATGAAAAAGCTAGATATAGATGGAGAAGTCGTTGCAACCAGAAAAGCCGGAGTTATTTCCAAAAGTGATGCGGTAATAATTCCAGGTGGTGAAAGTACAACGATAAGTCGACTAATAACCAGGGACGGGATGGATAGAGAAATAATTAAGCTAGCGGAAAGTGGTAAACCGGTTATGGGTACATGTGCAGGCTTGATTTTGCTTTCGAAGCATGGAGATGAACAAGTAGAAAAGACAAAAACAAAATTGCTTGGTTTGATGGATATCTGGGTGAAGAGAAACGCCTTTGGGAGGCAGAGGGAAAGTTTTCAGGTGAAGCTGAAAGTGAAGTACGTTGGAGAATTTGAGGCAGTTTTTATAAGAGCACCAGCCATAGTTAAAGTTGATAAAAACGTTGAAATACTTGCAACCTTCGAAGACGTCATAGTTGCTGCAAAGCAAGATAATATCCTAGCCTTAGCCTTCCACCCCGAACTTACACAAGATACGAGAATGCACGAATACTTCTTATCCCTTTCCAAATTCTAAACATTTTTTGATTGCAATTGGGATCTCCTCAATAAGTTGGGTTGCTGTGTAATTATAGCCGTACTTTTCAAAGCATAGGTCTCCAGCAAAACCGTTCAAAAAAGCTGCTGCGCATGCTGCATGAAAAGCATCATCATTGCAGAAGAATGCCGCACAAACACCTGCAAGTACATCTCCTGTTCCACCTACTGTCATTCCTGCATTCCCACTTCTGTTCACCTTCAATCTTTCGCCATCGGTTACAAAATCCTCTCTTCCCTTGAGTAGTATTACGCTTTTTGCTCTCTTTGCAGCCGTTTTTACATCACTATCCCCAAAAACTCTCCTAAACTCTCCTTTGTGCGGAGTCATTATGCATTCAACACCATCTGGCACCTCTCTTATCAGCCCCTGTGCATCGAGAACAACCTTTTTACAGGATTTAATAACTTCCAAAACAACAGCCTCAAACTCTTCATTCTCTCCAACACCCATACCCATTACTACAACATCATGAAGTTTAGCCAGCTTTCTAATTTTTTCAACGTGCTTTAATCCTATCTTCTCTCCCTCAAGTCCCTTAACTATCAGATTTGGACTAAAGGATGCGATAACGTTTTTTATCGTCTCTGGAACCAAAGTTGTGACTATATCTGCTCCAGCTGCGTAAGCTGCCAAACTCGCTAAAGCCGGTGCGCCAGTGTACTCTCCACCTCCAACAACCAAAATTCTGCCATGGTCCCCCTTATGTCCCTCTGGAAAGCGTTTGTAAGTAAACGCTACATCTCCCACACCGCACTGCTTTTCTATACCCTCCGGAATCCCAATGTTTGCAACAACTATTTCTCCACATATTTCAGGAGCTTTTAATAGCCCGGGCTTCATCTTATGAAACGTAACTGTAAGGTTTGATACTACAGCTTTTTTATATTCTCCAGTATCAGAATTTAAACCGCTTGGAACATCTATCGCCACTACGAAAGCTTTGCTCTTGTTTATCGAATCTATCGCTGTAGATATTGGTTCTTTCGGTTCCCCTCTTATTCCTGTTCCAAGCAAACCGTCAACAACCACATCGCCAAAATCTTCCGGAATTCCTTCTTTAATCTCCAAACCAGCTTTTTCAAGAATTGAAAGGTTTATTCTTGCTTCTCTTGTTCTAACTTCACCCCTTTTCCCTACGATGAATACTTCTACATCAAAATTCCTCAAATGTCTGGCAGTAACGAAGGCATCTCCACCGTTGTTCCCCAATCCTGCTACAACCGTCACTCTACAATTTCTGAACCTTTTAGAGATCTCATCGGCAACAGCTTTGCCGGCATTTTCCATAAGCTGAAGCCTACTTAAACCGAAAAATTCGCAGTTTAGGTCGAGTATTTGCATGTCCCTTGAATTTATTGTTTCCATGGAATAAGTTCGCAGAAGTCTTAAATAATTTCTGCATAAACAAGGGCTATGCAACCATCTGACGTTTACAGTATAATCGAGAAACACAACCAATTGTTTGCCGAGTCTATCTCACTGATCGCAAGTGAAAATGTGACTAGCATGGATGTTAGAAGATGCTACCTGAGCGATCTTGGGCATAGATATGCTGAAGGAAAGGTTGGAAAGAGGTACTATGAGGGATGTAGGTATATAGATGAAATAGAACAGATGGCGATCGATCTAACGAAGAGGTTGTTCAACGCCGAACACGTAAACGTCCAACCGATTTCGGGAGTGGTAGCAAACCTTGCAGCCTTTTATGCAACAACAAAGGTTGGGGATAGAATTATGAGCATCTCCGTACCGTGCGGTGGACATATAAGCCACGAAAAATTTTCTGCTGCAGGTGTTAGAGGCTTGGAAGTGCACCATTATCCTTTCAACATTGAAGAGATGAACATAGACGTTGCTGAAACTGAAAAACTTGCAAAAAAAATTAAGCCAAAGCTCTTCGTTTTAGGTTCAAGCTTGATACTCTTCCCACAACCAGTGAAAGAGGTAAAAGAGATTGCAGACCAGATAGGAGCTAAAGTTTTGTACGATGCGAGCCATGTACTTGGATTGATTGCAGGTAAAAAATTCCAGGATCCGCTTAAAGAGGGAGCAGATGTGGTGACTGGTTCAACCCACAAAACTTTCTTTGGCCCACAGAGAGCGATAATACTTTGCAGGAAAGAGCTTGCTGAAAGTATAGACAACGCCGTCTTTCCCGGTGTAGTTAGTAATCATCATCTCAACACCTTAGCAGGTTACGTCGTTGCTGCGATGGAGATGCTAGAATTTGGAGAAGCCTATGCAAGTCAAGTTGTAAAGAATGCAAAAACTTTAGCAGAAAGACTTTTCGATCTCGGTTACAAAGTCTTAGGAGAGAAAAATGGATTTACAAAGTCCCACCAAGTTGCTGTTGATGTAAGAGAGTTTGGAGGTGGGGAGAAAGTTTCCAAAAAACTTGAAAGCGCTGGAATTATTCTCAACAAGAACCTTCTACCATGGGATAGTCTAAAAAGCACTCCAAACCCTTCAGGAATTAGAATCGGAGTTCAAGAGGTAACAAGGCTCGGAATGAAGGAAGAAGAGATGGAGGAAATTGCTGAACTGATGGATGCTGTACTTAGAGATAAAAAGAGTGTTGATACTGTTAGAAGTGAAGTTAAAGCCATGAAAAAAGATTTTTGCAAGATAAAATTCGCGTTCAACGAATGTAATCCATATTCGATGCAGGTATGAGTAGGAAAATTATTGAATCTCTGAATCCAGAGCTTTACGAGAGGTTGAGAAAGATAGAAGACAGTGACGAATTTTTCGAGTATTTTGTCAAACCCTTGCGAGTAAGCGTTAGAGTAAACACTCTCAAAGCGGATCTAGACTATGTTGTTGAGAGACTTTCAGATTACATATGTGGAAAGGTTCCCTGGTGTAGAGAGGGCTTTTACTTCAAAACAGATGATTTTTCAAGAGTTCCCGAGCACCAGCTTGGAGTTATAATCTCTCAGGAAGCATCTTCAATGATCCCAGTGCAACTTATGGAACTCAAACCGGGTATGAAGGTTTTAGATCTAGCTGCATCTCCAGGAGTGAAAACGACCCAGATTGCACAGTATATGGAGAACGATGGATGCATAGTTGCAAATGATGTTAAAATGGATAGAGTTAACATTCTAATTTCGAACTTACAGCGTTTAGGGGTTTTGATAGCTACGGTAACTATGAGAGATGGCAGGTACTTCAGGAGGTACGAAGATCACTTCGATGCTGTTTTGATAGACGCACCCTGCAGCAATATAGGCATGGTGAGGAAGAACTATAAATATGCAAAGCTTTGGAATTTGAACGAAACAAAAGCTCTTTCTAGATTGCAGAAAGATCTGATTTTTGCAGCTTACAAGGCTGTCAAACCGAAGGGTATTATCGTTTACTCCACATGCACGGTTGACCCGCTTGAGAACGAAGAAGTTGTCGACTACTTGTTAAAAAACGCTGAAGTTAAGGTTGA
>CAYZIW010000005.1:0-16113 GCA_964478605.1 uncultured archaeon | reverse complement strand
AAGATAAATATTCCTGTAAAGAGTAGTGAGGCAATTTTAGAGTTTGAGGGTAAGATCTACGATGAAGAGGTGAGAAAATGTCTTCGAATCCATCCACAGAACAACGACAGCGAAGCATTTTTTGTGGCAAAGTTGAGGAAATTAGAGAGCTCATAAAAAAACAGTTTAATGCAGATGTAGATCTAAAGTTCTTCTTTGGTGGAAAAAATAGAATATACGCATACAAGAACTGTGAATTCAAAGGAAAGAAGGGAATATACTTTGGAACCCTTGAAAAAGATGGGCTAAGACTTTCGATAGAAGGTAGTTTTATTGTAGGAAGGGCTGCAAAGAGTGGGATTATCGAAGTAGATGAAGAAAAAGCGCTCAGATGGTTGAAAGGGGAGGATATAGAAGTCGAGAAAGATCTTAGAGGGTACTACATAGTGAAGTGGGGCAACTACTTTTTGGGTTGTGGAAAAGCATACAACGGGATCATGAGAAACTACGTGCCAAAGGATAGAAGGATAAAAAACTCAAACTCCGAAAGTGATCCTTAGCGAGTTTCTAATTCCTGGAGACAAGCCAAGAACGAAAAGAGCAAACTTCAGAAAATCCACAAACTTTTTGTCATCTTCGCTTCTGTCCAAAAGGTATAAAACAGCTGAAATTACAAGAAATTTCGCAATAGGCAATACTTCTATTCCAAAGTTCTCTATAAGATATCTCGGAAGTACATGTAATTCCCAATAGTCAAAAAACTTGATCCCAATGTAGCTTGAGAAGGCATCAAGCATGTGTGAAAATATTACAACGAGGCTATGAAAATTTCTGCAACTTTTTACTGCGGAGTAAAAGATAGAAGATGCCACAGCTGCCAGGGATGCTGCCACCGGAAAAACGATGGGATTTTCAATTTTTAAGTTAAAAAAAAGCCAAAAAACTGTAGATATTGCAAGAAAAGATCCTAAGGCTGCGCAATAGTAATGGTAGTTCTCCTTAAACCTTAAAGAGGTAATCAAAGTTGGAAATGCTATAAGAAATACCATCACGTATATGAAGGGGGTCATGAAGAAGTATGAAAACGGTGGAATCAGAAAACCTGCATCCTCTACAATTCTTATTGCCGATCCAAACACAATAAATGGCAACATTGCTAAAAAGAACCTCTTATCAAACTCCAGCCTCTTGCTTAAATATCTGTAAAGCAGAACGACGGCTAAGATCAAAATAATTGCCCAAGTTAGCGTATTAACGATGTTGTAACCTTCTTTGTAAACAATCGAGTCTATGTAGTACTCCTTCACAAAGTTCCAGAGATCCATTGAGTTCGTAAGCTTTGAGGTTTATCTTCTTTGCTTCTCCGATTTGTTTTTAAGCTGAGTTGCAGTTGAACTTTGATGTTCCTGAAGTTCATAGAGGATGTTAAGAGAGCACTTAAAGAGTATGGAGATGAGAGGTTTATAAAAGAGAGCGAACATGCAGATCTATGCACGACGATAGCTTTTAAGCTCGCTAAAGAAATGAAAAAAAGCCCGGATGAGGTTGCAAGCGAAATAGCAGAGAGGATAGAGATTACAGACTACATTTCAAGTGTTCATGTCGTGAATGGATACATAAACTTCTTCGCAAGCGATGAATTTCTTAATGATACCATTGAAGTTATTCTTTCGCAGGATGAGAACTACGGCACCATCAATCTTAAAGGGGAGATCCTTGTTGAGCACACATCTGCAAATCCAGACGGGCCTTTACACATAGGACACGTAAGGAATGCTGTAATAGGGGATACGCTTGCGAGAATATTAAGAAAAGCTGGCTACGATGTGAGAACACACTACTACGTCAACGACATGGGAAGACAGGCAGCAGTTACTGTGCTAGGCTACGAACTTTTCAGTTTAGGTAACAAAAAACCCGATCATGCGGTTGCTGACTCATACATAAAAGCGAACGTTGAGCTTGAAAAGAATCCTGAACTTGAAAAGAAGGTTGAAGAACTGATGCTTAAATACGAGCAGGGAGATGCTGAAATTGAGAAAAAGTTCAAGTTTGTAATTGGTAAAGGACTTGAAGGGATCAAACAGACTTTGAAAAGGCTGAACGTTGAACATGACGAATTTGTTTGGGAGAGTGAGTTCGTTAAAAATGGCTACGTGGGGAAAATTTTGAAGATGCTGGATGAAAAACAAATAGTGGAGAAAGACGGGGCATGGATAGTCAAACTCGAGGGATTTGAAAAAGAAGTTGTACTGAAAAGAGAGAATGGAACTACCCTTTATATTACAAGGGATCTAGCATACCACATGTGGAAAAATGAGAATTTTGAGAGATTCGTAAACGTTCTTGGAGCTGACCACAAGCTCTATGCTGCACAACTTTCAAAGTTGCTCGAAATTTTAAATCTGAAACCACCTGAAGTTGTTATTTTTGAATTCGTCTCGTTGCCAGAGGGCAAGATGAGCACAAGAAAGGGTAGATTCGTTTCCGCAGATGAGTTGATCGACAAAGTTAAGGAGGAAGCGAAGAAGATCTTGGCAAATAGGGAGATGGAAGAGAAAGAGAAAGATGAGATCGCCGAATCCGTTGCCATCGCAGCAATTCGCTTTGATTTCGTTAAAGTCGCGCCAGAGAAGCACATGTTCTTCGACTGGAATCAGGCTTTGGATTTTGAAAGGCAGACCGCTAGCTATATTCAGTATGCACACGCAAGAGCTTGCAGCATCTTAAGAAAGGCTGTTGATTCAGGGATGCCAGACATAGAATTTAATGCTGAAATTTGCAACAAGGAGGAGAGGAAGCTTGTGATGCTTCTATCAAAATTCCCCTACTGGATATACAAAGCTTCAAAGGATCTACGCCCACATTACATTGCTGAATATCTTTTGAGCGTTGCAGGAGCTTTTAACGACTTCTACAGGCTAAATCCTGTTTTAAAGAGCGAAAGCGCTGAGAGGATGCACAGACTTGCAATAGTTGATGCAACAAGGATAGTGTTAAGGAATGGCCTAGAACTGCTAGGAATAAAACCGCTTGAAAAAATGTAATTATTTTTCTAAAATTCTTTTTATCTTTTCAATGTCCTTCTTCAACTCTATGTTCCTCCTGAATATAAAATCAGCTATTATGCCGAACATTATTATCTGCAAACCTGCGATGATCAGCAAGGCTGTTAAGATCGCTAAAAGATAGTGAGTCACGCCTTCAAGCCACCCAAAGACTACTTTTACACCGCAAAGAATTCCAAGAATTTCAAAAGCTAAACCTATAAAATAAAGGTGCCTTGCCGGGCTGTAGCGGCTTATAAGTTCATATATGGTTTTTCCAATCCTAAACCCATCCTTCAGTGGATTCAGCTTTGTCTTGCCTTCCCTTTTTCTGTAAGTTATCGGAACTTCTATGATCTTAAAACCCTTCGCCAAGGTTTCTACTGTGAGCTCTGTTTCAACTTCGAAACCCGGTTTTCTTAGCTCGACGCTCTTATACACCTCCTTTTTCATCGCCCTGTAGCCGGATAAAATATCGTGAAGCTCGTAGCCGTAAGCAAATCGAAAAAAGGTGTTTAAAATTTTGTTTCCTAAAAGGTTTAGTTTTGTAAAAGCCCCCTTTTCGAATCCTGCAAACCTGTTTCCAACTACATGGTCTGCTGCTCCGCTTTTTATCGGCTCTATCAGCCTATCGACCTCTTCTGGCAAATAGCTTCCATCTCCATCAATTAAAACAAGAATGTCTCCATCAACGATTTTAAATGCTTCGCTAACGGCCTGTCCTTTTCCTTTTCCAGACTGGATTACAACTTTCGCACCACATTTCTCTGCGATCTCTCTCGTTTTATCTGTGCTTCTACCATCTATTACAAGAACATCGAATCCTCTACTTACGAAAGCCTTTACTATCTCTCCTATCGCCTTCTCTTCGTTAAGCGTTGGAATTACTACACTCACCTTCATTCAGATCCTCAAAACCTTAAGCAAGCTGTATATCTGTATCGAGTTTATTTCATCGCTTCCTCTCTTGTCAGCAATTACCGCAGCGCAGATAACTTTCCCTTCAGCTGCATCGATGTTTTCGGCAGCCTCCTTTATCGTTCTCCCAGTTGATACAACGTCATCAACGATCACACACTTCTTTCCAGCTACCTTTGCGAAGTTTTCACTGAAGACGCCGATCATTTTTCCCTCGCTTATCTTGAACTTTCTTGGGTAATAGATCGCAAAATCTGTTCCAAGCTCCTCAGCCACCATCGTTGCTAATGGAATTCCACTTGTCGCAATCCCTACAACAACATCTATGCTGTCGTTCACTTTTTCTCTAACCATATCCGCTAGAGCTGCTGCTATCAATCTCAGCCTAGAAGGGTTTGTTATGTTTCTCAGCTCGATGTATATATCGCTCGGCGGAGCTTCGGTTGCCCTCGTTAAAAGCCAGATCGCAGTATCTACTGAAACGTTCAACTCATCGGCTATCTCTTCAGTACTCATTCCCTTCTCCTTCAACTTCCTAGCTTTCTCAACAAGGCTTTCTACCCTCATTTTCTCACCCTTTTTACTACAGCTTCGCTACCACAGATCGGGCACACATCGCTATCAATCTTTCTTCCACATCCTCTGCAGATCTTAACCCACCTAACTTCCTTGGCTATCTTCCCCATTATTATACTTTCGAACTTTATATTTAAAGCCATTGCAACGTTCTGGATCGCATAATCATCCGTAACCAGAACAACTTCATTGCCCTTCTTGATCTCATCGAGAGCTTTGGCGATAACCTTTACGTCTGTTTTGGAGAGCTTGTGGATATCTCCAGTCTTTTCAGCTGCTTTTATAACCTCTTTAATGCTATCCTCGCTGGCTTCTTCGACGCGCAGATTTTTCACGCTGAAGTAGAGCGATGATGCTTCATCGATTATCTCAGCTACAACTTCGGGAACTGTGACCATGTTCTCATACACTGCCTTCCTCTGAAATATGACACTCGAATCTATTACGTACACCCGCACCGCTCATACTTGAAAACCTCTGCATATAATCTCTTACCGTTTTGAAAGTTCAAAGCAGAAGTTCAAAAAAAGAAATTTCATCATATACAAAAAAATTTATATATTTTTCAGGTTAGCGATTAAACGCCATAAGAGGTGAGGGTATGAGATTTAGGAGAAATGAAAAGGGATTTACTGGCTTGGAAGCTGCAATAGTGCTTATAGCGTTCGTAGTAGTGGCAGCGGTTTTCAGCTACGTCATGCTTGGCGCAGGTTTCTTCACAACGCAGAAGTCTAAGCAAGTGGTTGACACTGGTGTAAAGCAGGCTTCAAGCTCTTTGACACTTGATGGGCAGTATATTTATTTGAATTGCACAAGTGAAGCAGGAGGAGAAACAGGTTCAAATGGAAAAGTAGGTCAGATCTATTTCTATGTAACACAAACTGCAGGTGGAAGCCCAGTTGACTTGAACAAGACTTCTATTGCCATAACGACTGCAGGCGGTTATAAGCAGGTTTTCTACAACGAGACAAACTCAACGGATTGGTGGTGGTATGAATCCATAGTTGGAGACAATGACAACGTCGTGGAGATGAATGAAAAATACAAGATAACGATAAACGTCACCGCAACCGGTTGGAGTGATATTGGAAATATCTCACCAAACGATCTCATAACCATCGAAGTCCGCCCACCAATTGGAGCGCCGCTCTCAATTACTAAGCAGTTGCCACCGAGCTTTACTAATCTGACTTACGTGTGAGGTGGTGTTGATGAAGTTCTTTAGAAACGAGAAGGGTTTTACTGGTCTTGAAGCTGCAATCGTGCTCATAGCGTTCGTAACAGTAGCTGCAGTCTTCAGCTACATACTGCTTGGCGCAGGATTCTTCGCTACTCAGAAGAGCCAGGAAGTTGTTCATACTGGAGTAAAGCAGGCTACAAGCAGCATGGAATTGGTTGGCAGTGTTGTAGCAAAGGGTGACACAACAGCAAACGAGATCACGAATGTTACCTTCACTCTGCAACTTGCAGCAGGAGGACAGCCGATAGATCTAAACAAAACTCTGATCACAGTGCTTGTTCCTGCAAAAGGCCAGATGAGTCAGTTCTCCTATAGCAAGGATACTGCTGGAGCTACAAATTATAAAGTTACTTGGATCTACAGCCTCCAAGGAAATCAAACACAAGCGGACGACTACCTTGAAGAATTCGAAAAAGCGGAGATCTTCATAGACCTTAGTAATTTCGACATAACCCCTAACACGAACTTCATCGTAGAAGTCAAACCACCGATCGGAGCGACTTATCCAATCGAGCTGAAAGCTCCACCGAGCATAGATCAAGTTATGGTGCTACTGCGTTAAAGAATTAAAAAATTTTTATTTTTTAGGTGATCTCTATGGCAGACGTTAATCAGGCAGTTGTAGACGAGATTCTCGCAAAGGCGGCAGAGGAGAGCGAAGAGGGCAGACTTGAAAAGCTTGAAAAAGAGGTCGAGACGTTAAAGGGTTCTATTAAAAGATTGCTTTTAGATATCCGAGAAATGATGAACAACCTCGAAAATCCATTTCAAAACCTGCAAAGTTTAACAGAGGTTTCCTCGAAATCAAAAGCTCCACAGATTCAGCTTATATCCGCGATTCCCGAAAAACCAGAAGAGAAAAAGGAGGAGAAGGAGGAGAAAAAAGAGGAGGAAAAATTAGAAAAAGAAGGGGAGGTTAAAGAACCCGAAAAGGAGGAATTTAAGAAAGAGGAGGTTATCGCTGAGGGAGGTTTAAAGGAGGGTTCTGTTCCGAGCGTTAAGCCTGATTTCGGTAAAGATGAGGGGTTAAAGATGCAGCAGATCCAAACTGAAAAACTTGAAACTCTAAAAAAACCCGAAATTGCATTAACAAAGTACGATATCGTCGTTCTTTACAAACTTATGAACTGGGTAAAAAGTATGCTCGAGAAGTACGATGCTACTACCCTTCGCTTGATGCTCGAAGTGTTCAGCATAGCAGGCTACATAAGCTCGGAAGCTAAAGAGTTTCTCCACATGCTTACAGAATTGCTTTCAGCAAATAATGGATTTGAGGATATGCTGCTCGAGTTCTACAAACTCCACAAGATAATGAATCCAACAGACAAAACAATGGACTCGCAGCTTTTAGCCTTGATTTTGGAAAAGAAACTGTGAGCATGGTGAAAAATGTCCAGGGAGGTGATAACAACATCAATTCTGCTCATCGCTTCAGTTGTAGCTGTGTCTGTAGTTATAATGACGATGATTCCTTCGATTAGGGATCTTTCTAACTCCTACACTTCAGTATCTGTCAAACTCAACGAGAAGGTTACGACTGATATAGAGATAATTTTTGTTAAAGCTTCTTCCTCTGACGATTCTAAAGTGAAGGTTACCCTCTGGGTTAAGAATACTGGAAGAACTCTGAATCTTGCTCTTGTTGAAAAGAGCGATCTGTTCATATCTTCAAGCTTGGATTTTGTCCATCTAACCTTAAAGGACTGCTACTACAACATAGAAAATGGAGATGGCGATGAGTACTGGGAGAAGGGAGAGACGTTGAAGATAGTTACGACCGATCTGACTATCTCCAGAGGAGAATACGAAGTTACTTTGGTACTTTACAATGGTGTAAAGGCTACTGATTACTTCTCATGGTGATAACATGGGTTTCGACAACATAGTAACGGCAGTGATTCTAACAATTGCACTGCTATTTGCAGCATACACTTTCCTCAGCGGGACAAATTTACTTGCTGAGACGACGATAGAGAGCTACAGGATAGCTGCAGAGAAAACGATCGAGAAAATTACAAGTTCAATTAAAATATTGACAGTATCTTATTCCTCTGGGACGCTTATAGCCGAAATAAAGAACGTTGGAGAGAGAAAATTCTTGGATTTTGAACGCTTCGATGCCATCGTTTATGGGATTAGTGACACTGGAAACAACTTTGTCACATACCTTAATGTAGACTATTATATAGAAGAAGAGATAACAAATCCAGGTATATTCGATCCGCATGAGGTTGCAAAGCTCATTTCTCAGCTCGAGCTTGAAAGCGGACGTTATGTTTTGTTGATATGCACGCCAAATGCCGTTTGCGATAGTTATGAATTTTATGTGAGGTGATGAGATGATAGATGAAATCGAGGAGGAGTTGAAGAAGAATATCCTGACGAGCGGAAATTCAGAGATAGATAAAAGACTTGGAGGTGGTATACCCCTAGGTTCGCTAACGCTTATAGAGGGAGAAAACGATACGGGAAAAAGCGTTCTTTGTCAGCAATTTACCTATGGTGGTCTTGTACAGGGGCATAGGATCGCATACTATACAACCGAAAACACGATTAGAAGCCTTTTAAAGCAGATGGAGTCTTTAAGTTTGGATGTCTCAGATTTCTACGCGTGGGGCTATTTAAGAATATTCCCCGTCCATCTTGAAGGTGTAGAATGGAGCTCAGAGCAGATGAAGAACATCCTTAATCTAGTGGCTGATCACGTGAAGGCGATAAGAGAGAACGTTGTAGTTATAGATTCTTTGACGATGTTTACCACCTACTCAACGGAGGATGATATATTAGAATTTCTAACGAGGTTGAAAAACCTCTGCGACAGTGGAAAAACGATACTTTTAACATTGCACCAGCATGCATTCAAAGAGGATACCCTTGTAAGGATAAGAGCCGCATGCGATTGTCACCTATTCTTAAAGAAGGAGCAAGTTGGGGATAGATACGTTAGCGTTCTTGAGGTTTCAAAGGTAAGAGGGGCGAGAAAAACGACAGGAAACATAGTCAGCTTCGAAGTTACACCTGGCTTTGGGCTGAAGATAATTCCAATATCGCAAGCACAGGCTTGAAAGAAAAGCTAAAATGTAGATGATACTAATTACTATGAGCATATGAGTGTGCAATCAAAGATCGATTTAAGCTTCAAACCAAGTGGGATTAAGAGCGGTGTAGTTGCCAATTTCCCATTCAAGCTTAGAGAGGTTGAGGAGGAGCACGATCACTCCAACTTAAAAAAATGCGGAATATACAAATTATTGCCAGATGCGATGAAAAAAGAGGTTGAAAAGAACCTCCACTTGCTTGAATATCTCCACATACTGCCAATAGATAAGCTCGGAATCCCAAAGTTTATTCCAAAGCTGGAAAAAAAGCATGGAGAGATGGATTCGCCAAACATAATTTATCCGGCCGATGAGAACATCTATATCCACATATACCCCGATAAGAACGATGTCAGGAACTACTACATCCCAATAGAGCCAATTTTACTTACTGGAGTTGACGAACTGTTAAAAGAAGTAGAAATAAGGCTCGTAGATTACATCACAGACATAGATTTCGATCCTGAGGATAGAGAAGCCAAGATAAGAATCCTGAAGGATGCTTTGAAAGAAATTTGTGAAGTTGTAGACAAAAAAGATGTCAGCGATGCTGAAAGCGGGAAGCTGAATCTGTTACCCATCCAGAAGAAAAATATGAAACTAATAAATAGAAGATTTTTCGACACCAACCATACTGGAAAGCTTAGGGTAACAATACAGCAGTACAAAGCTTTGGAGTACGCTCTGATAAGAGATAAAGTCGGTTTGGGAGTTCTTGAGCCTTACATAAAGGACAGATATATCGAAGATATATCCTGCAGCGGTTTAGGGCCGATATTCATAGAACACAAGATATTCAAAGGGCTTAAGAGTGTGATAGAATTCAGAGATGAGGAAACACTAAACAGATTTATTATAAAACTCGCTGAAAGAATTGGAAAGCCAGTAACCTACAAAGACCCAATTGTCGACGCTACTTTGCCTGACGGAAGCAGAATTAACATCGTCTACGGAAATGATATCAGCAAAAATGGTAGCAACTTCACAATAAGAAAGTTCAACGAAACTCCATTCAGTATTTTAGAACTTATAGAATTTGGATCCCTCGATTACATGGTTGCTGGTTATCTATGGCTGCTTATAAGCGAAGGAATGAGTGGATTTGTTTGCGGTGAAACTGCAAGCGGTAAGACAACGCTTTTAAACGCCCTAACAGCATTCATACGCCCCGAAGCCAAGGTCGTTTCCATAGAAGATACTCCAGAACTCCAAGTTCCACACAAGAACTGGACTAGAGAAGTTACTAGAGGTACGACGAGGGGAGCTAAGATAGGTGAGGGTTCTGGGAGTGATGTGACCATGTTCGATTTGCTAAAGGCGGCTTTAAGACAGAGGCCCAACTACATACTCGTCGGTGAAATTAGAGGCGTCGAAGGTAACATAGCTTTCCAAGCTATGCAAACTGGTCATCCAGTGATGGCCACATTCCATGCTGCAAGCGTCGACAAGCTCATACAGAGACTTACAGCGGAACCCATAAGCGTTCCAAAAACCTTCATCGATAATCTGAACTTCGTCGTAATACAAAGCGCCGTCCGTCGCCCGGATGGTAAGCTCGTGAGGAGAGTTATAAGCGTAAATGAACTTGTAGGCTACAACCCCCAGAAGGGTGGTGTGAGCTACATCGAAGTATTCCAGTGGGACCCCGTAACAGACAAGCATGTATTCACAGGCTTTGGCAGCTCTTACCTTTTAGAGCAAAAAATTGCCACCCGATTGGGCATACCGCCAAACAAGAAGAAGGTAATCTACAAAGAGGTCGAAAAGAGAGCAAAAATACTTAAAACTCTACACGATCAGGGAGTGAAGAACTTCTACGACTTCTTCGCAGCGATATCAAAGATAACGAAGAGTGGTGTGCTGAACGTAAAGGTGTAGCCATGGAGGTTAAAGAGAAGTTTGCTTTAAAAAGTGCTAAAATTGAACTTGGATTTTTTAGGAAATTAGCTGAAAAAATAAGGCATTTTTCAGAGAACAGCCTGATGGATAACGATCTTCTATTCACTCTAACCTACATGGCCTCCCTTTCGACTGCAAAGTTGAGTAGGGATAAGATATTTGAGATGGTATCCGAGAAGGATTATCTGCCGAGTAAGTATTTCAGAAAGATAAAGGACCTCACTCAAAAATGGCATTACGATTACACTACAGCCTGCAGTCTTATGGCAGACAAAGTCAAGCATGAAAGGCTCAAAAGCTTATTCAACAGACTTGCAAATGCCATATCTGCAGGAGAACCAGACGAAGAATTCTTGGCAAGGGAATGGAAGCACTTCAAGACAGTGAGAAAGGATGAATACGAGCGATCACTTGAAAGCTTAAGAAAATGGACCGATGCTTACGTATCTCTTTTAGTTTCAGCCTCGCTCATCTCCATCGTTATACTGCTTTCAGTTATAATCTACAGCCCCGGTGATGCTGCAGCTACGCTATATGGAGCTGTTCTGGCGAACGTTTTTATATGCGGATTTGGAGTTTTTATGCTCTGGAGAGCGGTTCCGAAGGATAAAAAGGTTCACAGCTATCATATAAAATCTAAAGAGCAGGTTCTGGTTTCAAGACTCTCAAAAATTATAATTCCCCTCGGCATCCTCGTACTTGTAGCCTTCGTAATTGTTCCAACACTCCTAGGTAGCTTATCACTTACCGGGAACGTTTTGATTAGTATTAAAGAGCTCAGGGGTTACGGTTTTGTATTCGCAGGCTTGCTACTTTTACCAATAGCCATAATTGCGAAGATTGATGATTCAAAGATTTCTGGGAGAGATGAAGCGTTCACATCGTTCATCAGAAGTCTTGGAGCGATAAAATCTGGAGCTGGTGTTTCGATAGCTGAGGCTATATCGAGGATAGACGAAAAGAATCTCGGAGCGTTGAAAGACCTCGTTGCTCAGCTTTATCGAAGACTTTCTTTGGGCTTGGATGCAAAACTCAGCTGGGCAAGGTTTATAGGGGAAAGCGGTAGCTATCTGATACACAAGTTCACAAATATATTCTTGGATGCAACAGACCTTGGCGGGGATGCGAATGTTGTTGGCGAGATAGTTTCGTCATCAAATCTAGAGATGGTACTGCTGAGGTTGAAGAGAAATCTTATCTCTTCGGGCTTCATAAACCTGCTGATTCCTTTGCACCTTTCAATGGTCGGGCTGATAATATTCATAACGGAGATAATGAACATATTCACAAATTATATAACCCAGCTTTTTGAAACGCAGATCGGCGGAAATTTAGGAGGTATAATGCCCAATCTGCCGGGAGGATTGAGCGGGATGAACATTGGAATCTTTAGCGCCATACCTTTCGACTTAATGAACCAGTTCACGGTATTTTCAATTCTTTCTCTCACAATTGCAAATACAATGGCTGCAAACATTGTTAAGGGCAGTGGGGCTTATATGTATGTGTTTTATGGTTCGATTTTTGCCCTGCTTTCTGGAGTCTTATTGTTAGTTATTCCGCCACTAGTTGAGTGGTTATTTAGCTTTCCCTCATTTGTTGAATAGGAGGTGAGATGATGGAATTCCCTATAGAGCTCGTTCTTGGAATTCTGCTTGCTTTTATATTTATTGCGTTATCGAACGCTTTTAATGCTGCTAGAAGAAATGGTAAAAAATCGAAAAAAGAAGTTTCTGAACCAGCTTCAGATTCAAGTTCCAAAAAATTAAGAATCCCGAAGATTTCAGCCTTTTCAAAGCTTAGATTTGGTTCGAAGGAAAAAAAGGAGGAAAAGCTGAAGGAGATAGATCAAAAACTTGATGAGGCAATTTCAAGTTTGCCAACAAAGAGTGTTGAAAAAACGGTTGTTTTAGAGGGGGAGGATGAGCTGTCAAAGGAGGCGTCGGAAAAATTCAAAGTTGAAGAGAACCTGCTCGAAGAAATGCAATCTGGCTTAAAGGCTGAAGCATCTTCTATCGAGACCAAGGAACCTGAAAACAAGACTGTCCAGGAGTTACCAGATTTGCCAGAGGAGGATTTAAATATGAACATGGACAGCGTTGATGAACAGTTCAATTTAGAAGCGGAGTCTGAAGAAAAGAATGAGGAAAAGAATGAAGAAAAAGTTGAGCTTGATGAGGAAGATGATCTCGTTTCAAAGATAGTCAAAGTTGCAGAAACTGAAGAAGAGGAGGAGGTTGATCTGCTGAGAGATCTGAAAGGGCAAAAATTCAGCGTTGAAGAACTTGAGAAGGATCTGAACAGCGTTTTGAATAAATTACGGGGGATGAAGAATGTCAGAAGCGAATGATGTTTTCTATATCGCCCTATCTATAGCTACCCAGATATGGATGCTTGAGGACAGAAAACAGATGGTTGAATTCGTATGCTCCCAACTTGCAGAGCTTGAAGAGTGCTCAGCTGTAGTTATGGCAGACAAAGAAGGAGAATTCTATAGCATGAAAGAGAACGTCTTAGCCTGTGAATTTTTGAAGTACCACCCCCGATCCCTAAGTATAGTAGATGCAAGTAGATGTAAATGCGAAAAAAGAGAACACGAACTTTTAGTAGCTTTATCTTACAACTCTGGCTGTGGAGCATATGTTTTTCTGAAAAAAGCAAACGAAGAGACAATTCAGGTGATAAAAGATGTTTTCGATATCCTTTCGAGGGCGATTGCGTTGAAAAAGATGCAGGACGAAAAGGTCAAGATAATAGAAAGGTTGCAGAAAAACCTTGAATATTTTGCGCACCTCTCAGACAGGATTAGAAACCCTCTAGCGGTAATAATGGGTGCAATAGAGATAGGAGATGAGATAGGGAAGGAGAGGGTTTATGAATTGGTATGGAAGAGTGCTTTAAAAATCAAGGAAACGCTCGACGAGCTTTCGGATGCGGAGTTAAAAACAAAAGCGTACGTCAAAAAGCATCGTGAAAAATAAAATTAAACCAAAATTTTATCTAAACAATCGAAAACAACCTCTGCAGGACCTCGGCTACTTCTAAGCCCTTCTTTGTCAGTCGGTAAAAGTCTTCGGATTTTTCTACGATTTCAAGTTTTGCTAAAGCTTTTAGATGCCTGTCTAAGATTCCAGGATTCAAACGGGTTTCAAACATTATCTCCGAAAACCTCTTAGGGCCTCTTTTGAGACAGAAAACAATACCGCTTACACCACTTCTCGACAGAACCTTCAAAACTGTAACATCTACATTAGTCTCGAAGAGCCTTTTAGCCTCTAGGGCTGACATGTTGTATTGTTGAAAATTTTAAAGATATAAATGTTTCGAAATATTGTGAAATTCATTTTTTGCAATTACTCCTTGCGAAAAATTTCAACTCTGCATTTCCAAAAAAGAAATTTTATATCACAAAGAAAATTTTATAATTTAAGAGTTTTGTATCATTTTGGTGGTGCTATGGGTGTTGAAGAGCTCACATCACTTCTTCAAAATGAGGAGACGCTAAACAAACTAAAAATTTTGCTTGAAAGTGTGAAAGGAAGGGAAAATGACAAAAAATTAGATGAAAAAGTAACAGAACTTGAAAAAAAACTTGCAGAAAAAGAAAAAGAACTTGAAACAAAGAGCAGAGAAGCTGAAAGGCTGAGAAAGTTTGTAGAAACGATGTTCTGGAGCGTGCCCAAGCCCATATGTATCTACTTCTTAGACAAAAACGGGAAGCTTAAATACTTCAATGAGTACGTGATTAAGCTCTTCAACAAGAAGAAAGAAGATGTACTCGGTTTTGCCCCTTCAGAGATATTCTATGCTCCAGATGGAAAAAGAAGGCTTGCTGATGTTGGTTTGAAGACGAACATAGAGACGGCGCTGGAAAGAGGTGGGTTGACAGTAGAGGGTATAGAAGCTGCACTGAACACTGAAATTGGCAGAATTCCTATCCTCACATCTTGCGCTCCAGTTCGAATAGATGGAGAGCTAGAGGGGATGATCGGTTTCTTCGTAGATATAAGCTCGATAAAAGCGAAAGAGGAGGAAGCTAGAAAAGCTTACGAGCTTGTAAGCAACATCTTCAAGAATTTACCAACCTACGTGATATTCGTTGATGAGAATGGAAAAATAAAATTTGCAAACGATAATGCCGCTAAGCTTGCAGGTTATTCGAGGGCTGAGGAGATAATAGGACTCAAACCTGCAGACATAGCTAAAATCCATTCTGATTACAGTGAAAACGCAAAGATTATTGTTGAAGCGATTAAAAATAGACAAAAGGTGGAAAACGTTGAGGTTAAGTTGGTTTCTAAGATAGGAGAAATATTCACGAACGTTTCGATCTACCCAATATACATCGGAAACGAATTTGCAGGCTACATAGAGGTCTTTGCCGACGTTACTGTATACAAAGAGAAGGAGTCTGAACTTAAACAGATCTTAGATGGCATACCGGTTGCGACCTTTGTGATAGATGCAAACCACGTCGTAGTACATTGGGACCAATCGATGGAAGAAATAACGGGAGTTAAGGCTGAGGAGGTTGTAGGCACTAAAGATGCCTGGAAGGCTTTTTACAGGGAGAAGAGGCCAACTTTAGCGGATATCGTTGCAGATCATCCGAGAGATGCAGAAAAATTTGACAGCAAGATCCTTAGATCCGAAATTGTTAAGGGTGCATACTACATAGACATCCACGAGGCAAACTACCCACGAGCGAGCAAGAAACGCTGGGTGAGAACTACAGCTACACCGATATTCGATTCCAAAGGAAACCTCGTGAAAGTTGTAGAAACCATTGAAGACTTCACTGAAATCAAGATAAAAGAAAAGCAGCTTGAAAGGATACTGAACTCTTTACCAGTTGCAGTGCTGTTGATGGATGCTAGCAAGACCGTTAGGTTCTGGAACAAGGCCTGTGAAGATCTGACGGGAGTTAAGGCTGAGGAGGTTGTAGGCACTAAAGATGCCTGGAAGGCTTTTTACAGGGAGAAGAGGCCGACACTTGGGGAGATAATAATAGATAATCCGAGAGATGCTGATAGGTACTACGATAAGGTTTACAGATCTTCGATAATCGATGGAGCTTTCGTTGTAGAAGCTAGATTTGAACTTCCAAGGAACAGGAGAGTTGTACACTTCAGAACAACTGGAACGCCGATATTCGATGAAAATGGCAAACTTGAGTCGGTAGTGGTTGCGATGGAAGATATAAAGGAGCTGAAGGATAGAGAAATGGAGATCCAGCAAAACCTAAAATACATAAGCGAATGTTTATCAAAATTAAGTTATGGAATTCGAGAGCTTGAAGCTGGTAACCTAAACGTAAAGCTCCAGAAGATCAAAGACGATGAATTCGGGAAGACGT
>CAYZIW010000004.1:74041-82448 GCA_964478605.1 uncultured archaeon | reverse complement strand
TCGAACTCTTCCAGCAATTCTTTGACTATTCTTTTCTCTCTGACATCATAGAGAGATGCAAAGAACTGGAGATATTCTTTTGATGTAATGTTGTCGTAGAGTGCATCAAATTCTGGTAAATATCCGATCTTTTTCTTAATCTCTGAAACTGGATAACTATCGAGTAAAACTTTCCCGCTATCAGGGAGCATAACTCCAGCAAGAATTTTAAGTGATGTAGATTTCCCAGCACCATTTTCACCAGCTATAGCAACGACTTCCCCGTCTTCGGCATTAAAATCAAGTTCATCCACTGCTAAAAAGCTTCCATAGCTCTTTTTTATTTTTCGGACCTCTAACATATTTAAGCAATTTTCAGAAAGATATAAAATTTTTGCAGCTACTTATTTTATGCTACCCGACGTTCAATGCAGAAGACCAGAGTACCCTTTCGGATTAAGCAGGGTTGGTGTAACGGGAATAAAGAAGCTCGTCGAAGTTAGAAGGCCAAATAACCGACCTATAGTACTTGTATCAACTTTTGATGTTTTTGTAGATCTGCCCTATTATCTGAAAGGTGTCAGTATGAGTAGAAACTTTGAAGCTATAGATGAGACGATAGAATCCCTTACAGCAGAACCAATCAGTAACATAGAGGATCTTGTTGTAAAGATTGCTGAACAGTTGATTAAAAAACACGAGTACGCAAGTAGAGCAGAGGTTTTAATGAGTGCCGAGTTTATAAATAAAAAAAAGACTCCTGTAACTAATTTAAACACTCAAGAAGTCGTAAAGATACTAAGCGAGGCTGTGGTTGGAGAAAATGAGAGAAAGATGTTTGTTGGTGTTGAAGTAACGGGAATAACTGTTTGCCCATGTGCTCAGGAGCTAGTGAAGGCAAGGGCAAAAATGAAGTTGTTTGAAATGGGTTACAAAGAGGAGGAAATCGAAAAAATACTTTCTTCAATACCGATCGCATCACACAATCAAAGAGGAAGAGCTACAATAAAAATAGAAGTAAGAGATGACTTCAGAGTACCGATAGCAAAACTGATAGATATTGCGAAATCATCGATGAGCTACGAATCCTATGAGATACTGAAAAGAGAAGATGAAGTTTTTGTGGTAGAGAAAGCACACAGCAATCCGAGGTTTGTTGAAGATTGCGTTAGATATATGGCTGCTGAGATCGTAAGAAGGTTAAAAAAAGCTCCAGATGATGCATTAGTGATCATAAGACAGGAGAACGAGGAGAGCATACATCAACACAACGTTGTTGCGGAAAGAGTCGCTACATTCGGTGAACTGAGAAATGAAATAAACGAAAGTAAGATTTAAATTATTAACGCTAAGCTTATGAAAGAGGTGGCGTGATGGGCATAATACTTGCGATAAAAAAAAGATTCAGATTTCTTATAAAATTGTTTAGAAGAAAAGATAGGGTCAGGATAGGCATCTACGGCCCTCCGAATGCAGGTAAAACGACACTTGCAAATAGAATTCTAAGAGATTGGAGCGGTGATATTATGGGATCCCCAAGCGAAATACCTCACGAAACAAGGAGGGCCCGACTTAGAGAGGGTGTAAAGATCGAGGTAAATGGAAAATCTCTTTCAATTGATATAGTTGATACTCCCGGCATTGCGACCAAGATAGATTTTCACGAATTCCTTAAATACGGATTAAGCGAGGAAGAAGCAAAAAGAAGAGCTAAAGAAGCCACAGAAGGAGTAATAGAAGCGATAAAATGGCTAGATGACTTGGATGGTGTTTTACTGGTTATGGACTCCACTGAAGATCCATTTACTCAGGTTAATGTGACGATAGTTGGAAACATAGAGGCAAGAAATCTCCCTCTTCTTATAGTTGCAAACAAGATCGATTTACCAACCGCTTCTCCAGCAAGAATAAAAACCGCCTTTCCCCAGCATCCGGTAGTTCCAATTTCGGCTTTAAAGGGTATAAATATTGATGCTCTCTATAAGGCAATGGCCGAAAAGTTCGGGTGAAATTATGGCTGTTCAACTCAATCTAATTTCTAAAGACATGCTGGAAAGGATGGCCTCGATGGAAAAACTTCGGATGATCTTAGATAGTGTAAAGGAGGGCAAGATAGTCGTTCTGGAGAGCGGTTTGAGTCCTGAGGAGGAGGCAAAGCTGATAGAGATGACGATGCTTGAAATCGATCACGAAAACTTCGTTGGTATAGAGGTAGAAAGCTATCCGATAAAGGAGAAGTCAGTTTTTTCAAAGATCTTTGGAAAGAAAAAAGGTAGGTTGACGGTCATTGGGCCGGCAAACAGATTAAAGACAATCGAAAAGCAGGAAGACGTAATAAAAGCTTTAATTAAGATCTGAAATGCCGCACCGCTGTACAAAATGTGGAAAACTTTATGCAGATGGAGACATGAGGTTACTGCAGGGATGCGAATGTGGGAACAATAAATTTATTTACGTTCCAAAAGAAAAAAGAACCGAAGATGTAGAAGTTCAGGTTGAACAGGTTAAAAAAGAGTTTGAAAGGTTTGGGATAGAGAGCGTTAGGATCATCGCTCCTGGGCAGTACGAGATAAACTTGGAAAAACTTTTTGAGAGAGAGGAGATAATAATCGCGATACAGGAGGATGGCAGATACGTGATCCATCTTCCATCTCTGCTGAAGAAAAAGAAAAAAGACTAGCTAAGCGTTGAAATCAATCTTTTAGCCCTTTTTTCAGCTTGGGAGAGAACTTTTTCCTCGTTCAGAGTTAATATCTCTCTATCTTCCATAACTACTCTGCCATCAACTATCAGATGCTTCGCTTCGCACCCTGTCGAGGCAAAAACTATCGAGTTCTCATCTCCAAATGGATAGCTGGAAACATCCTTTTTTAGTATTACCAGATCTGCAAGCATTCCAACTTCAATCTTCCCTCCATTTATTTTGTAAGCTTTGTAACCATTTTCTGTTGCCATTTTCAGAATTTCAATCGCTTTTAGTGGTTTCCTTCTTAGAAGTTGCAGTAGTGCAGCGATTCGCATTTCATGAAGAATGTTAAGGTTGTTGTTGCTCGCAGCTCCATCTGTACCTAAGCATACATTTACGTTTACATCTATTAGTTCTCGAATTTTTGCAATTCCAGCTCCGAGCTTCATATTACTTGCAGGACAATGAACAACGCTTACACCTTTTTCTGAAAGAATCTTAATCTCTTCCTCGCTCAACCAAACACAGTGTGCAGCGATTGTTTTTGAATCTAAAAAACCTATCTCGTTTAAAAGTTTTATTGGAGTTGTACCGTATCTATTCTTAATTTCTTTGACCTCCCATAAAGTTTCGGAGATGTGTATGTGTTTCAGGTAGTCATACTCAGAGATCGTTTTTAGAAATTCTGGAGAACAGGAGTAGGGAGCGTGTGGTGCTAAAAAGGTCGTAATTCTACCACTGTTGTTCCATTTTTCAGCAAATCTAATCCCTTCTTTCAACTCCTCTTCAGCCTTTTCGGGGTCACCTCTGTCAGCCATACCGTAACCTAAAGCTGCTCTCATTCCTGCTTCGCTAACAGCCTCAGCAACGGAGTCCATGTATATGTACATGTCTGAAAAGGCGGCAATTCCACTCTTTATCATTTCGATGCATGCAAGCAGAGAACCCCAGTAGACGTCTTCATCTCTCAAATTTTTTTCCATTCTCTGAACGCAGTTGAGCCACTCGTAAAAGGGTACACCCTCAGCTACGTTTCTGAGTAAACTCATTGCTGCATGTGTATGTGCGTTAAAAAAAGCTGGTAAGACTATGCAGTTTTTAGCGTTCAAATTTACCTCTCCCTTAACATCTTCTTTGCCAATGTACGATATTTTGTTTCCATCTAAAGCTATACAGCACTCTACAAGTTTTTTGTCTATCCAGCACTTTCCGCCGTATATGGCCAGATCATGCATGCATCTAAAATGGGCTAAGGATTTTTAAGTTCGATCAACATCTCTAGATAAGATTTTGTTATGCTCTCCTCTCTTTTGTATCCAAGCATAGAAGCCAAGTTGAAAAGTTCCTCTTTCCTCTCAATTCCTCCTTCGAGTTCTATCTCGATGAACTTTCCGAGTGGTTCGACATCGTCTATGCAAAAAATCACGTCTCTGAACCTGTAAATCTTTCTTCTCTTTTTAACAGTCCAAAACTTTCTAAATCCTAACTTCTCGAAAAGCAATACTGCTGAATCAAAATCAGAAACTTTTAATTTGATCTCTTCTCTGCTTTTCGTTTCCTTATCGATTTTCGGCCCCTTGTAGGTTATCGTGATACCTTCCGCATCCTTTCTAATTCTTAAAGCCTCATCGGTAATACCAAAATCTCTCGAAGGATGGCTGAAATAGAGATCTTCCTCAAATTTTTCTTTAACAAACTCTGCAAAGTTTTTTATCTTCTCTTCTACATGATCTTTAAGAGGAAACTTTACTTCGATTTCCATGTTGATCTCAACCTTTTTAAATCCAGTACAGACTGCTTAAAAAGGTGATGCAATGATCGCAAAGGGTGATTTCGTTAGGATTAGTTTTACTGCAAAACTTGAAGATGGAAGTGTAATCGACACGACGGACGAGAAAACAGCAAAAGAGTTTGGAATTTACAACGAGAACACCAGATACGGTGACGTGTATATAATAGTGGGAGAAAAGCAGATCGTCGAGGGGCTTGATGAGGACATCGTTGGAAAAGATGTTGGCTACAAAGGGAGCGTTCTCTTACCGCCTGAAAAAGCTTTTGGAAAATACGATCCAAAAAACAAAGATGCGGTAGCGATAACGAAGTTCAGTGAAAAGCCTGAAGTTGGACAGAGGGTGAGGGTTGGAAACAAAATAGGGATCGTTGAAAGGATAGTTGGCAGGAGGGTGATAGTGGACTTCAACCATCCACTAGCTGGAAAAAATGTCCTTTTTGAGTACGAAATAAAGGAGAAAGTAGAGAAACCGGAAGACAAGGTTAAAGCGATATTCTTGATACATTCGGGAGTTGAAGTAAAGAACGTAAGATTAGATGGAAACAGGGTAATCATAGAGGTTCCGAAAGAAGCGTACTTCTCTCAAATGTTCTTGATAGGAAAATACCGTGCTGCGCAGGATATTTTCAAATTCCTAAATGCAGAAGAAGTCGAGATAATTGAGAGAATCAAAAAAGAAGATTTTAAGCAGGAGAAAACTGAAGAAAAACCCGAAGCTCAGGAACCAAAAACGGAATCGTAGATGATTTCAACGACATCTTTAACTTGAATTTTACTTTTATTTACTTTTGCCGCATCTTCCAGCATCATCAAACAGAACGGGCACGAAACTGCCACCACATCTACGCCAACGATTGCAGCTTCGTTTATTCTAAAATTTGATGGTCTATTTTTCAATTCTCTGACGATATTTCCTGCCCCACCGCCGCAACATATGGCTAAATCTCTACTTCTTGGCATTTCAACTAATTTTAAGCCAGGAACTGCCTTCAGAACTTCCCTAGGCTCTTCATAGATCCCGTTGTATCTTCCGAGATAACAGGGATCGTGGTAGGTAACTTTAGCATCAAAAACGTTTTTAAATTTAATCTTAGCTTTTTTAATTGCTTTTAAAAGGATCTGGGATATGTGATAAACTTCCAGTCCATAATAGTTTTTGAATGCGTTGTAGCAATGAGGTGATAGGGTTATGATCTTTTTCACGTTGTATTCTTCGAAGATCTTTCTATTTTTTTCCTTTAGAAGCTCAAAAAGACCTTCCTCACCAATGAAAAGAACATCATTTCCGCAGCAACCTTCGTTCTCAAAGACTGCAAAATCAACTTCAGCAATTTTCAGAAGTTCAGTAGTTTTTCTAGCCACTTCGACAATTCTTTCACTTACCACTCCACATCCTACGAAGAAGAGATACTCAAAACTATCTCTTTCGGCAATCTTCAAATTTAGATCTTCCATCCATTTTTTCTTCACATGCTTTCCAACACCAAAAGGATTTCCAAATTTATAAGTGCTTTCAAGCAACTTTCTGATCTCTTCTGGTACTTTTCCACTTTCAATAGCGTTCTTTTTAGCTTCAATTATTAGTTCAGCTAGTTTAATATTTCTGGGACATCTATCCTGACAAATTCTGCAGCTCGTACAGTTCCAGAGTTGTGAGTTCCAAAAACTTTTTTTTCCGATGAAATCAGCAATTAATTTTCTTATGTTTAATTCAAATCTAACGCTACAAGCCGAGCTACAAATACCACATTGCATGCAGATGTTGAGCGAATTCAGGAGCATCGATGGTTTTTTGCCTTTTAATTTATAACCCTTGTGAATCCAGGCAAGCAAAATTAAAAAATAGTTGTCAATGACATTAAAATATATGAAGGAATTTGAGTACATCTTCGAGGATGTCATTGTTAAGCCTAGCAACGCTCCAAGCTTCACAATTAATGGCAAAGAGGTCGACATCTGGGATGATGCACTTTTAAAGTTTCATTCAAAAAGCATCGTTGAATACGTAAGAGAAAAAATACTCGAAATGGAAGAAAAAGGTTTGGATCTTTTTCCAGAAATTGTCGGAAAAACGGTTGAAAAGAACATGGTCAAAATAGCACTCTTAAGCGGTTCTAATATCCTTTTTAAAGGTAAGAAGGGTTATGGAAAGACTACATTTTCAAAAAGTATTGCAAAATTTTTACCGGAAAAAATTTTGGCAATTAAAGGCTGTAAAATCCATGACGATCCAACTAGGCCGGTTTGTTTTTCATGCAAAAGGAAAGTTCTGGAGGATGAGAAAGTCGAACTAACTTTTGTTCCAAGGAAATGGATAAGGATCGCTGGCGATCCTATGATGACCACTCGCCAGCTTATTGGCGGTATCAGTTTACAAAAAATTAAGGAAGGGTACGATTTAGACCATCCAGAAGTTTTTGCTCCTGGTAGAGTTTTGAAAGCTCACAGAGGTATAGCTTACTTCGATGAGCTGGGATCAATTCCATCTGCACTGCAAACGTTACTTCACGAACTTTTTGAAGAGAAGCAGATCACAACACCGGAAGGAGATATAGTACCTCTAAAAATAGACTGTATAGTTGTTGCTTCTACAAATCCAGCAAACTATAAAGGTGTCTCAGATATAAAAGAACCCTTGTTGGATAGGATGGAACAGATAGAGATAGGCCCGCCGGAGACTGTTGAAGAAGAAGTAGAGATAGCGATGAGAAACATGAGCCTTAAAAGTGGACCTTCAATACCGGAGTGGCACCTCAGAATTTTAGCAGGAGCTGTTAGATGTATGAGGAGTAAAGAATGTAGATACGCAAGCAGGATAGAAGTTGAGCCGAGTTGTAGGGCAACTATTAAACTTTTTGACCATGTAAGAGCTTCTGCTATGCTGAACAAGAGAAAGGTCGTTATGTTTGCAGACTACGGTAAAAACTATGAAAATGTGAAGTTAGCGCTGAAGAGTAGGTTCGATGTGGATTATGAAGAGGAGGTGGACAAAGACAACATAATAGAAGGAGTTGTGGAGGATTCGATAGATAAAATCGGAAGCGAGATATACTCATCTATTCCAAGAAACGTCTTTACTGAAATTATGGATGAACTGGCTAAAGCTGAGATTGTGAACGTTTACGAAGATAACGACTTTGGTAGTGGTTTGTACACTTTCGCATCTTCCATGTGCAGGCATCCCGAAGAGGTTGTTTCAGCTGTTGAAATGACTTTAGAAGCTATAGCGAGATGTACGGGGTTGCTAGAAAAAATAGGGGTTGGTACCTACGTCTGTACTGGAATTAAAGGATAAACCACCATGCAAGAGGTGTGAAAAAGATGATGGTCTGAAATCTCTGGCAGATGACTTACTTTACTCCCTTTTTAACCCTTACCACAAAGAAACCGGTTCTTACGATGTTACTGAGCTGATAAAAAAGCATCTTGGTGAGGATAGCAAGAACTTTGAACTTTTCTCTTACACTTTTTCAGAACTGATAAAAAATTTTGGATTTTTAAGCAGCTACTGGTTAGAAAAGCTTGAAAATTTTAGAAAAGCTAAGAAGAATGCATGGGAGGAGTTGAAAGATAAGTTAAAAACTGGGGAAATAAAGCCAGAGGAACTAAGTGCAAGCCAACTTGTTGACAACTTTCTTGATGAAGTGATCGAAGAACTCATGAAGATCGGATATTTGAGAAGTGTAGATAACAGATTCCAGAGAAAACAGATAAAGTATTCGAAGATCGCCGAGAAAATACTTGGTGAGAAGGTTCTAGAGTTAAGTCTAAGGAGACTCAAAAGGAGGAATTTTGGTGAGAATGTTACTGAAACTGAGGGAACATCTATATTCTTGGGGGAGAAAATGGTTGAATTCGATCCTTTCGTGCACCATTTTGATGCAATAGATTTCGTTGAGAGTTTGTTAAGATCTGCAGTTAGGGGAGTGATAGAATTAAACGAGAACGAT
>CAYZIW010000004.1:48494-74031 GCA_964478605.1 uncultured archaeon | reverse complement strand
CAAACAAAAATGAAAACCAATAAAAAAAAACCATTGTTGCAAAACAACCAAAACACGCTGAAAAGTGCATATATATTATGCTTATCGATGTTAGTGATTCGATGAGAGGGAAAAAACTTATAGGGGCAATAGAATCTGCACTTGGGCTTAAGAGAGCTATCAGAAAAAGAGGAAATCAGGATGAACTTAGAGTTCTTGCTTTCAACCATAAAGTGATGGAAATAAAAGAGGGGGAGATCGCGAATTTGGAAGCAAAAGGGAGAACGGATATAGGCCTAGCTTTAAAAAAAGCGAGAGAGATATGTAAACAGAGCAGTGGAACACCGATTATTTTTCTAATCTCTGATGGGGAGCCTACCTCCAGCTATAATCCCTACTTGACACCTTGGAAGTGTGCAATGAATGAGGCAAAAAATTTGAGAAGTGTTAAGGCAAGACTGCAGATAATAATGCTCGGAAATGAGGGCAAGTTCTTAGAACTGTGCAAAAATCTAGCAAAATTAAGCGGTAATGCAAATCTAATCCACGTTTCTGATCCTCTCAATTTAAAGAATTTCGTTCTGCACAGCTACATGACAAAAACCTAGAATATCTCCTCTCTCGAGTAAACCACTATGCCCTTGTCTGTTATTTCGAACGGGTGTATCTTCTTACTATGGTTGCTACCCCTCATCTTGAATATTTCAATAGCCCTCACTCTCGTATTTTCCAGTTTTGAGTAGTAGAGAACTATTGTTCCTTCAACAACAAAGTTCTCCACACCGAATCTACTTATTGCGTCACTTTGCCCTTCAACAACCTCACAGGTGAGAATGGATGTCAAACCTAGAATCTCCATTGTTGTGGATATTTTCAGCAACTCTACTCTGAACTTTGCTGGGTCTCCGATAGTGAACCCTATGGATGTTGTCGAGTCAAGTACAGCCCTCCTAGCTTCAATCTCGTCCTGGATTGTTATTATCTGATCGAGGAGGGATCTAACATCGAAAGGTCGGACATCTATGTACCTCTCATCGGATGGTAGACCTATCTTAGTTGACGTTGCATCTACAATAGCTAGCATGTTTTCATCTTCATATTTCTCAAGCTCCCAGCCGAAGACTGCTAAGTGCTCTCTAAGGTGTTGGGGCCTCTCTTCAGTTGCAATTATTATTCCTGGCTCATTGTATTTTTCAATTCCGTTGACTATAAATTGGGAAGCAAATATTGTTTTTCCAGAACCTGACGGTCCAGAGAGAAGATAGCTCCTGTCTCTCAATAAACCTCCACCACAAAGTTCATCAAAACCCGGTATACCTGTTGGCACCCTTTCCAGCATATCAATCAATTACTTTCCAAACCTTAAAGTTTAAATTATTTACGCAAACTGTGAGCATGGCGAAAGTTACTGTATCTCTGATAAAGGCCGACGTAGGAAGCGTTGCCGGGCATTCAATTGTACATCCAGATCTAATAAGTATAGCAGAAAAATGCCTTCAGGATGCTAAAGAAAGTGGTTTGATAGAAGATTTTAGAGTTTTCAACGCTGGAGACGATCTTGAATTGTTAATGAGCCACAAGAAAGGAGTTGATAACGAGGAAATACATAAATTAGCTTGGGATACATTTTACAAAGCTGCTGGAAGAGCTAAGGAGCTCAAATTGTATGGTGCTGGACAAGACTTGCTTAAAGACGCTTTTTCAGGTAATGTAAGAGGTCTCGGGCCTGGTGTGGCTGAGATGGAATTCACAGAGAGAGGAGCAGAACCCTTAATAGCGTTTATGATGGACAAAACAGAACCTGGAGCATTTAATCTACCTATATTCAGGATATTTGCAGATCCATTCAATACAGCTGGATTGGTGATAGATCCTTCTATGCACAACGGTTTTGTCTTTGAGATATGGGATATAAAGAGACACAAGAAAGTAATGATGAGGACTCCGGAGGAGATTTACGATATCTTAGCATTAATAGGGAGCAAGAGCAGATTCGTCATAAAGCGAGTTTACCCAAAAGAGGGGGGAAAACTTCCACCAAGCGAACCGGTAGCTGTTGTCAGTACAGAAAAGCTTTTTGAAGTTGCTGGAGAGTACATAGGAAAGGATGATCCAGTTGCGCTTGTTAGAGCTCAAAGTGGATTACCTGCAGTTGGAGAAATTTTAGAGGCTTTTGCTTTTCCACACCTTGTAAGTGGATGGATGCGTGGAAGCCATATTGGGCCGATAATGCCAGTCCCCTTCAAATATTCGAAGTGTACACGTTTCGATGGGCCACCGAGATGCATTGCCGCTGGCTTTCAAATTTGCAACGCTAAACTTGTTGGTCCTATAGACCTGTTTGACGATCCAGCCTTCGATTACACAAGAATGAGAGCCATGGAGGTAGCAGATTACATACGCAGGCATGGGCCATTTGAACCGCATAGGTTGCCAGAGGAGGAGATGGAATACACTACGTTACCGAAAGTTCTTAATAAGTTGAAGAGTAGATTTGAAGATGTGTGATGAAGCTGGCGTTCTGGAGTTGGGTTGAAGAGGATCGGATCTCCTACCTCTCTAAGTATACTTTATCCATCGTCGGGAGCAGATTACTCCTGAACATTTTATCACGTTGCGGTCTCGGCTGCATAAAATACATTTCAGATTTTGTAACCCCGAACGATGTGTCAATAGATTGTACTCTACAACCATTTGAAGCGAACTCCTATGACATCGTTTCACCCCAAAATGAAGAGTGCTGCGTAATTTCATACCTATATCCTGAGGATAGGAATGAGCTAAAGAAACTTCTCAGAGGTTCCGATTTGATTATAGCACATAAGTACATCGAAGAAGTCGCAGATGTTGCTGAAAAGTTAGGTGTACCCTACGTTCCAAATTTTATAACTACCTTTTTACCGGATGGAGTAAACTTCTTCGAAGTAGAGATCCCGAAAATCACGTATGATCCAATTTCCTACTCAATTAACTGCAGTGTACAGGCTGCCGAAGTGTTTAAACTTCTCACTGGTTATGATCTCCCAGCTATAGCACCAGAAGCATATATTGTCGATCTAAGAGTTGAAGGTTATTTGAAAAAAATGGAGTTGAGAAAAAAATGATCGATTACAGATCTTTAGGACTAAAAGTAGGTATAGAGATACATCAACAATTAGATACGAAGGAGAAGTTGTTTTGCCGATGTCCAACTGAATCCGGAACAAAAAAGTTCGATTTCACAAGGTACTTGAGACTTAAAAGAAGTGAAATCGGCGAAGAGGATAGAGCAGCTAAAGAGGAAGTTGCAAGAAGTAGGAGGTTTATTTATGATTTCCAGGATAGTACATGTCTCATTGAAGCAGATGAAGAGCCTCCAACTGAAATAAACAAAGAAGCTTTGAAAATTGCAATACAGATCGCAAAGATGCTGAACATGGAGATAGCGGATGAAATCCATGTCATGAGAAAAATCGTCATCGATGGTAGTAATACTACAGGGTTCCAGAGAACAGCTTTAGTAGCTTTTGACGGTTATGTTGAAGTTGATGGTAAAAAAATAGGAATAGCAACTCTTTGTCTTGAAGAGGAGGCATGTAGAAAAATTGAAGAAGGAGAAGGATATGCAAAATATTCGTTAGACAGACTTGGGATACCTTTAGTAGAGATAGGCACAAAACCCGAAATAGATTCACCAGAATTAGCAAAAAAAGTTGCTGCAAAACTTGGTATGATATTAAGGTCTACTGGAAAAGTAAAAAGAGGTCTTGGGACGATAAGACAAGATGTAAACGTAAGTATTAACGGTGGAGCAAGAGTTGAGATAAAGGGTGTTCAAGAGCTAGATATTCTCAGCAAAATCGTAGAATATGAAGTTTTGAGGCAGAAAAATCTTCTAATTTTGAAGAATGAATTGCAAGAAAGAAATGCTCATGTTTTAGATGAAATCCATGAAGTTTCCGATCTATTTTCAAACACCCAATGCAGGATCATCAAGGGGAAGAAGGTAGAAGCTATAGTACTTAAAGGATTCAGTGGTATAATTGGGAGAGAAATTCAGCCGGGTAGAAGACTTGGTACGGAGTTTGCTGATATCGCAAAAAGCTTTGGATTGGGGGGAGTATTCCACACCGACGAGCTTCCAGCTTACGGCATATCTGCTGAAGAGGTTGAAAAGTTAAGAAAATTCTTAAATGCTGAAAAAAGTGATGCAGTTATTATAGCAGCCGGAAGCGCTGAAAGAGTCGAAAAAGCTTTAAAAAGGATCATCGAGAGAGCAAAATATTGCTTAATAGGCGTTCCAGAGGAAACGAGAAAAGCAAACGAAGATGGGACTACTTCTTATTTACGCCCACTGCCTGGAGCTGCAAGGATGTACCCTGAAACCGATGTACCACCCGTAATTGTGGATAAAGATTTGCTTGAAGTTGAAATTCCTGAGTTGATAGAGGAGAGAGCTAAGAGATACAGCAAGATACTGCCCTCTGATTTAGCTTGGGAGATAGCTGATTCCCAATACTACAAGCTTTTTGAAGAGTACTGTCAAATTCTGCAACCAACAATAGTTGCGAGGGTTTTGTATTCTATACCTTCTCAACTAAAAAGAGAGGGTGTAGAAGTTTCAAAACTTTCCGAAAATCATTTTAGGACAGTTCTAAGATTAATAGCTGAAGGAAAAATAGCTAAGGAAGGGGCTGAAGAGGCAATAAAAATTTTAGCTGTAAATCCAGACGCTGATTTAGAGAGAGAGTTTGCTTCGAAGGTTAATCTGGATGAGATCATATCAAAAATCGTTAAAGAAAAAAGGGATATGATACTTGAAAAAAGGGAGGCAGCATTTAAGCCGTTGATGGGTCTTGTGATGAAGGAGGTTAGGGGGAAAGTTGATGGTAAGACTGTATCTGAAAAACTTATGAACGAGATAAAGAAGATCTTGGGTGGTTGATATGAATGTTTTACTAAGCAGAAAAGATACTGTAAGGTTACTGATATTATGCGAATTGGCTAAGAACCCCGAATGCAATCAGAGGGATATAGCAAACAAGCTTCAGTTAACTCCACAGGCCATATCTGAACATTTCAAGGAACTCGTAAACGAAGGTCTAATTAGAACTATCCACAAGGGTTTTTATGAATTGACTAAAAGTGGAGAAGATTGGATGTCGAAGGCTTTGCTTGATATCCATGTTTTCAGTGAAGAGCTTTTAAAAAAGGTCTATTCAAAAACAATCGTTGCAATAGCAAAAGAAAAGGTAAGTAAAGGCGATGAAGTTGAGTACTGGTTTGAAGACGGTTTTATATTCGCAAAGTTTAATAAGAACGGTAACGGGGTCGCTCTTACTGCAGCTGAAAACGGAGAAGAAGTTTTAATAAAACCTACGGGAAATTTGGTTCCGCCATCTAAAGGAGAGATAGTAGTAGTAAGAGTGCCAAACGTGTCTGCCGGTGGCAGTAGAGCTGTTGAACTTGAAAAATTTTCAAGAATAATAAAGAATAGAACTAAAAGTATTGTAGTCGCTATTGGTGTTGAAGCCCTAGTAACATGCAGAAAGGTAGGAATTGAACCGATCTTCTTTGGAGCAAAGGAAGTTTGTATTGAAGCCGCACACCATGGAAGTGGAGTTATAGCTGCATGTACAGAAAACAGGTTGGATGACCTGCTACGGAGTCTGATCGACGAGGGTTTAAAATTTGAAATGGTAGATGTATCCAAAAGTTAACCTGCTTGGACCTTCAGCATTTCTTGCAATTTTTTCTGCGTTTCAGCAAACCTCTCTCTTAATCTCTCTTCCTGTCTTTGGAGGGTTTTTATTCTGATTTCGTAGGTCTCTTTTTTTTCTTTTAGTTCTTTTAAAATATTTTCTTTCGTATCTTTGACAAGTATGTTTCCTACTGCCTTATAAATCGGTACGTCTTCAACCTTTTTTTCAATTTCTGCAATAGCTTGTTCGGTTTCCTTAAGCAGCCCTTCTAATTGAATTCTCTGGTTTATTATTACCTGTAACTGCTGTTGAAGTTGTTGCAGCTGGGCAACCATATTCTGTACCGCAGGTGGGATCTCACTCATCTCTCAACACCTCTTCAATTTCGATACACATCTTTATCAACCTCAACCACGAATTTAAAGCAGCTCTCAGATCAGATATTGACTTCGTAGAGAGTTCTATTTCAAGCCCCCGTTCAGATAGATAAAGTTTTGCATAACTTATGGATGTTTCAGCTTCAGGCTTTAAAGCACTAAAAATTTCTTTATCGACACCTACACAGACGTGGGCTCGCATAGTTAGATAACGTCAGTTTTTTAAATTGTATTTCTGTTATTCAAAAAAGTTAAATAATTGGAATTGAAAAGTGATAATAATTATAAGGAGGTAGTAGTATGACAAGGACCATCACTATCGCTTCTGGTAAGGGTGGAACCGGCAAGACTACGATTGCTGCAAATTTAGGTGTGGCCTTATCACAGTTAGGTTACGATGTTACAATCGTCGATGCTGACATAGCAATGGCCAACCTTGAGCTCGTTTTGGGGATGGAGGGGTTACCAATAACTTTGCAGAACGTCCTAGCAGGAGAGGCAAAAATTGAGGAAGCAGTTTATGTAGGCCCAGGTGGTGTAAAAATAGTTCCTGCAGGAGTGAGCCTCGAAGGTCTAAGGAAGGCAAATCCTGAAAAACTTGAAGACGTACTAATTCATCTTATGGAGAACACAGACATTTTACTCCTCGACGCTCCAGCTGGACTTGAAAGAAATGCTGTAATAGCTATCGCTAGCGCTCAAGAACTTCTGTTGGTTGTAAACCCCGAGATTTCTTCAATAACTGACGGTTTGAAGACTAAGATAGTAGCCGAAAGATTGGGTACAAAGGTCATCGGAGCTGTAGTTAATAGAATTACAACGTTGGGTGTTGAGATGGCAAAAAACGAAATTGAGGCGATACTTGAGACAAAGGTTGTTGGATTAATTCCTGAAGACCCAGAAGTGAGGAAGTCTGCTGCTTATGGAAAACCAGTAGTCCTCAGAAGTCCCGAATCTCCTGCATCGAAAGCGATAATGGAACTCGCACAGACGTTGGTTGGTGTAAGAAAAGAAAAGAAGCCATCGGCAATCGAAGAAAAGAAGAAAGAAGGAGCAATCGCTAAAATGTTGAAAGTTTTTAGGAGGCGGAAATGATGATAGAGGACTGGATAGAATACCTTTTGCTAGTTCTTCTAAGTTTAAGCATAATTCTAAACTTAGTTTTGTTAAAGAAGGTTAGACAACTAAACAAGGAACTGAAAGAAGTTGGAGCTCGCGTAAGCGTCACAAAAGAAGAACTTTCGCAGATAAGAAGAGACTTGAAAAAATGAAGGGGGAGATTTAAATTTTTAAATCTTGTTTCCTAATTTATTTATGGATCTCAGAAAAGTAGTGTTGGGATTGAGCTTGTTAATGCTAGGGTTTGGGTTACTAGTGGCAAATTCTGGTGAGGTTAGTTACGGTGGTATATTTATAATAGGTCCAGTTCCGATCCTTTTCTCATCGGATGCATCTTTAGTACCTTTTTTAGTTTTATTCGCTGTATTTGCTATAGTATTCATGCTGTTTGCAACGAGGTGGTAGTATATGCTCGAATTGGTAGGAGCTATTTTGGTAATTTTTGGTTTACTACTGATTTTTTTAGGGCTAATTGATAGGAATGTAAAAAATAGATTTGAAACTTTCGAAATTGAAAAAAAGGACAAGGAGAATGAAAAGAAAACCGATGTGAAAGCTGGAGGAGTTGTAATTGTAGGTCCAATACCGATAGTTTTTGGAGATAGCAAGTATGCTTTCTATACACTCCTATTGGCAACGATACTGATGCTTGTATTAATTGGATTTTTCTTCCTTAGCTTTTAATATGCCCTACGTAATTGTAGAGAGAGTGGATGGCTATGAAAACGTTCGGGATGTTTTAAAAGAAGTATTCGAAACATTTGAAGTTGAAGATGAACTTTTATTGAAGCCGAACTTTTTGAAGTTTGATAACCCGGAGAATGGATGTATAACTCATCCGGATTTCCTGAAAGCAATTTTGGAGATTTTAAACATGGAGGGTGTTGATGTAAAGATCGTCGAAGGTGGTTTTGGCAAAGATTCTGCAGATCTCTGCTTTGAAAGATTTGGACTTAGAAAGATAGCTGATTGCATCAACTTAAACAAAGATGAATTTTTCGAAGTTGAGGTAAACGGAAAAAAGTTAAGGAGAGTGGAAGTTGCTAAATCTGCGTTCAACAAAGAATTTATTAGCGTTCCAAAAATGAAGGTGCATCATCTGACAAAGGTCACTCTTGGAATAAAGAACAATATTGGTTTTCTTAAAAAACCCGCAATCTATATGCATGCGTGTATAGATGAAAAGTTGGTAGATCTCCTTAAAGTCTTTTGGCCAAAGATAACGATAGTCGATGGAATAATAGGAGGAAACTATTCTGAGATGTCAACAAAACCGCTAAAGCATGGTGTAATTGTAGCTGGGGATAATGTAGTTGCCGTGGATTATGTTGCATCACAGCTTATGGGTTTTGAAGATGTTAAACACGTTAGGATAGCTTTAGAAAGGTACAAAATTTCTGAAGATGAAATAGAAACAAGCAGAGATGTTGAAAAACTAAAAAAGCAGTACAGCTTGTCTTTTTTTAGCCAGATACTTGGTACTCTAGAAAAAACGATATTTAAGTTCGGAAGTTTAGTTTAAAGCAAATTATTCCAGAAATCCATCAAAATCGACCATGGAGTTTACTATCAACTCAGCTAAACCACAACAGTCTATTTTAAACTTATCCTTGGCTTTGTAGTAGTCTAAAAAATCCCTTATGGTCGCCCTACAGTTGCTACATGGAGCACATACGTATTTTTTGCTTTCAGAATGAAGAACATCTCCAAATGCTTCCAAAATTTGAGAAAACTTAACTCTTGACGATACTTTATTTCTGAAATCTGAAAAGTTTAGCGAATTCATTATAGCTAATCCTCCTCCTCCACCGCAGCAGTAATTGTAAACTCCGTTTGGTTTCATTTCTTTAAAGGAGGGGCATATCCTGCGAAGGATCTCTCTTTGTGGCTCAACGATACCCATGAGTCTGACTATGTTACATGGGTCATGCAAAGTAACAGGAAAACTATTCTTTTCTGGATCAAGGTTTAGTTTCTTCTTTACCAAGTCTGAGAGTATAGGAAGACAGCTCTCTCTTGGTATCTGGTATTCGCCAAAAATCAACCTATCTGCAACAGATATTAGAGCTTTATGTGCATGTCCACATTCTCCAATAACGATTCTGCTCACTTCAAGCTTTCTTGCTATCTCCAAATGTTTAAATGCTATCTTTCCAAGTTGAAAATCGTCATACCATATCCCATAGTTCACCGCATCGTATCCAAAGGCTTCACTGCTTAAAGTCCAGTCGAGCGAAGCTTCTTCAAAAATTATGGCAAAGGCTATAACATTCTCCAATTTGCTTAGATAGTCACCTGCGTTGTGAATTAGCAGAATATCGGAACCTTTTTCATCTACTGGAATCTTAATTTTTTTGCCAGTTCTCTCGAATATCTCTTCTTCAGCGAATTTAATTATGCTTCTAAATCCTTCAGATGTCAAACCTGTAGAGGAACCCCTCTCTAGTTGTTGCACAGTTCCTTTCTCGTGTAAAGCTTTTGGGGCAATTCCAAGTTCTTGAGAGTATAATTTTCTGATTTCTCTCGTGATCAATCCGTTATCTATCCCTAACGGGCAGAACTGTGCACATCTTCTGCAAAGGTTGCAGCGATATGCAAGCTCAGCCAAGCGAAGGATCAGGTTCTTGTTTACATCTAAACTGCCAAAAAGTTTTTTACCGAATTTGCTTTTTTTAGTGACCCTTCTCAAAATCTCTGATCTGAATGTTGGACGATAAATCTCTTTTTTACCTGAAGCTAAATAAACATGACACGCTAAGCTACAAGACTGACAGCGAGTGCAGTAGTCTAAACTCAAAAGTAAGGGATACAGAAATGTCCAATTGTTCTCTTCGCTAAGCAACTTATTTAAACCTTCTGTGAACTTCAGGAGGAGTTCATTCTCTTCTTCTTTACTCTTTGGTTTCCATTCTACATCGATTCCTATGAATCCATCGAGTTCAAATACGTATTTTTTCCATTCGGGGTTTATTTCCTTAAATTCGTCTTTAAAATCGTAGTTTGGGAGTTTCATAAGGTCTTCAGGTCCTATTTTTAAAAGTTGCCCCTCTTTTAGTACGTCTGATAGTTTTATTTGGTCTTTCATTTTTCAGCCTCCAAAAAATTCTCTATCCACGTTTTTTTTGCTATATGTTGAGCCTTCCATTCTACTTTGTAGTACAGTTTCTTTTTTAACCTCTTCTCGAGTTTTTCGTTCATTTTTTCGTTATCCCAGAGTAGAAGATGCGTAAAAATTAGAGCTATGTAGTGCGTCACCTTTGTAAGGGGAAGTGAAAGGATAAGTGCGGAGTACAGAATCAGATGAACTGTTTTGAAACTTTCGAAAAAAAGCTGTAGATCTTTTGGATAGATATAAAAATCTTGTAAAAAAGCTAAAAGCCCCGTTGAGGATAGAAGAAGCACGAAAATCAGTAAGATATGATCTCGTAACGGAACATAGTATCTGAGTGGTGCTCTAAGTTTTCTTAAAAACAAGTATATACCAAAAGCTAGCATTAAAATTGAACCAACAAAAGCTAGAGGTGATACCATCTTTAAAATTTTCGCTGAGATACTAAAGAAAGCACAAAGTATCCAAATTAAAATCCAAATCGCATGAAAAAATATACCTAAGTGAAACATGAATGTTGCAAACCAGTGTTTTGGTTGGAGAGACATCTTCTTTCGATTTATGAGCAGAATTTCTAAGATGGCTTTCAATTTCCAACGTCTCGGTCTTTCGAAAGATCTCTTCCACCATTCAGACCATTCATAATAACTGCCACCGTATTTATGGTTGGTCTCATGTGGAATCGGATAGACTTCACATCTTAGATGAACCGCTCGAAAATACTTTGAAAAGTTCAATAGTATAGCTATAAAGAATATCGCAAACGAGGAGAGCAGCAGGTAATGTAGCATGTTCTCTTACTCTAGAAATTGCTTTAAAAATATTTTGAGGCGTATATGCAGGTTATAAAAACAATTTGGAGCACTTCAAACTCTAAATGTGGGGACTTATCTAATAGGGGAGTTAAATTTATATTGCTTCACAATAGTGCGATGATGTTATGTATGCCAGAATCAAGATCAAAGACACGGTTAGAGTTCCTCCTTCAAAACTTGGTGAAGACCTCGAGGAAGTAATAAGATCTCTACTTTGGGAGCAATTCGAGGGAAGAATTGATAGAGAGTACGGAATGGTTATCGGAATTGAAAACATCGAGGAAATTGGTGAAGGGAGAATTATAGAGGGGGATGGTGCTGTTTACTTCGATGTTGTATTTAGGGCTATATGTTTTAAACCAAACCTTCAAGAGGTAGTTGAGGGAGAAGTGGTTGAAGTTGTAGAGTTTGGAGCTTTCGTTTCTATAGGTCCTTTTGATGCTTTGCTCCATATGAGCCAAATAACAGATGATTTTATGGTATTTGATGAAAAGAACAAAAGATTCGTTGGAAAAGAAACAAAGAAAACTTTGCAGGAAGGAGACTTCATTAGGGCGAGGATAGTTTCCATAAGCCTAAAAGAAAGAGAACCAGAAAAGAGCAGAATAGGTCTAACGATGAGACAACCTTGGCTTGGAGCTCTTAAATGGATAGAAGAGGAGATAGAAAAGCTAAGTAAAGAGAAAGGTGTTAATCCATGACGGAGCTGGCCTGTAAAAAATGCAAGTTTATAAATTCTGATGTAGCCATATGCAAAAATTGTGGAAGCACTGAACTCACGAAGGAGTGGTACGGATATCTGATAATCCTAGACCCAGAGAAAAGCGAGATAGCGAAGAGAGTTGACATAAGAATTCCTGGAAAATACGCTTTGAGGGTAGAGTGATGCTGAAGCTCACTGAATATCTAAGGAGTGAACTTGCAAAGCCGCAGGGGAAGCTTTATAAGGATGGCGAAAGAGTTTACGAGAAGATAGAGGAAATTAAAACTTCAAAAATGATCGCGTGTGTAGGAGATTTGGTTACTCTCCAAGCTACGAAGTTCGGTGTTGACGTTAAAATAGCAGTTATAGATGGAAAAACTCTGAGGGAAAAAAGTTTAGGTTTCGACGTAGGATTTTTTGAAGTCTTGGAAGTTGAAAATCCAGCAGGAGTTATTACCTGCAAACTCTTGAATGTGTTAAAAATAGCCGTAAGAGATGCTTTAAGTGGTAAGAAAGTTTGTGTTAGAGTGGATGGCGAAGAGGACCTTGCAGCTTTACCACTCGCTTTACTTCTGCCTGAGAACTCGGTTATTCTTTACGGTCAGCCGAGGGAAGGAGTAGTAGCTGTTAAAATCGATGCAAGTAGTAAAAAACGCTTTAGAGAGATTTTGAGGCAAATGGAAAAAATTGGAGATTGCGGAGATTTGGATGAACTTTTAGGAGGTGAGTGAAATGGAGGTCTTTGTAGATTTAGAAAGATACAACCCTTTGCTTAGGAGAAAAGAGATTTACTGCAGGATATCCTATGAAGGTAAGACACCAACGAGAGAAGAGGTCAGATCGAAGATTTCTGGATTGTTCGCCGCTGAACCAGAGAGGATAGTTGTAGACTACATAAAGACCGAATTTGGAAAGATGGAAGCGAAGGCTTATGTGAAGATATATGACTCAAAAGAACAGCTTGAGAAGATCGAAGATAAGCATATATTGGCAAGAAATTTTGGTAAAAAGGAAGAAAAAGCACAAGCACAGAGTTGAGGTGATAAAATGGCTAAAGGTAGCGAATCTGTTCATAGATTTTACGAAATAAAGGGAGAGAAGATCTTAAGGAACAGAAAGTTTTGTCCAAGATGTGGAGAGGGAGTTTTCTTAGCAGAACATCCAGACAGAAGATCTTGTGGAAAATGTGGGTACACTGAATTCAAGAAATGAAGGTCCTTGGGATAGAAGGTACTGCATGGAATCTAAGTGTGGCTGTAGTTGATGAAAAAGATGTTTTAGTGCAGATAAGTGACCCATACATACCAAAAATCGGAGGAATCCATCCAAGGGAGGCAGCCCAGCATCATGCAGAGAAACTTCCAAAAATTATTTCCAAAGTTTTTGATATATTAAGTGCAGGGGAAATAGATCTGATAGCTTTCTCTCAGGGCCCAGGATTAGGACCATGCTTGCGTGTTGTAGCAACAGCAGCGAGGTTGTTGGCTCTAAAATTAAATGTTCCACTTGTTGGCGTAAACCACTGTTTGGCTCATTTAGAAATTGGAAGGTGGAAAACTGGAGCTAAAAATCCTGTAACGCTGTATGTAAGTGGTGGAAATAGTCAGGTTATTGCAAGGCGTGGTAGGAGATACAGAGTCTTTGGAGAGACGCTCGATATAGGGATAGGTAATGCAATAGACAAGCTTGCCCGCTACGTCGGTTTACCACATCCTGGAGGACCTAAGATAGAGCAGCTTGCAAGGAACGGCAGTAAGTACTACTCTTTACCTTACATTGTCAAAGGCATGGATCTATCATTCAGTGGTTTAGTAACTGCTGCTCAAAAACTGTACGATTCGGGTGTTAAAATAGAAGACATTGCATTCAGCTTTCAAGAAACAGCTTTTGCAATGCTTACCGAGGTTACAGAAAGAGCTCTTGCTTATCTGAAAAACGATGAAGTCTTACTTGTTGGAGGGGTTGGAGCTAATTTGAGGTTACAGGAGATGTTAAAAACCATGTGTGAAGAGAGAGGGGCTAAGTTTTTTGCCCCTCCGAAAGAGTACATGGGTGACAACGGTGCAATGATAGCTTATACAGGTTTGCTCATGTTTAGAAGTGGACATTTAACAAAGATAGAGGAATCTTACGTAAAACCAGATTTTAGGATAGAAGAAGTCGAAATTACCTGGTTATAACGACGATAGATTTATTAACAGCTTTTTAGAACATACAAACATGTTCCTGATATTCGATCCGCTTTACATGCTACTGGCTGTGCTTGGGTACTTAATAATGTTCGCATTAGCAAGCACTGTAGCACCAAAGTTGGCCAACAGAATTTCCGGAAGATTTTCGCTGCACGTTTCGATGCTGCTATTAGCTCTTCTGATACTAGGGATATCTGCAGCGACAATATATGTTATCCTGTACTTTTCAGGACTTTACGTTAGCTTTTATGCAATACTTGCTTTCGTACTTATAACGAACATCTTAATTTACCTGATATCGCCGTACATGATTAACCTAAGCTATGGAGCCAAGAAGAGCGAAGAGCTGCAGGTTTTGGTTAACAACGTTGCATATAAAATGGGTATGAAACCGCCCAGAGCAGTAGTAGTTAACAGCCCACCGAATGCTTTTGCGTACGGCAACATCTTAACAGGAAAGTACGTTGCTGTTTCAAATTCTTTGATGAGTATGTTAAGCAAGGATGAACTAGAGGCTGTTATAGGGCATGAGATCGGCCATCATAAGCATAAAGATAATGTAGTAATGCTACTGTTTGGAATTCTACCCTCTGTGATCTTCTACTTAGGATATGCACTAATAAGGTCCTCCTTTGGTGATGATAGGAGAGGTATCCAGCTTGCCATAGCTGGCATTGCGGCTGTTTTGATTTCATTTGTAGTTCAGATATTAGTTTTAGCGTTCAGTAGACTTAGAGAATACTATGCGGACTTCGAAGGAACTCTCGTAGCTGGAAAAGAAGCTATGCAATCAAGTTTAGCCAAAATACATCTCTTCTACAATAGGTACCCTCAGTTTTCTGAACAAATAGCTGAAAGCAAGTTCAGAACACTGTTTATCTATGCTTTAGTTAACGCCGCAGCTAACCCATTCACAAGGTACGAGATAGAGAGACTGAAGAACATGAAGGTGTCTCCGCTTGAGGAATTTCTATCCACGCATCCACCGCTACCGAAAAGGCTTAAGTTCATAGATAGCATCAGGATCCGATAATCTGCCTAATTTCTTCGAGAGTTTCATCTATTTTCTTTCTTGGTACAAACAAAGAGAGCTTCTTAGCTTCATTCTCCAAAACTTCAAAATTCTTTACCAGTTCATCTACGGTTTTGTATTCATCTAATATTTCTAGTAATTTCTTAGACAACTTTCCGAATCGATCCTCAATGATCTTCCTGACTTCATTTACTACCTCCTCTTTCTTCATCTCCAGCGGAACTTCATCGAGTGCATTCTTAATCAAGGCATCGATCTCATCTGGCGTTGGCTCTCGTATCCCATATTTTTCAAGTATCTTTTTCCTATCCGGAGCAGCAATTTCTTTTTCCCTATAATGTGTTAGGTCCATTGTTGTTTCGGTTTTTGACTTATTAACATCGGAAGCTACAGTTATCTTTGGTTCAAGGCGTATCAGAGCATTTTTGTTCCAGTTTAGTGCTTTTTCAACTTTTTCATCTTCTAAAACGTAAATTTCTGCTACACAGTTCTCTATTTTTTTAAGCTCATCCAACGCTTTATCCCCTAGAATCTCTTTTTTAGAAACTATTTTTTCAACACTTCCGGCAACTAAATTTCCATTTCTGAGTACAAGCTGACCCTTGGATAGTTCTCCATACTTATAGTAGAACTCAACGTAGCCTGTAAAGGCTGAATTGCTTAACTCATCCAAAAGTTCGGAAACTCTACAGTTTTTTCTTATCTCCACCTTTTCTCCCTTCGGGATAAGCATTTTTAACACCTCAGACCAAGGCCTCTATCTTTTCAGCCGCTTTTTTGATCTCTATCTTAAGCAAACCATAATTAACACTACTCTCCGAAAAGACGCCTAATATTAACTCACTGGCCTTTGTGATGATAAGTCTATCCTTAGAGTTTTCAACAACTAAAAAGTTAACATCTCCGTTTGAGATCTTCGCCATTATATCACTTGATTTCTTGAAAAGTTCGACAACAAGCGCTGCAAGTATCTCATCATCCTCTCTTGTCGATTCAGATTCTACTAGGTTGCCATCCATGTCAGCTATATATACTCCTTTTACACCATTCAACTTGAATATGTCTGCTATGACGTTTTCAAACACGAATATCACCGAAATGTTTTTGGACTTATCATTATTTAACCTCTACGTTGTTAGCATGCTGACCTATCAACAAAACCAACGAAAGTTTTTAAAGTCCCGTGAAGAACCTTAATTGGCTCTGCCTCTCACACCCGGGTGAAAAGCATGAACTCGGGTCGGTAGGCAGAGCGACAAGCATAAATATCTTGAATTTGTTACTCAAGGTAAGGGCCGATAGCTTAGCCAGGAAGAGCGCGGGACTCTTAATCCCGCAGTCGGGGGTTCAAATCCCTCTCGGCCCGGTTTATTTTCGAGTTGTAAAACAATCGAATTATCTTCCTTGAATTCTTGCTTTTTTGAATTGTTCGATTTTCGTTCTGATGGCTGTGGAGTTTTATCCTCACTTTGAATGTTTTCAGAGTTGGCAACTCGGTTGGCAACCACCCTTATGAAAAACCAGTCTTCAGTAGATCTCTGCTTCTAGACTAAAAATATTAAAAACAACTTTAAATTTTTTAAGCTTCTCATAGCTTCTATACAGGCCGATTATCTTTCCTTTATTGGTTTCTCAATTTATACTACTCATCATAGCTGAAACTACGCACTCTTTGCGATTCCTTAAATTCTATGGATTTGAGTTAAGCGCTTTTATGAGCTGATTCCACTTCTTTCGATTTTTCGATACTTTTTGCACCTGCTCTCCTCAAAATTTGTTAGGGGATTATATATTTTTAACCTCGAAAATATTTTCAACAAACAATTACAAAAAATTAGAGAAGTTCTGGAATATAGAGCCACGCAAAATAGACGACCATAAGCACAAGACCTAAAGGAACACCTATTTTAGCCCACTCGCCCATAGTTATTTTCATCCTCGCTGCAGCTACTATGTTCGGTATGTTGCCTGGAACAAGCATACCTCCAGCTATCAGCAATCCCATGAGGGTACTTTTTATCTGGAACTCCGTAAGCGATGGTCCTATCTCAGCTGCTGTGAGTGTAGCGTTATCTAAGAACGCCGAGATCATGTTGACCCAGTACAAAGCCCAAGCTGGAACGTGAGATATGTACCATACGATGATCGGAGCACATCCAGCACCTAGTAGCTCGAGTGCGGCTACGAAGATGTAGACTTTAACGGCCCTAATTATCACAGCTCTGATCCTTTCAGTATACTCTGGAATTTCGATGCTTTCTATTTTTACATTTCCCACTCTGTAGGCACCGTATAGTCCCAAGGCGATAATTCCAGGAACTATATAAAAGCCTATCAAATCGACTAGATAAAAGAAATCCGCATAGTATGGTGGCCCACTCAACTTTCTAACTGCTATTGTTGATAGAGGTTCACCGATGGGCGTTAAGGCGGCTCCCAAACCTACGGCAAAGCAGGCTATAACTATGAATTCAATTTTCTTTTTTCTTTCAAGCGGTGTAGCGAGGGCTATCTCAGCCAAAAGTACTGAACAAACTATGACGGACATTACGCTTGAAAGTAAACCAAAAAGAACTATAAAAACAAATGCAAAGGTCCGCATCCCTATCTTTTTCATCATGTTTAGAAGAGCTGAGTAGATCGGTCTGTTGAAGAAGTAGATTATCAAGCCAACCACTAGAACTACTTGGAATATCCCGAGAACCGGTATGTCCTCTATCTTAACGATGCCTATCGGCGATTCGAGTGCATGAAACAAAAGTTCAGAAGTCCACATCGGTACACCTGCGTGAATCACTAGTGCAAAGTGGGTAACTGTCACAGCTATGACACCCATGACGAAGAAGAACGGTTCAAGGTTCTCTTCTACCTTCTTCACCTTAAAAGGCAGTATTAGTACGAGTCCGAGCATGATGAAAAGAGCTAACGAAACGATCGGGTCTGGCCCCATTTCTGCTAGGATGTGTTCAACGTCACTTGCAGACATGAGTTCGTTGTTAACGACACTATCTTTTAAGTTTTGCTAAACTGGCCAAAAAGGCTAGAATCGAAATATTTTTCAAAAAAAGGTAATTTAAACGATTTATCTGTAAAAAGTTGCGTATCTTTAGTGCTGCATACGTTGCCGCATCAAACTACCTTAATCTTAAAACATTTGAAAAACTATGTTTCGTAAGTTACGAAAAGTAATTTAAACTATAACCGAAAGATATTTAAATATAATTTCTTATTCTTCCATAGATGAGAAAAGTAGGAGTCGTTGGTGTTGGCTGTTCGAAGTTTGGAAGTAGAGAGCTTACCCTGCAGGAGTTGGCATTTGAAGCTGTTGATGAAGCGCTAAATGATGCCGGTCTTACGCAAGAAGAAATAGAGCTGAGCGTTGTGGGTTGCGTTGGGACGCGAACATACGAATTCATGCCTGCCGTTCCAGTAAACGAATACTGCGGATTTGTTGGTAAAGGACCAATAAGGGTTGAAGCTGCATGTGCTACTGGAAGTGCTGCAATCTACACTGCCTACACATCCATCGCTAGTGGTATTGTGGACTTAGCTATAGCTATAGGTGTTGAGAAGATGACAGAAGTAGATACGGCAACTTCTAACGCCGTTGGAGGGAGAGCAGGCAACTATCTATGGGAATTTCATCAATATGGTACGACTTTTCCTGCATATTATGCCATGCACGCATCAGCTCATATGGCAAAGTTCGGAACAACTGAAGAACAGATGGCCTTGGTTGCAGTTAAAGCACACAGAAACGCTGCTAAAAATCCAAAGGCACATTTTCAAAAAGAGGTAACGGTTGAGACAGTACTGAAATCGAGATATATTGCTTATCCTCTCAAGCTTTTTGACTGCTCACCAATAAGCGATGGCTCGGCAGCGGCTATACTGGCGAGTGAGGAAAAAATCCGAGAATTGAATCTGGATGCTGTCTGGATAGAGGGAGTAGGTTACTCTTCAGATACGTCTAATATGACGAGAAGAGAGAACTTTGTTGGTTTAAAAGCCAGTGTAGAGGCAAGCAGAATGGCTTACAAGATGGCAAAAATTGAGGATCCTATAAAACAACTTGATATAGCTACAGTTCACGACTGCTTTACAATTGCTGAAATCATGGCCTATGAAGATCTAGGTTTTTGTAGAAAAGGTGAAGGAGGAAAATTCGTTGAGAGAGGGGATAGCGACTTTGGAGGAAAGATACCAGTAAACACTTTTGGTGGATTGAAAGCTAAGGGTCATCCTTTAGCAGCTACAGGTGTGGCGATGATTTATGAAGTCACAAAGCAGCTCAAAGAGGAGGCTGGAGCTTTACAGGTAGATCTGAAGAACTATAGGGGTTTAACGCATAATGTTGGTGGTACAGGACATTTTGCATGGGTTTTTATATTAAAGAGGTGATTTAAATGATAATCGAAAGTAGAGAGCTACCACTTAAACACAACATCTCAGTCAAAAAAACTGAAAAATACTGGAAAGGGCTTGAGGATGGTAAAATTTACAAAACAGTCTGCAGGAAGTGTGGTAGAGAGTATTCACCACCGCAAGCTGAATGTACTTTTTGCAGATGCGAAACAGATTGGGTTGAAATAAGTGGAACAGGAGTTGTTGAAGCTTTTACTACAATTTATACGATTCCTAAAGGTTTTGAATGGAGCGAACCTTACACGATAGTTATAGCCAGATTTGGAGATGTCAGGGTTATGGGTTGGGGTAAGAATGTCAAGGTCGGTGACAGAGTCAGAGCCTACACAGCCAAGGATGCAGGTGGTGTTTGGAAAGTTTATTTGGAGGTGGTTTAAATGCTTAGCTTCAAACTGAGTCCCGAGCAAGAAGATATAAGACGAGCCGCAAGAGAGTTTGCAGAAAAAGAATTTACGCCTGAAATTATAGAGAAGTGTGACAGAGAAGAGATTTACCCTATAGACATTGTAAAAAAAGCCAGAAAGCTTGGATTTTCGATCGTAAAGATTCCGGAGGAGTACGGTGGCATGGGTTTAACACTTTTGGAGGAGTGTTTGATAACTGAGGAATTCTATAGAGTAAGTCCAGGCATTGGAAGTGCTTGTATGAGTTCCACGTTTGGTTCTGAGCTTATAGAGCTTTTTGGAACTGAAGAACAGAAAGAAAAGTACCTCAGATGGTTGACTGAAAAAGATGGCATTTCAGCCATGGCATCGACAGAACCTGAAGCAGGCAGTGATGTGGCAAGTATAAAAACGAAGATGGTAAAAGAGGGAGATGAGTGGGTTATAAACGGAACTAAAACTTTTATAACAAACGGTACGGTATGCGACTTCGCTTTGGTTTTAGCAAGGACTTCGGAAGGTAAAAAGAGGCATGAGGGCTTGACTTTTGCAATAGTCGAAACGAAACAAAAAGGTGTAAAAGCTACAAAAATCAAGAACAAACTGGGTTTGAGGGCAAGCGATACTGCCGAGCTCGTATTTAAAGATGTCAGAGTTGGAGATGAGAATATACTCGGCAAACCTGGCGAAGGCTTCTATCAGCTTATGGAGTTTTTCAATCACACCCGCCCAAGAGTTGCAGCTCAGGCAGTAGGGATAGCACAGGGAGCCTTCGAACTTGTTTTGAACTACACAAAGCAAAGAAAACAGTTTGGTCAACCAATTGCCGCATTTCAGCATACTCAGTTTAAATTAGCTGAGATGGCTACAAGAATTCAAGCAGCCAGATTGTTGTGTTGGTATGCGGCGTGGCAGTGTAGTATAAAGGATCCAAAGCCTGAACTTTCGTCGATGGCAAAATGGTTTGCTGGTGAAACGGCTGTTTACGTTGCTGACTGGTGTGTTCAGCTTCATGGAGGCTACGGCTACGTGGGTGAATATCCGGCTGAGCGATACTATAGAGATGCAAAGATTACGGAGATATATGAAGGAACTAAAGAGATACAAAAGCAGATCATAGCTCGAAGACTTATTGGAAAACTGGAGGGAGGACCTTGAGAGTCAAACTCGAGTTTGATGGGGAAATAGCTATCCTCACTCTAAATAGGCCAGAGAAACTGAATGCTCTAGACACAGAAACGAGAAAAGAACTCATGGAGGCATTTATGCAAGCTGAACAGAAAGCAAGAGTCGCAATAATAACAGGTAGCGGAAAAGCATTTGCTGCTGGGGCAGATATCAATGAACTCATTCAAAGAACCCCATCGATTGCTTTGGAAGCTGGAAAACTTGGCACAGAGCTTTTCAATAGAATTGAAGAAAGTGATCTGGTTACTATCGCAGCCATAAATGGTTTTGCCCTTGGTGGCGGATGCGAATTGGCTATGGCTTGTGATATAAGAATTGCAAGCAAAAAAGCCAAGTTTGGTCAGCCTGAGATAAACATAGGGATAATTCCTGGCGCAGGAGGCACACAAAGATTGCCAAGACTCGTAGGTTTAGGAATGGCGAAGAAGATGGTTTTAACAGGAGAAATGATAGATGCTGAAGAGGCTTTCAGGATTGGATTGGTCGAGGAGGTAGTGGATGATGAGAAGTTGATGGAAAGAGCAAGAGAGATCGCAAGAAAGATACTCGAAAAACCACCACTTGCTGTGAAGTATGCAAAAAAGGCTTTAAATGCTTCGAGAAACATGAGTTTGCTGGATGGGTTAAGATATGAACTTTCACTGTTTTCGATATTGTTCAGCACGGAGGATGCTAAGGAGGGTATGAGGGCATTCTTGGAGAAAAGAAAGGCAGAATTTAAGGGAAGGTGAATTTATGTTTAAAAAAGTTGGTGTAGTGGGTTTTGGTTTGATGGGTACCCAGATAGCGCAGTTTTTAGCTCAGAATGGAGTTGAAGTTGTAGCGATAGATGTCGATGATGAAAGGCTAAGGCGGGGAATCAATGAAATTAAAAATGGTCGGTTTGGTTTGATGAAGTTGGTTGAAAAAGGAAAGATGGCTAAAGATGAGGCTGAAGCTATAATTTCGAGAATTAAGACCTCTACAAGTTACGAGAGCTTAAAAGAGGTAGAGTTGGTTATAGAAGCTGTATTTGAAGACATCGATCTAAAGAAAAAAGTCCTCGGCAAAATATCTGAAGTAACCGACGCTGTAGTTGGGTCGAACACTTCATCGATAAGCATAACAAAGTTAGGTTCTTCAGTAAAGAATCCTAGGAATTTCCTTGGAATTCACTTCTTCAATCCTGCACAGATTCAGAAGCTAGTGGAGCTCGTTAAGGGGTTGCTTACAAGTGATGAAGTGATTAGGGATGTTAGAGATTTTCTTACAAAACTTGGAAAGGTCCCGATTGTTGTAAAAGATTCTCCAGGGTTTGCAACGACAAGGTTAGGACTTTTGCTTGGTAAAGAGGCTTTGTTGATGGTACAGGAAGGCATCGCTACACCACAGGAAATAGATATAGCTATGATGCTTGGCTATGGACATGCGATGGGACCAATAGAGACGGGAGATCTTGTAGGGTTAGACACAAGGCTTAGAATATACGAGAGCATGTATGAGATGACGAAAGACCCAAAATGGGCACCTCCAAAGCTACTCGTTCAGCTTGTTGATGCGGGCTACTTGGGAGACCCCAGTGTAAAGCCTGGAAGTAAAGGAGGAGTCTACGAGTATTTTGGGCAGGAAAAAGCGTCAATTGTTGTCAAGAGGCTTAGTTTAAAATAAAATTTTTATAAATTTTTTGTATTTAATCGAACCTCTCTATATTTAAATCTTCAGCCCTTTACCCAGTCGAGCTTAAAAAATTCTCTCAAATGTGCAATCTCGAACCTCCCAGCAAGTTTTTAAATACTTATGTTGAAAAGCCAATTATGGGTGCAGCGATCATAGTAGGTGGATTTTGGGGTGATGAGGGAAAGGGGAAAATTGTAGCCCACGTCGCCTATACTGATAGGCCGAAGATAATTGCAAGAGGTGGTGTTGGGCCCAATGCCGGGCATACTGTAGAAGTAAATGGCCAAAAATACGGAATAAGGATGGTCCCCTCTGGTTTCGTTTACAAGGATGCAAGACTGCTGATAGGTGCAGGGGTGCTTGTTGATCCTAGCGTTTTTCTGCGTGAAGTCGAGCTTTTAAAGGTTGCAGATAGAGTAGGTGTTGACTACAGATGCGCAATAATTGAGCCAAAGCACATAGAGGCAGACAGAGGAGATAAACATTTGAAGGAGAATATAGGTACTACCGGAACTGGTTGTGGGCCGGCGAACGCGGATAGAATATATAGAATAGCCAAACAAGCAAAAGATGTAGACGTTCTTAAACCCTACCTTACGGACGTTGCACTTGAAGTGAACGAGGCAGTTGAGAGAGGAGAGTTTGTTCTACTCGAGGGTACTCAGGGTTTTGGGTTGAGTCTTTACTACGGGACATACCCTTACGTTACCTCCAAAGACACCACCGCATCAGCTATAGCTTCAGATGTAGGTTTGGGGCCGACGAGAGTGGATGATGTTATAGTAGTCTTCAAGTGCTTCCCAACAAGGGTTGGAGGTGGACCGTTCCCAACAGAGATGCCTCAGGAAGAAGCGGAAAAACTTGGAATTGTGGAGTATGGTACTGTGACTGGTAGAAGAAGGAGGATAGGATATTGGGACGGCAAAATGGCGAGGTATTCAGCAATGCTGAACGGTGCTACTCAAGTAGCTATAACCGGTGTGGATAAGTTAGATAAAGAGTGTTACGGTGTAAGAGAATGGGAAAAGCTAACTCCAAAGGCGAAGAAATTTATAGAGCAGGTTGAACAAGATACAAAAACACCAGTAACCTTGATCTCCACAGGTCCCGAGCTGAAGCAGATAATAGATCTCCGGAAAGAAAAACTCTAATTAAACCATCTGGCCTAGATCCACGTAAGTGCTTGGGAGTTCATCTATGCCTGCTTCATCAAGAACTTCTTTTTCCACGAATATTGGGCATTTTATACGAACAGCTAGAGCTATACTATCACTTGGTCGAGAATCGACTTCTATAGTTTTATCATTTTGTTTTATAACAAGACGAGCATAAAATGTGTTGTCTATCAGATCGTCGATTACTATCTTTTCAACCCTACCATTGAGCTTTGAAATAACATCTGCAAGAAGGTCATGAGTCATTGGCCTCGGAGGTACATCGCCCTTAATTGCTGAATATATCGAGAGAGCTTCAGATATCCCAATGTAAATAGGCAAAATTCTCCCGTCTTCCGCCCTTAAAGCTACCACAGGTGAGAAACCGAGTACACTTTTCTCCGCAAACACTCCAAACACTTCAGCTACGAGCACAATTAAATTTGTTGTGAGAGGTTATAACTATTGCGATCGGATCTTTTCAAGCATGTAGAGATATATCAGCGGGAGGGCTATAGTTGAGTCGCAATAAACTGTAACAGCTTTTGCATCCTTCTTAAGCTTGCACCAGCTTTTTGCTTCCTCAAGCGTCGCCCCACTCAACCCACCAAAGTTTGGTGAGTCTGTTGTGATTTGAACAGCATAGTCAAAACCTTCAGCTAAAAGCATCGCTTGCAAAGTAAAGTTTTTTGGCACACCACCACCAAGGATTATAATACCACTCTTTTTAGCCTCGAAGCAGAGATCTGTTAGAAGCTTTATATCTCTTGTGAAATCGATCGTAAGATCCTTCGAGTATATCATCAGATGTAATCCAGCGATAGAGTCATGTAAAGTTGGGCAAAAAACAGGTACTTTTAAATTGTAGGCAGATCTTAAGAAAGAATCCTCAATTTTACTACCGACTATCCATAAGAACTCATAGCTTCCGATTTTTCCATGTGTTTGAGATATTATATCTGCTAAAAACTCTTCAACACTTTCGAAGGCTGAATTGTCTACAAGCACATCATATATTCTGTTCAAACTCGAATCTGCAAGCTCTAAATCGTTTATATAGGGAGAAGATATCTCATGACCAAAACCCAAAGCTTCTATGAGCTCATGAACAAAATTTGCTCCAGTAAGCACGATGGCATCTATAAATCTGTTTTCTACCATCCCTTTAATTATGTTTCTCATACCTGCAGGTATCATGGCCCCGGCGATTGTCAAAAAAACAAAAGCATCATTTTTAACCATCTCAACACAGATTTTTGCAGCTTTGGCAATTCTTCTCGCATTGAAAGCCGTAAAGCTTAATGAGTCAATTAAATCAGATACACGCATGCCTGCTTTGATCTCGGGGCTTTTAACTTTCATGTTTCGAATGACAGTAAAGTTTAATTAAACTTTACTCTTGGTTTTTTGATGGACTTTGAAAGAACAATCACGATGTATAAGAGTTTCAAAACACTGAGAGAGAAAATTGAGAAAGAGAAAGAAAAGTATCAGCAGTTGTGTGAAGAAGTTAGAAAAATAAGGGAAGAAAGCGTTTGCAATCAAAAATTGATTGACGAAGCTGTTAGAAATCTTAAGTCAAGAGGTTTTAGAGTTGAAATAGCTGAAAAGTGTGAGGATGCAGTAAACTTAGTTTTAAAGGAGATAGGCGAAGAGAGGGTAGTTGTAAAATCGAAATCAAATGTTTGTAAGGAGATAAAGCTTACTGAAAATCTGGCAGCAA
>CAYZIW010000004.1:0-48484 GCA_964478605.1 uncultured archaeon | reverse complement strand
AGAAGTGATCGAGACAGATATAGGAGATAGAATTATGCAGTTATTTGGCGGTGAAGCTGCGCATCCAACAGGACCTGCAGCCCATTTAAGTGCCGAAAGAATTGCAAAAAAAATTAAAGAAGTCTATGGAGTTGATGTTGAGGCAAAAGCGGAATCCATAGCTAAATTTTTAAAGAACGAGATTAATAAACACGTCGAAAGAGCAAATATTGGTATAAGTGGAGCAAACGCCATAACTTCCGACGGTTTAATTATATTGGCCCATAACGAGGGCAACGTATCCGAGGTTCTTAGAAAGAGTAAGTGGATATGCATAACTGGTATAGATAAAATTTACCCATCGATATTTGATGCTCTAAAGGCTATAAAGTTGCAAAGCTTCTTCGCTACAGGAAAAGACTCTACATCCTTCATTGAGATCGTTTCTGGCATAGCATCAACCTCCGATATAGAGAAAAAGCCGGTAAGGATTGGTGGAGATGCTTTGGTAATTCTTTTGGATAATGGAAGAAGTAATATCGCAAAAAGCAGCTTTAGAGAAGTTCTTTATTGCATCGGGTGTGGAAGTTGTGTAACAGTTTGCCCAATGCATTTGTTCAATGAGTACTACAAAGGTGGTAGATTTTCTTTGTACTACTCCTTAAACGGAAGCGATGAAGTTAAGTTATGTCTAGGTTGTGGAAAATGTGTTTCCGCTTGTCCGCTTAAAATAGACATCCCTTCAATGGTAGATCTCAAGGAGGGTACTCTTAAGAGGTTCTTCTATTCTCACTTCATCTTTACTCTACTTCTTATAAGGTTCGGACTGAGCTATGCCCAGAGTAAACTCAGAATAATTTAAAAAGCCAACCTGCATTTAAATGGTGCATGGAAAGGACTTTCGTGATGCTAAAACCCGATGCCGTGCAGAGAGGGATAGTTGGTGAGATAATCAGCAGGTTCGAAAGAAAGGGATTCAAGATAGTAGCGATGAAGATGCTTAAGGTAAGCAGAGAGTTAGCGGAGAGGCATTACGCTGAACATAAGGGAAAACCGTTTTTTGAAGGGTTGCTGAGCTATATAACATCTTCTCCAGTAATAGCGATGGTTATCGAGGGAAAAAATGCCGTAAAAGTTGTAAGGAGTATAGTCGGTGCAACAAATCCAGCCGAAGCACAGCCAGGTACGATAAGAGGGGACTACGGATTAGATGTTGGCAGAAATGTGATCCATGCGTCAGATTCTTTGGAATCAGCAAAAAGAGAGATAGCTTTGTTTTTCAGTCCAGAGGAAATTTACGAATACTCTAAATATGATGAAAACTGGATATATGAGAAAATTTGAATCTTCGCAAATTTATTTTTAGTCTCAAACCTCGAGCGGAAGAGTTAAGTACTTTTTTAAACATTGTGAACATTCGGGATACCTATGGCTGAGAAGACTGATAAAAACCTCAGAACACCGATCGTCGCAGTGCTTGGGCATGTCGATCATGGTAAGACAACACTACTCGACAGTATAAGAAAAAGTCGCGTCGCAGCAAAGGAGGCTGGAGGTATAACGCAGCACATCGGCGCTACGGAAGTTCCAATAGATGCCATAAAGGAAATCTGCAAAGATATATGGAAAGTTAATGTAAGAATTCCAGGACTTCTTTTCATCGATACACCCGGACATAAGGCATTCACAAATCTAAGGAAAAGAGGAGGAGCATTATCTGATTTAGCAATTCTGGTTGTAGATATAAATGAGGGCTTCATGCCGCAAACTGAGGAAGCTTTATCGATTTTAAGAACTTTCAAAACCCCGTTTGTTGTGGCTGCAAACAAGATAGATAAAATACCTGGATGGCAGAGTATAGAAAGAGCACCATTTACAAAAAGCTACGCTTCACAGGATGATGCAACAAAACAGAGACTTGAAAATAAGATATATGAAATAATCGCGGAACTGTACAAGCACAACTTTAATGCGGATAGGTTTGACAGAATAAAGGACTTCACAAAAACACTTGCAATAGTTCCTGTATCAGCCTTGACTGGCGAAGGCATTCCTGAACTGCTTTTAATATTGGTAGGCTTAGCTCAGAGGTACCTTGAAAGCAGTCTAAGACTTCAAGTCGAGGGTAGAGGTAAAGGTACAATACTGGAGATAAAGGAGGAAAAGGGTCTGGGAGTTACTTGTGATGCAATACTTTATGATGGCACGCTTAAGGTTGGAGATAAAATTGCAATTGCAGGTAAGGATGAAGTATTAACAACAAATGTAAAAGCCATACTTAAGTTGGCCCCGCTTAAAGAGATGAGAATGGAAAGCAAGTTCAAAAGTGTGAAAAGTGTTACAGCTGCTGCTGGGATAAAGATAGTCGCTCCAAACTTAGAAAAAGTTCTCGCTGGAAGCGAATTTGAGGTTGTTGAAAGTGATAAAGACGTGGAGGACTTCAAAAATAGAATTAAAAAAGAATACGAGGAGATTGCAATAAGGACTGACGAGGAAGGAGTTGTTTTGAAAACTGATGCTTTAGGATCACTTGAAGCTTTAATAAGCGAGCTTAAAGTCAACAGCATTCCTATAAAGAAAGCGGAAGTTGGGGATGTAGATAAGAGAGATGTTGTTGATGCATCGACGAATAAAGATGAACTCAACAAGGTTGTTTTAGCCTTCAACGTAAAGCTTCTTCCAGGTGTTGAGGAGGAGGCGAAAAAGTACGGAGTAAAGATCTTCACTGATGATATAATTTACTCGTTGATCGAGAGGTACGTGAAGTGGAGGGAAGAGGAAAAGATCGCAAGGGAGAAGCAGAAGATTGAATCTCTAATAAAGCCTGGAAAGATAAAGTTGCTTAAGGAGTTTATTTTCAGAAGAAGTAAACCTGCAATCGTTGGTATAAAAGTTTTGGCTGGGGAGGTTAGAAGAGGTGTTGATCTGATTAAACCGGATGGAACAAAGGTTGGAAGTATAAGGACGATGCAAAAGGAGGGTAAAAACATAGCCCTTGCCAAAGCTGGTGATGAGGTTGCAATAGCTATAGAGGAAGTAACAATTGGGAGACAACTTGAGGGAGATGAGGAACTTTACGTTGACGTTCCCGAAAAACACGCTAAAGTGATAGAGAGGGACCTTCTAGAAGCGCTTGACGAGGATACGAAAAAGGTCTTTATGGAGTTTCTGAGTATTAAAAGGAAGGAAAATCCATTCTGGGGAAAATGATCCCAAAAAACTTGATTGATTGAACAGATCAGGTTCAAAATGTTCCAAGCAAGAAACCTACAAGTCCAAAAAGCATTGCAAAAAGCGTTTTTTGCCTAAATTTTGAGATATCCTCTTTCCTTACCCCTTTTAAAAGCTTAATCGATGCATCAAAGAACATCAGGTCTGCAATCGCTACCGGTATCAGGTACTTGAAATCCAAGTATTCTGGATTTAAAATTGGTAAAAAACTTAAAAGAACGGCTAAAATGTAAAGGCCGGCTGAAAGTCTTGAAGCAAAGTTCTCTCCCTTTACTATTGCTACACTTCTAACTTTCCTAATTTTATCGCCTTCTACATCCTCGATTCCCTTCATTATCTCCCTTCCAAGCCCTGAAAAAAATGCTATCATTGCTAAAATCGTTGCCATGCTGTAGATCGAATCTAAAGCGACTATGCTTCCAAAAATGAATGGGGCAGCCATTGAAAATGCAACGTAGATGTTTCCAAAGATTCCGAACTCTTTGAACTTTGCATCATAAAGTACACCAAAAGCCGAAACTGCAGCTGCGAATATAAAAGCTTTCAAAGATATTAGAAGTGCTGTAAAAAGTCCCAGCGGAAAAAGAAGCACGGAAGAAATCAACGCATCTCTTTTTCCTATCTCCCCCCTAACAAGTGGTCTGTCGAGGCGCTTGTTTTTGAGATCGACTTCATAGTCGAAGAAATCGTTCAGTGCAAAAGTTGAAGCTTGAAGTAAGACAGCTGTTAAATACGCGAAAATTATTTTTTGTAGATTGCTGTAATTCGTATCTGAAACAAAAATCCCTACTAACACTGCTAATCCATACATCAACCCATGTTCGAGCCTGAATAGCTCCCAGTAGGATTTAAGGTATCGTAGAAAGGTAAGCATCAAAACCCTTTTCATATATCACATTTCCTACTATTATCGTGTCTGCATAAGTTAACATTTCCAAAGCTTTTTCTCTGGAATCTATGCCACCTCCATAAAACAACCTTGCTCTTTCAACGGCCTCTTTTACAGTCTTAACCAGATAAGGATCTCCGTAAGTTCCGCTGTATTCTATATAGATCACTGGAAGGTTCATCATCTTTTCACCAACTACAGCGTAGCTTGCTGCCATCTTTCTGTCTATATCACAAATGGCTCTCGTTACCCTCGCAACCGCAGCTTTTGGATTCAGAACGATGTAACCTTCAAAAACGACCTTCTTTAGCAGTTTTTCGAATTCTTTCGTATTATTAAAACTGTATACCCATTTTGCATGCTTTCCTGTTATCCACTCGCCATCGGCAGCATTAAGTACTGTAGGAACAAAAAGGTAATCAGCATCGTAAACTACGTTGGACGGGTCTGAAGGTTCAACAACCGTAGGTATTTCGTGATCTTTAAGCATAGATAGTAACTTCTTCGCTTTTTCAAAAGTAACGTTCTGAGTTCCGGAAATCATTACGGCATCGGTGCCGCTTTTTGCGACAACAGAGATTAACTTTTCATCGTTCGACCTATCTGGGTCTAACTTCGTTATGTGTCTCCACTTTTTCCAGTTCATCGCTTTGAGTAGTGTTCCAATTTAAAATCTTAATCTTTCATCGATCTTTGCAGCATTCTTGGTGCAGAAAAACTCTTTACCAATCTTTTTTAGATAAGGACATTTTTTTCCTGTGTAACCGATGATGCATAGCTCACAATCCTCTTTATATACTCTTTTAAGTCCAAGCTGCTCGGCGAGTAATCTTAAGTTCATAATTCTACTCGCTTCGCCCATTTAAAACTGTTGCTAAGAATTCATCAACAACTTTCTTTTCGGGAAAGTTTCTAGCACCAATTCTTGCAACTTTGTAAGCTCCACAAAAATTACCAAGCTTAAGACAGATCTCAATTGGTAAGGAGTTCATGAAAGCATAAAGAAAACCCGCAGCAAAAGCATCTCCAGCTCCGGTCGTGTCAATGGCTTTAGTTTTGTACGCTTCTGCAAAGAATTCATTCTCCTTAGTGAAACATCTGCTACCTTTGCTACCCTCTGTGATTATCAGGTAATCAACAAAATCTAGAATATCTTTTTTGTCAACACCAAGCATATTAAATTCCTCTCTCGAAAGTATGACCATATCAACGAGTTTAAGCATTTTTTTGAGTTTTTCGAAACCGTATGATACGTACAAAAATCCAGGATTTAGGATTTTGAATGATCTAGATTCCTCAAGTACTTTAAGTTGAACTTCAAAACTCGCCTCGCTAGGAAAGGGGTCGATATATAAGTAGTCACATTTCGGTATGAATACGACTGGTTTGGCTGCTGCGTTTGGTTCAACAAAGAAAGTTCTTTCTCCACTTGAATCTACAAAAACATGAACTCTTCCTGTTTTTTTATCTGTTACCTCGTAGAAAATTTTTGCAAAAGTATTTTTTATAAAAAACTCTGCATCTTCATCTTCACCGAGCGTTGTAAAAATTGCTGCATCAACGCCAAGCTTAGCAAGATTGTGCATAACATTAGCTCCAGCACCGCCTGGGGATTTTGAAGTGTTTTTAATTAGCGCGTGTCCACCTTTTTCAGGATATCTGTCGATGATGTAGATGTAATCTACAAGTGCTGGAGCATGGGTAGCGATCGTCATAGCTCCCAGCTGAGAAGTCTAATTGCAAATTCTTTATTGTTAAGGAGATCTATGCAGTAGTTATCCCAGAAAACGCATGTGCCTAAAGTTATCACATTCCCTTTTCTTGCAGCAAAAACGTTTTTTCCTGCTATGAATGGCTCTCCCTCTACTGAAGCTGAGCACGGTAGAACTATCTCAAGTCCACCCCATTCGACAATGGGGTAAAATTCATCACCCACATTGTGTTCGGGATCTTTTATAATATCGTAATTTATTTTTATTCCAAATTCAGCAACTGCTCTGTTTATGATAGCTGCAACGTTATCGAAGTTGTTGTAATACGCTGCAAAGATTATTTTTTTCCCTTTCTTTGCTAAACTTTTTATTCTGCTTATCTCTCTAGCTTTGAAAGCTTTTTCTGGGTAGTTAAAGACTATCACATCGTACTTTTGAAGCTTCCAGAAACTCTCAACCTCCTCCAACTCTAGCCCTTCCTTTTCCGCATACTTCAAAAGCTTTGAAAAGTAGTAGTAGTCGTTTATTGAGAACTCTCCATGACTTCCATCCCAACCGATTTTCATTGCAGCCCATATACTTCGGGAATAAAATCTTTACTGGGCATAGGTTAGAATAAAAAGAGATTTAAAATAGACGTGCAACGAAGCTTAATGAACGTTGGTGTATTCATTTGCCACTGTGGCCTTAACATAGCAAAGGTTGTTGATGTTAAAGAACTCGTAGATTACTCTAAAAAATTGAAAGATGTTGTATTTGCAAAAGATCTTGATTACGCCTGTTCAGATTCTGGGCAGGAGGAAATTATAAAAGCTATTAAAGAAAATGAACTTGATGCGATCGTTGTTGCTGCATGCACGCCGAAGCTACATGAAACAACTTTTCGTAACGCAGCTGCAAAGGCAGGTATAAGCCCGTACATGGTTGAGATTGTAAATATAAGGGAGCAATGTTCTTGGGTCCATAAAGGTAAACCTAAATCAGCAACAGCTAAAGCGAAAGATCTTGTAAGGATGGCCGTTGCTAAAGCTAGAAGAGACACACCTTTATACAAAGTTAGAAGCGGTGTAAAAAAGAGTGTTGCTGTAATTGGTGGTGGAGTTTCTGGAATAGAGGCAGCGTTAACTTTGGCAAATGCAGGTGTCGAGGTATACTTAATCGAAAAGAGAACGACGATAGGGGGGCATATGGCTTTGTTAAATGAAGTTTTTCCAACTAACGACTGTTCAATTTGCATCTTAGGTCCAAAGATGAGTGCTACATGGAACAACGAGAAAATTCATGTTATAACCAATGCAGAAGTTGAAGAAGTCAGTGGAACTGTTGGAAATTTTAAATTGAGGATAATAAAATACCCTAGGTTCGTAGATGAAAGCAAATGCAAAGGATGTATAGAAGATTGTAGCAGTGTTTGCCCTGTTGAGGTTGCAAGCGAGTATAACTTCGGAATGGGTCCAAGGAAGGCAATATATATACCTTTTCCACAATCTACTCCTTTATACGCGACAATAGATAGAGAAAACTGTATCGGTTGCAGATTATGCGAAAAAGCTTGTGAACCCAGGGCGATAAATTTCAACCAGCAGCCTGAAAGAATCGAAATCGAGGTGGGCGCGATAATTGTTGCAACTGGCTACAAGATCTTCGATGCTCGCAAAAAACCTGAACTCGGGTATGGGAAGTATCCAAACGTTATAACGACTTTTGAACTTGAAAGATTGCTCTCAGCAAGTGGGCCGACAAAAGGAAAACTCCTAAGACCTTCAGACTCTACAGTTCCAAAAAAGATAGCCTTCATTCAATGTGTCGGAAGCAGAGATGAAAAAACAAACAGATACTGCAGCAGAGTATGTTGTATGGCCAGTTTGAAAAATGCGTATGCTATAAAAGATAGATATCCCGAAACCGAAGTTGCGATATTTTATATAGATATCCGAGCCTTCGGAAGAATGTACGAGGAATTTTATAAAAGAGTGCAAGAAAGTGGAGTCAGGTTCGTGAGGGGAAGAGTTGGAGAGGTAGTTGAACTTGAAAACGGAAATTTGATACTTAGTTATGAAAGTACGCTTGAAGGAGAAGTTAAAATGGAGGAGTTTGATCTTGTAGTACTTTCTGTAGGTTTAGAGGCTGAGAATGAGATAGCCAAAAAGCTTGGAATAGGGATAGGTGATGATGGATTTGTGGAGGTTGCCCATCCAAAGTTGCGCCCTTCGGAGACACATATTAGGGGCGTATTAGTAGCTGGTTGTGTTAGCGGACCTAAAGATATACAAGATAGCGTTTCTTCTGCAGGTTTAGCCGCTTCAAAGGCTTTGGAGATCATCTCAAGTTCTGAAATAGAATTCGACCCATACTACGCTTACGTCGATGAAGAAAAATGCATTGGATGCAGAATATGTGAAAAGGTATGCGAATTTAAAGCTATAAAAGTTGAAGATAAGGCAAAAATAGAGGCTGCTGCATGCACGAATTGTGGTATCTGTGTTTCTGCCTGTCCTACAAACGCTATAGATATGGGATACTTCGACAACTCCGGAATACAGGCGATGATAGAGGCGTTAGCTGAAGAGAGGAATGCAGATCCACTAATACTTGCATTTGCCTGCTGGTACTGCGGTTACGGTGCAGCAGATTTGGCAGGAACGATGAGGTTGCAGTACGAGCCGAACGTAAGAATAATAAGAGTTCTGTGCACTGGGAGGATAAATCCAGAATGGATTCTGAGAGCTCTTCAGAATGGAGTCGATGGGGTACTCATCATCGGTTGCAGGCTGGGAGAGTGCCACTTTAAAAAAGGAAATTTGAGAACTAGCGAGAGAGTTGAAGCCTTAAAAAAGGTTTTAGAAAAATTTGGATTAGATAAAAGAATATCCTGTCTTTGGGTATCTTCAGGAGAGGCAGAAAAGTTTTCAAGTAGTGTAAATGAGTTCGTAGAAAAAATAAGAGAGCTCAACAAAATTAAATAAAGTCGAGCTCGAGTTCGGCAAGCTTTTCCTTTGTAGGTATACCATCTTTCCAGTTCCTTACTTTGTAATACTCTTCAAGCATTTCATCGATGTTTGGGGACTTTCCGGAGGTAGGGCCATGTTTTAGAGCATCTGTTACAATCCTCGGCAGTTTGTCGTCGAACCTGCTCATACCTCTTTTTATATTTATTAACCTCTTAAGATTGATTATTCTCTCTCCCGCCTTCAGAAAAGCGTCCATATCAAAGTTGAATCCAGTTATAGCATTGAACATTCCTAAAATCTGGAAAGGTGTGGCTTGGGAGAATTTACAAAGTATTAAAGCATCGTAAAGCTCTTTGAAGTTTTGTAGAGTTACAAAACTCTGTATTCTACCGCTCATGTCAAATCTATCTCCGGGATTTACGCCTATCTCTACCTCTCCAGGCATTAGACCTATCTCAGCCAATCCAGCACCTATATCAAGCATGTACCAATCAGGCTTTAAATGGCAAGCTCCTCTACTGGAAGTTGCATAGGTTAAAGCTTGGCCAAAGAATGCTCTTGGGTCGTGCATCGGTATCTCTAAGCCTTTGACTTGTGCAGCATAGTCCATGTTAACTTTGTACTTAGCTGCTATACCTTTAACACCCTCAGCCAGCACGTTACCTATTCCCTCTCTCTTCGCCGTCATGTGTATGAATGACAGGATCTTCTCCTTGTCTCCCCACTCTATTCTTTCCTCTCCATCTATTACCTTCTTTTCCGAAAGGTACATCATGAAAGCAATGCTCACTCCCATCGTTATCGTGTCTAAACCATACGCATTGCAGAGATGGTTTGCGTAGATTATACTGTCAAGATCGTAGTTTTCGCAAAGCGGCCCAAATGCAGCTACGGTTTCGTATTCTGGTGTATCAACTTCATCAACTCCCATCTTTTCAAACTTTACAATTTTTCCGCAGCCTAGAGGACAGTTGTAGCAGGCATATTTTCTGGTTTTGTATTTTTCTATCAAAGCTATACCATCAACCTTCTCTGCTGGAAAAACGGTTTTCGTGTAGTATTTTGCAGGTACATCTCCAAGTAGAGCTCCAAGTTCTAAATAACCTAGCGTACCATACCTTGAGAGCAGATTAAATGTGATGTTCGTGTAACTTCCAGCGTTTACAGCTTCAACCATAGCTTTCAAAGCGTCCTCGTTTGCAACCTCAACACTTCTATTCCCTACGACTGCGATGGCCTTGAGTTTTTTACTACCCATCACAGCTCCCATTCCGCATCTGCCTGCAGCCCTCCCAGCATCATTCATTATAGCAGCGAATTTGACAAGATTTTCGCCAGCAATGCCTATGCAAGCTATTCTTGCTCTTTTATCAAACTCTTTCTTTATCTCTTCCTGTGTTTTGTATGTATCTAAACCCCAAAGATGGTCTGCACTTCTTATCTCAGCTTTAGCATCAGAAATCGCCAAATAAACCGGTTTTTCGGATCTTCCAGTTACTACGATTCCATCGTATCCACTTCTCTTTAAGAATGCTCCAAAATAGCCACCAGAAGTCGATTCTCCCCAGTAACCCCAGGCTGAGAGAGATGAAACGCTGTATCTACTTCCCGAAGGTACTGCAGTTGCTGTAAAAGGTCCGGTCATAAAGATGATCGGATTAGATGGAGAAAATGGGCTCAGATCGGATGTTATATAGCTGTAGATGATCCTTGCAGCCAAGCCACTGCCACCGATAAAAAGCTTTGCATCTTTCTCCTTTAATTCTAAACCCTTAACTTTTCCATTTGTAAGATCCACGAAGAGCAACCTACCCATGTACCCGTACATACCCATCACCAATCTGGCAATCTTCCATAGTACATGTATTCAACCAGTTTCTTCATTTCATCAACTCCAGGCTGTCTAATACTCTGAGCAGTTGTTGGATCCTCAAAAGCGTATTTTGCGACGGTTTCTAGGTTCTTTTTGAATTCCTCTTCACTTACGTAAGCTTTGAGAACAATGGGTACACCTAAGCCCTCTATAAAATCAATAAATTTTCTTGTGAGCTTTTCTAGCCTATCACCGTCATGAATTCCAAGTTCCTCAGCCAAGCTGAGATAGCCGTCGTCAACGTGGGCTATAAAATTCAAAACGTACGGGATTGTTATCCCTACAGCTTTTCCATGATGAATCCGGAAAACCTTTCCTATAGCGTGTCCCAACGCATGCGTTAATCCAACTGAAGCGTTCGAAAACGCCAGTCCACCCATAGTTGCCGCTATCTGCATATTAAAGCGAGCTTCAAAATTTCTTGGGTCTTCAAGAACTTTTGGCAGGTTTTTGAAAACTGTCTTTATAGCTCCAATAGCTAAAGCGTCAGTTAACGGATTTGCCCAGTTTCTGTTTATGTAAGCGTCGAACGCATGGGCAAGTACATCTAAAGCTGTTCCAATTGTAAGTTCTTTAGGCATCTCCATAGTCATCTCTGGAATTAGAATTGCAAAATCTGGAACAAACTCCTGATGCAGATGCGCAACCTTCCTTGGAGGATCGCTAGATGTATCTGTGAGTACAAGTGCAGCGGTAGCTTCGCTTCCTGTTCCAGCTGTTGTCGGAATTGCCATAAGCAGAGCTTTTGATCTTAAACCTATCGTAGTCAGGGGAACGGGATTTCCTATATCTAGGTTTGGAAATTCATACTTAAGCCAAGCACCTTTGGCAGAATCTATTGCCGAACCGCCACCAACTGCTACTATCAAATCTGGCTCGAATTGAAGCATCTCTTTTGCTATCTCTTCAACAACTCCTATACGTGGTTCCGGTTCTGCCCTGTCGCATAAATAAACTTCAAAGCCGAAAAGTCTAAACACTGGCAAAATTTCCTCGGCAAGCTTTCTGATTGCTTTATCTGTCACTATAAAAGCTCTTTTTTTCTTCATCAATGAAGAAAGCCCTAAAAGTGTTGTGGAAAGTGCTAAACTTCCCATGTATATCTTTGGACATAAAAAGTACCCCTGCAATCTTCGCATAGTTCTTGAACCGCTTGCTGCGACGAGAAGACGTGTTGATGGCCTATATAAAGACCAACCTATACTAGCCATGATCATGCAAAGTACCTGATTTTTAAAAATATTTCGATTATTAACGGAGAATTATTGCAAAGACGGATGCTGCAACAAGCAAAACATCCTTCTTAGAAACCTTTTTCACTTCATAAAAAGATCTGTAATTGTAACATTTCGAATAAAGTGACTCCGCAAGACCTATCGCTCTTAGAACAGATATAGATGCTAATGTTTTTAACAGATCTCTTTTTGGGAGGTTCAAAGCTTTCATGTTTTCCAGATCCCACGTGATCAACCTGAAGAAGTTAAGAGCGAGCATCGTTACACTTATAAACTTTTCGGGAACTCTTAAAAATTTCAAAGCTCCAGCGATCTGCGATTGTTGTGTTGCAAACACCAGCGAACCACATGACAAAATGGCTACAAATTTTAACGTAAGGTTCAGATTCTGAAGCAATAAAGCTGATATTGAAAAAATTATGATTAGCGGTAAAAAAAGCCTTAAAACCTTAAGAGAAAAACCTTTCGTCGCAATTGCTGAGATCAGAATCACGTACAATGAAACAGCAGGACTTATCGAAAGGTAAACGGAGATCGTGAGCAAAAGTGTGGAAAGAAGGCAACATCTTCCTTCTATCATAGCTCTATCCTTCTATCACAAAGCTTCACTAGTTCCTCATCGTGAGTAGCGATTACTGCACTTTTTCTGTATTTTCTAAGCAAAGCTATGATCTTTTTTCTGAAGTTTACATCTTGCCCAGCCGTAGGTTCATCAAGCAACAAAATTTTTGATTTAAAGGCTTTTGCAATTGCAACACGCATCATCTGACCAAAGCTTAAGGATTGGGGATGCTTTTCGGCGAAACCTTCGAGTTCAAAATCGCGTATAAAGGTTCCACATTCAGCTAGTACTTTTGATGCGTTCAAATGGTACGCCGGATGCTGAAGTACTATAGAAAAGTCTATTTTTTTACTTCTCATGTCTTTAGCCAATCTTTTTAGCATCGTTGTTTTACCAGATCCATTATCACCAGTTATCGCTATAATCTCTCCTTCTCTCAAATTTAAGGGCTCGTAAACAACATCACCCAGTTCACAATATGGAATTTCAACATCTTCAATTTTAAGCCCTAAGTTGATGATCCTATCAAATTCGCCTGTAAATTCAATTCTATGATCTGCAATGACGTGATAAAAATCTTTAACAATTTTAATCACTTTTTCAGCGTTTCTTCTGCTAAGATGAGCAAAAGGCTCATCGAGAGCTAAAAAAGATCCACAAGCAATTGCGGAAGCTATTTCGACAAGTTGAAGTTCTCCCGTAGAAATCTTTAGCGGGTCCCTGTAAATTAAATGCCCGATTCCAAGTTCCTCGCAAACATTTTCAGCAATTTTTTTAGCTTCACTGATAGAAAAATTTCTCTGAATGAGCGGAAAAGCCACCTCTTCAACAACCGTACTGCAAACGACGGATTCTTCGATATTTTGAGGAACTAGAAAGACCTTTTTGCAGTCAACTTCCTCTCCACAAAACCTTACTTTGCCCTTCAAGTTTCCGGAGTAGAGTTTTGGAATAGCTCCATTCATCATTCTCAATATCGTGCTCTTTCCACATCCAGTAGCTCCAGCGATGAATTCACAGCCGTAGAACTTTTCTTTAAAATTTTTTAGCCCAAGATTTCCGTTAGGATAGCGGTATTCTTCGACTTCAAACTCTATCAAAGCTCTATCCCTCTCTCAGTTAGCATTCTTTTTAGATAGAAATACACTGTAACCGCAAGAAGTTGATCTACAAGAAAATCCTGAGGAATAAAAATTAGCACAGTTGCAGCGAAGATCAAAAAGATTTCTGAACCTTCAAATCCAAGATTTTTTGCCATCTTTGATACCGATTCCACCATGCTAGAATCGTTCAATGCGAATAGGTAAAAAACGATGAAACCGAATAGATAAATCGGTATTGAAGCAATTAAGGTGGAAATCCAGAGTAGCAGCTTTTTGTCTTTGATAAAATTTCTAAATACACCTGCAAGAAAAGCAGAAAAAATAAAACCGTATATGAAACCAGCTGTAGGTCCTAGAAGTACTCCCAATCCTCCTCCACCAGAGGCAAAAGGTAGACCTAGAGCTATCATTCCGACGTATATTATCATTGAAAAAGCGCCATACCTTGGGCCGAGAAGGAATCCAGAGAGCATAACACCAAAGTTTTGCATAGTATATGGAATCGGACCAACTTTAAAGCTGATCTGTGCAGATATCGCTGTAACTGCTGCCATAGCTATTGCTAAGGTTAGTTTCACAATACTGTTAACCATAAACTAAAATTGGTTAACAGTTTTTAACTCTTTCGTATAGCCTTCTCCGCAATCAATGTAGCAATCTTTTCAGCTTCAACCGCAAAGAAGCATAGCGAAGCTACTGCAATTGTTTTGATCCACTCGTATGCAGTCATAGGCTCTAAGTTCATAACTCCGGCTGTTGTGAGTATTAATTGAACTATAAATGTCGCAAAGATTCCCAGAAAGGCAAACTTGTTCCTGAAACCAACTCTAAAGAAGCTCTTCTCCAGGTATGGAGTTAGAAGGTACCAGGCTTGTACAAATATCACTCCATTTACCGCTGCAGACATCTTTCCAATATCTTTGTATAGATAATAAGCTACCAAAAGACATATCGCAGAGACGTAGGCAATTCTTGCAACTATCCTCTTGTTTATGATCTCTTCCCTTGTCGGTTTCAGTTTAAGCAAACCTTCTTCCATCTTTTCGAAAACAAGCATCATTCCGAGCAGTCCAGAAGTTATCGTATTTATCCACAGTATGTGAATAGGAGTCATAGGCATCGAAATTCCTAAAAGGAACGCTACCAAAACTATTGAACTCTGACCACCGTTTGTCGGTAAAAGCCAAGCAACTATTCTCTGCAACTTTCTAAAAACGTCTCTACCTACTTCGATTGCGTTAACTATTGTGGAAAAGCTGTCGTCTAGCAGCACCATATCGCTGGCTTCTTTAGCAACCTCGCTTCCACTGCCCATAGCCACTCCTATATCTGCCTGTTTTAAAGCCGGGGCATCGTTTACCCCGTCTCCAGTTACTGCAACTATTCTACCATTTTTTCTCAAAATTTTTACGATGTCGAGCTTTTGTTCTGGAGTTGTACGAGCAAAAACTCTGTAATCTTTTAAAGCGTTCTCTATTCCGATTTTTTCTAATTCTAAACCAGTTATCGTATCTCCTTCAATTCCGACCCATTTTGCAACAGTGGATGCTGTGGCTGGATGATCTCCGGTTATCATCAAAACTTCTATTCCAGCTTCTTTGCACTTCTTTACGCTCTCTTTAATGTTCTCCCTTGGAGGATCTATAAAGCACTGATAACCTAGAAAATCCAAGTTTTTAAGATCGAATATATTAAAACCTTCAAAGTTTTCCAGCTCTCTCCAAGCAAAGGCCAGGACCCTCATTCCGCTTGCAGCATATTTCTCTGCATCGAGCTCTATTTTTCCGTCCGTCATCATTTTTACGACTTCTGGTGCACCTTTAACTACAACGTAAAACTTTCCATTTGTTTTAACGGCAACAGCCATGTACTTTCTTTTTGAATCGAATGGGATCTCATCTAACAGCGTGAACTCTTCATTCATACCCATTTTTAAAGCGACTTCAAGTAGGGCGATCTCCATCGGGTCTCCTCTACATATCCCATTTTCGCAAACAGCCTTGTTGCAGAAGTATCCTGCCATTACTATTCTTCTGACATCCTCCTTTTCTTTCAACTCATCGTAGTTCGAATCTAAGTCGTACTCTGCATTCTTTGTTACTATCTTAACAACTTTCATCCTGTTTTGAGTAAGCGTTCCCGTTTTGTCCGTGCAGATAACATCTACACTTCCAAGTGTTTCAACCGCCGGTAAAGATTTTACCAGAGCATTTCTTTTTGCCATCTCTCTTACACCGAATGCAAGCGCAAGGGTTACAGTTGCTGGTAAAATTTCAGGAATCAATGCAACTGCAAAGCTGAGTGAAGCTATAAAAACATATAGGGGATCGTAACCTCTCAAGATCCCAACAGCAAATATGAACACCGAAATGGCAGCAACTGCAATGGAGAGCTGTTTTGAAAAATTGCCGAGTTTTAAAATCAATGGACTTCTGACTTCGGTACTTTCAATGCTCTTGCTGATCTTGCCCATTTCTGTGGAGTTACCAGTGGCAACAACAACAGCTTTGCACCAGCCCGAGGTTACTAGAGTTCCTGCATAGATCATACACGTTCTTTCGAGGAGTGAAGTATCTTCCTTGACCTTTTTACTATTTTTGCTGACTGGGAAAGATTCTCCTGTTAAGATGGATTCGTCCACAGACAGTTCTTTGCTTTCCAAGATCCTTGCATCAGCTGGAACTTTCATTCCAGCTTCCAGTAAAATTATATCTCCCGGCACTAAAAATCTTGAATCGATCTCCAGAGCTTTACCATCAACGTATACGATAGCCTTTGGTATCAGGAACTTTTTAAGTTCTCTCATCACATTTTCAGACTTCCACTCCTGCAAAAAACCAACCAAAGCACTAAGGATGACGATTATAAACACAACAACAGCTTCAGCAATAAAATTCAGGAACATGAATGCAAAGATCGAAACTACGAGTATGAGCAGAAGGGGGTTTTTGAACTGCTTTATAAAAACTTCGATGAAGGTCTTCTCTTTTCCCTTGATCTCGTTCAAGCCATACTTCTCAAGTCTCTTTCTTCTTTCATCTTCTTTTAAACCCTCCGGATCACTTTGCAAGATTTTTAGAACCTCTTCATTTTCGAGCGCCCACCATCTGGTTTCCATTACAAACTTTCGAGACTCAAAACACTTAAACATTTCTTTGTTTAGATTTGAGGGTTAAAGGCTAATTTCACATAACGACTTATGTTGTTAAATCAAAAGTTTTTCAAAAATTTAAGTGCTCCGGCCGGGATTTGAACCCGGGGCAAGGGATCGAGAGTCCCTTATGTTTGACCGGGCTACACCACCGGAGCTTGTTTAAATTGCGATGGCTTTGTTTATAAAACCTTTCCCTGTCTGGACTATTTAAACTGATCAAATAACCTTGAAGTCTCAAGGTGGTAAATTCTTTAAGTCGATGCAATCCTCTTCACTCATGGAAGACATTCTTAAGAAGGTTACGGACTTTAAGTGGGAGCTTCCAAAGAGTTACAAAGCTGGAATGAGAGTTCCTGCTTACTTCTACATAAACAGAAAGCTGATGCAGGCCCTTGAAAAAGATGCCGTCGAACAGGCTGCAAATGTGGCAACGATGCCTGGGATTCAGAAAGCTTCCCTAGTTATGCCCGACGTCCATGTCGGTTATGGATTTCCAATTGGTGGCGTTGGAGCTTTCAGTATAGAAGAGGGTGTTGTTTCACCCGGTGGTGTAGGTTTTGACATAAACTGTGGTGTAAGACTTCTAAGGAGCAACTTGAAAGTTGAAGATGTTAGGAAAAATATTAAAAAGCTGATAGACGAGCTCTTTGTTGCTGTTCCTTCAGGGGTTGGTAGCGAAGGTAGATTGAGAGTTTCAGACAAGGATTTGGATGAAATATTCGTTAGTGGAGCAGAATGGGCTGTAGAAAAGGGTTATGGAAATGAGAAGGATCTAAAAAGGTGTGAAGAAGAGGGAGCGATGGATGGAGCAAGAGGGGAAGTTGTAAGCAAAAAAGCTAGAGATAGAGGTAGACCTCAACTTGGAACGCTTGGTAGTGGGAATCATTTCTTGGAAGTTCAGTATGTTGAGAAAGTTTACAATGCAGAGGTTGCAAAGAAGCTTGGTCTTGAAGAGGGTACAGTCACAGTCATGATCCACTGTGGTAGTAGGGGATTGGGACATCAGGTATGTACGGATTTTCTAGAAATTCTAGATAGGGCTGTTAAAAAGTACGGCATTCAGCTACCAGATAGGCAGCTTGCATGTGCACCGATAAAAAGTAAGGAGGGTGAAGACTATTTTGCAGGTATGGCTGCAAGTGCGAACTATGCCTGGTGCAACAGGCAGATAATTACTCATTGGACTAGAGAAGCCTTTGCAAAGGTTTTTGGAATGAAGGAAGATGAGCTTGGAATGGATTTAGTTTATGATGTTGCTCACAACATAGCCAAATTTGAAGAGCATGAAGTAGATGGTAAAAAGATGAAAGTTTGTGTACACAGAAAGGGGGCTACAAGGGCTTTTGGTCCTGGAAGCCAAGATGTGCCGCTAGAGTATAGAGATATCGGACAGCCTGTTTTGATTCCAGGAAGTATGGGCACTCCAAGTTATGTTCTTATTGGAACTAAGAAGGCTATGGAGGAAAGTTTCGGTTCCACATGTCATGGGAGTGGCAGGTTGTTGAGCAGAGCGGAAGCCAAGAGGAAACTTAGAGGTAACGTCGTAAAAAGCAAACTTGAACAGAAGGGGATCTATGTAAGAGCCACCGAAGGTGCTTTACTTGCAGAAGAGGCGCCTGAAGCTTACAAGAGCAGCGATGATGTTGTAGAGGTTGTGCACAGAGCAGGAATTTCGCTACTTGTTGCAAGGTTGATACCCTTAGGAGTTGCGAAGGGCTGAGAGATGCTAACTTTAGTTGGTCTAGGTCTCTGGGATATCAGAGACATCTCGATAAGAGGACTTGAAGCTGCAAAGAAAGCAGATAAAGTGTACGTAGAATATTACACCTCATTATTTTTTTCAAGCATAGATGAAATAGCTGAGAAAATTGGAAAAAGAGTAGAAGTTCTTGAAAGGAGTGATCTTGAAGAAAATTGTTCAAAAATCGTTGAGGAAGCGAGGAACAAAGATGTTGTCATATTAATACCTGGAGACCCCATGGTTGCGACGACGCATTCAATTTTGAGAATTGAAGCTAAGAGGAGGGGAGTTGAGAGCAAAATAATCCACTCTTCAAGCATATTAAGCGCTGTTTGCGGTGCTACGGGGTTGCAAAGCTATAGGTTTGGAAAAACAGCAACTGTAAGCTGGACAAAATCGAGAGCTGCGCTGGATGTAATAGAAGCGAATAGAAAAATCGATGCTCACACTCTGCTTTTACTCGATCTTCACCCAAAACCCATGCAGATCAGCGAAGCAATTGAAATTCTTGCATCTATAGATCCAAGAGTTTTGAATTTTTACGCTGTTGGATTGGCAAGAGTTGGCGAAAGTTCTGAGGTTTACTGCAATACGCTTTCGAAGCTTAGAGAGCACGACTTTGGAGCAACGCCTCACTGTATCGTGGTATTGGCACCAAAGTTGCACATAGTGGAGTATGAGTACCTTTCTCTCTTTGCAAACGCTCCAAAAGAATTAGAACAGATCTTAAAATGATGCCCAGCAGAGAGGAGATAAAGAGACATTTTGCAGATCTGATCGATGACGATGTAGCGGATCTGCTTTTAAGGTACGCTGCTGGAGAGGTAAAAATAAGCAGCAAGGTAGAGGGGATCGTTAAAAAAGTATACGAAGGAAATTTTGGAGGAAAAAGGATCAAAACAGTCTATCTAGACTCGAACTTGAGAGTGACTCTGTGGGGGGAAGCTTCAAAGATCGAGATAATTCCCGGAATGATTTTATCGGCAAAGAGGAAGATAGTCGAGAATAGAGTAGAAGTTTTTGATACAGATAATGTATCTGTCCGATTTGAATTTACAACTATAGAGAAGCTCGTACCGGATAAAAGGTGTAACTTAAGGGGAAGGGTTAGCGGTATAGGAGATGTAGGATTTGCTCGAGAAATCTATCTCTCGGATGCTACTGGAAGAATTAAGGTTGTGCTGTGGAACTGTAAGGATTTTTATATGAAGGTAGATATAGGAAGCTGCGTTGAGATTATAAACGGAATTGTCAAGATGAACAAGAAGGGAGAGAAGGAAGTTCACGTAGATAAGAACTCAAGCGTAAGATTCTGCGAGTAAAACAGATGAGAATCGCAACTGCAATCTGAACAGCCAAAACCTTTTATTCTTTCAAATCCTTTAAACTTCTCGGCAACTCTGCATTCTTCATCTTTCAAAATTATCGCTCCAACGCTTTGCATAGCTGGAGTTATATAATCTATGTGCCACTTTTTTTTCTTATCCCTTTTGAAATGTCTTCTTATCCTGTGCATACCGCAGTTTGCGCTTCCAACGTAGTAGTAGTATCCCTTCTTGAAACTTAAAATACCCAAGGATCCGACTTTTAGCTTTGATGGAGAATCACAAAACATTATCAGCACGTAGGATACCATTGTATTTCTCCCTCGGGGCTACATATAACCTTTTTACATTTCTGCATTCAAAAAAAGAAAATGCCCGTACTAAATGAAAATGCTTATATTACGGGACTAAACCTAGATATATGACGAAGCATGTTCTAAGCGATGAAGCGATGCCCAAGAGGTGGTATAACATACTGCCAGATCTTCCAGAAAAACTCCCACCACCGCTAAATCCAGCCACTAAAGAACCAGTAAAACCACAGGAACTTGAAAAAATTTTTCCAAAGTCTTTAATAAAGCAGGAGGTAAGTGAGGAGAGATGGATAAGAATACCCGATGAAGTTCTCGAGATATACAGCTACTACCGCCCCACACCGCTTTACAGGGCAAGAAGACTTGAAAAGTTTTTGAAAACAAAGACCAAAATCTACTACAAGTACGAAGGTGTAAGCCCTCCTGGAAGTCACAAACCAAATACAGCCATCGCTCAAGCTTACTACAATATGAAAGAGGGGGTTGAAACGCTTACAACGGAAACGGGAGCTGGCCAGTGGGGATCTGCCTTAGCTTTTGCAACTAAGCTTTTTGAGTTAAAATGCAAGGTTTACATGGTTAAATCTAGCTACGAACAAAAGCCTTATCGAAGGATAATGATGGAAACCTGGGGAGCTCAAGTCATTCCATCTCCAAGCAATCTGACTGAAAGCGGGAGAAAAATACTCGAAAAGGATCCAAATTGCCCGGGAAGCTTAGGTATAGCTATAAGCGAGGCGGTTGAAACAGCAGTAAAATCTGAAAATACAAAGTACAGCTTAGGCAGCGTTTTAAATCACGTACTGCTTCACCAGACGATCATAGGGTTGGAAGTGAAAAAGCAGTTCGAAATCATAGATGAGAAGCCCGATATAATGATCGGCTGCGTTGGTGGTGGTAGTAATTTTGCAGGTTTCTGCTATCCATTCGTCAAAGATGCAGAAAAGGAAAACATAAGACTCATAGCTGTAGAACCGAAAGCCTGCCCAAGTATGACGAAGGGAATCTACGAATATGACTACGGCGATACAGCAGGCCTAACACCGCTTATAAAGATGTACACTTTAGGCCATGATTTCATACCACCACCGATACATGCTGGTGGGCTTAGATATCACGGCTGTGCACCATCTCTGAGTGTACTAATCAAAAACGGAGTTGTAGAGGCGAGAGCTGTTGGGCAGAGGGAGGTTTTTGATGCCGCAGTTCTGTTTGCAAGAATAGAAGGAATACTTCCAGCCCCAGAATCTGCACATGCAATAAGGGTGGCAATAGATGAGGCTCTAAAGTCGAAAGAGGAGGAGAAAGTCATAGCCTTCAATCTGAGCGGTCATGGTTACTTTGATTTAAAAGCTTACGATGAGTTTTTGAGAGGCTCACTACCTGACACTTAATTTTTTTCTAGATCTGTAGATAAATGAACAGTGCGTAAAGAAATAAAAACGTCGTAGCCGTTTTTCTGCCGACGATGTTATCTTTTTTTAATGAAATTGCTAAAATTATAGCCAAAAGTCCAGCTAGAGGTGTAGAAAAACTGAAGATGCTTGGATCTACGCTGATGGGTCTTACAAGCGATGCTAGGCCAATTACCACAAGAACGTTTATTATACATGCTCCAATTATATTACCCACGCTTATGTTGTGAACTTTTTTCAGCGTTGCTGTAAGGGAATTGGCGAGCTCCGGTAGAGAAGTTCCGATGGCTACTAAGGTTAGCCCTATCACCGCTTCACTCACCCCAAACTTTGCTGCAATTTCAACAGCACTGCTAACTACCATTCTTGCTCCAAAAACTATAACTAATCCGCTACCAAAAAGCATCAATATATCTTTTCTTACTTTGCCTTGCTGTTCAAGCCTTCCAAAACTTACATGCTTTTTGTAGAGGTAGTAGAGGTAGAGGATATATATCAAAACAAGTGTAAATCCCTCTAACCTCGAAATTTCAAAATCCAGCATTAGAACCCAGGCATAAAGAGTCGTAAAAGCTAAGAATATCGAGTTCTTCCAGGCTACATCATCTACCTTCAGAGGCATTATTAACGCGCACAAACCTAAAATTAAGGCGATATTAACAAGTACACTTCCTACAGCATTTCCTAAAGCTATTCCACTGTTTCCGTAAAATGATGCTATTGCAGAAGTTGTAATCTCCGGTAGTGTTGTAGCTATGCTTGCTAATACCAAGGCGATTACGAACTCGCTAACTCCCAAACCTTTTGCAACTCTCGTAGCTGCTGTAACAAAAAGGTCACTACCTTTTACTACGAAGCCTATACCAAGGAAGAAGATCGCAAGCGAGATGATAACTTCAAGCTCCATCTGCATTCTTTTGAGGAATTTTTAAAAAATTTTTCTTTCAGCTTGACGAAAAGGTTTTTAAACTAACACGCTCTTTTGACTTCAATGTTTGCATCTTTGTTGCTTAGAGTAGTAGTACTCTTCTAATTTCACACTGAGGTGGTGCTATGCGTGCTGCAAATGCCCTTGCAAAGGCCCTTGTCGAAGAGGGTGTTGAAGTCATTTTTGGATTGCCCGGAGGAGCGATTTTGGAAGTTTACGATGCTCTTTATGATGCAGGAATCGCTCACATTACTGTAAGACATGAACAGGCTGCTGTGCATGCTGCAGATGGGTATGCAAGAGCTACTGGAAAGGTTGGCGTTGCCATGGCCACTTCAGGGCCTGGAGCAACGAACACTGTTACAGGGATAGCAACAGCGTACATGGACTCTTCACCACTCGTTGTTTTCACCGGCCAAGTTTCAACAAATTTGATTGGAAACGATGCTTTTCAGGAGGCAGATATAACTGGAATAACGATGCCGATAACGAAACACAACTACTTAGTTACAGATCCTAAAAAATTGCTGTCTGTAGTTAAAGAAGCATTCTATATAGCTTCAACTGGCCGTCCTGGGCCGGTGCTAGTTGATCTACCAAAGAACGTTACGGCTGCTGATATAGAGTACAACTATCCAAAGAAGGTGGTTCTGGAGGGTTACAAACCAAGTTATGAGGGGCACATAAAGCAAATAGAAAAAGCTGCAGAACTTATCATGAAGTCGGAAAGGCCTATAATTTTAGCAGGTGGCGGAGTTAAGTGGTCTAACGCTTCAGAAGAACTTTTAAAACTCGCTGAAATTATTCCGGCTTTCGTTGTAACAACTCTGCTTGGAAAAGGTGCGATTCCAGAGGCACATCCACTATGTCTTGGATTTATAGGTATGCATGGCTCAAAATATGCAAATTATGCGGTTCAGGAGAGTGATTTAGTAATTGCCATCGGATGCAGATTCAGCGATAGGAGCACAGGTAAGGTTTCAGAATTTGCGCCGAATGCTAAAATAATACACATCGACATAGATCCTGCAGAGATTGGCAAAAACGTAAGAGTTGATGTTCCAATTGTTGGAGATGCGAAGAGAGTCCTTTCAAAACTTATAAGCTACATTAAATACAAGCGCAGAAAAGAGTGGGAAGATAGAGTTAACGAGCTAAGAAAGAAGTATCCGCTGAGGTACAAAAAGGATGGTTTCAAGCCGCAGTATGTGGTGGAGAAAGTCTGTGAAATTTATCCCGATGCAATAATAACCACCGAGGTTGGACAAAATCAGATGTGGGCTGCTCAATATTTTAAAGTTAAACATCCTAGACAGTTTATCACAAGTGGAGGTCTAGGAACTATGGGTTTTGGTTTTCCAGCAGCGATAGGTGCTCAAGTTGCCTACCCCAACAAGACGGTGATAGACATAGCTGGAGATGGCAGCTTTTTCATGAACATCCAAGAAATTGCAACTTGTGTTTATTATTCTTTGCCAGTTAGAGTTTTCATACTGAACAATGGATTCTTAGGGATGGTTAGGCAGTGGCAACAGCTGTTTTACAGGGAAAGATACTCTGCTACGTGTATTGGATGCAGAGAACACAGTTTTGAAAAAATTGCACAAGGTTTTGGGGCTGTAGGGATGACGGTTGAAAAGCCAAGCGAAGTAGAAGATGTGCTTAGAGAGGTGAAGGACATAGATGATCCTGTAATAGTGGATTTTAGAGTCGACCAGTATGCAAACGTTTTACCGATGGTCCCTCCAGGTAAAGCTCTGCATGAGGTTATTGATGAGGAGGTGGAATGATGAAGTACACGATCGCAGCACTCGTTGAAAACAAACCTGGGGTGCTTGCAAGAGTTGCTTCACTTTTCAGAAGAAGAGGATTCAACATAGACAGTCTTTCTGTTGGTAGAACTGAGAGGGAGGATCTATCAAGGATGACTATAGTGGTTGAAGGTGATGAAAAGGTCGTAGAACAGGTAACTAAGCAGCTTAACAAGCTGATAGAGGTCATTAAGGTTAGTGATGTTACAAAAAATGCGGTTGAGAGGGAGCTTTGCTTGGTAAAAGTAAACGTTCAACCAGAAAAAAGAGGAGAGATAATAGAGCTTGCAAACATATTCAGAGCTAGGATAGTTGACGTTTCGAGGGACAGCTTTATTATTGAAATAACCGGAGATGAAGAAAAAATCGAAGCTTTCATCGACCTGATGAGGCAATACGGAATAAAGGAACTTGCAAGAACAGGAAAGGTTGCGATGGCTAGAGGGAGTAAAAAATAAAAATTTTTACATCAGAATACTTTCAAATACTTTTTCATCCACCTTGTGCATCATTGGTATACCAGTAACTTCGCTTGCAAGCGGTGATAGGGCTGCTAAGTCGTTTCTGTCAATCAACTCGAGCTTGAACTTTCTCACTCCAGCGAGGAGTTGCTTCAAACCGATGCTCATCCTGTAAACGTAGCTGTACAAGCCTACAGCACTCCAGGGTATCTCGTTTCCAAGTTTTTCTCCATATTTTGCCTTAAAGCTGTTTGCTAGTGCAAAGAACTTCTCCGGTTTATCACCATAGAATTCAGTGAAGCTCTTTGGAAGTTTTCCTTCTTTTGCAAGCTTTACAAAGTACTCAGATTTCATTACAGCTGTTAGTGGAGCTCTACCGGTTGTTACCGTTTTAACTAAAGGCCCATCGCCGAAGTTACTCATGGCTATCGCTTTGAATATCTGTGTTTCATTTATGAATCCTCCAGCTATGCTTATATCTGGTACATATCTGCCCTTCTCCTTCAAAATTCTTGCTGCCTTAAGAACTAGAGCTTCGAGATAAACGGTAGGAACTCCCATTTCGTTCATCATCGGTACGGGACTCATTCCAGTTCCACCGCCTGCGCCATCGAAGGTTATGTAATCTACTTCTGCCTCACTTGCAACTCTCATCTGCCAGGCAACATCAGCTGGTCTGTAAGCTCCAGTTTTTATCGTAACACTCTTTGCTCCTAATTCACGAATTTCCTCGACGAACTCTTCGAGTGATTTTTCAGTGGGCATTCCAACTCTGCTGTGTCTCTCAAAGCTGTCGATGGTTCCATTCTTGAACGCTTCCTGAACAACGGGATCTTCTGGATCAGGTAGTACGATGTATCCTCTCTTTTTAAGCTCAATTGCCCTCTGCAGATCTCTTACTCTGATCTCTCCGCCTATAGCCTTCGCTCCCTGCCCCCACTTTATCTCCACTGTATCCACTTCGAGTTTTGATACAACGTACTCGTAAACACCAAATCTTGTATCTTCAACGTTCACCTGCACAACTATGTCTCCATACTTTCCATCCCAGTACTCCTTGAACTTCTTGACCCTTCTTTCCATTTCTGGAGATCTAACCACTTTTCCATTCTTGAACTCAGATTTTGGATCTACACCACACACATTCTCTCCAACTATAAGGATGCATCCTGCTAAAGCTGCACCCACTGCAAGACCATCCCAATAGCGTCTAGCTACCTCTGTTGATCCGAAGGCTCCCATAGCTAGTGGAAAACTTACTTTTGTTTTTCCAATCTTTGATTCAACGCTTGCATTTGGAAATATCGCCAAATCGCTATCAGCTTCAATTCCCTCAGCCCCTCTTAACTTTGCAAGTATGTTGAAATGGGCCCAGTCCAAGCCGTAGTCCTTCAGCGAAGAAGCTGTACTTTCGCCGAAGTACTTTGGCTCGGGATACAGAGCTTCGTTCGCTCTAAAAGTCGAAAGAGCTATTTCGCATACGAACGGGCAGTCGCTTACGCAGATTGGGCACATTCCGCTCTGCGGATTTACATCTCTAACCCTCGTTCTCGTTCCGGTTGTGGACATGGCATTCAAATATGCGGAGTTCTTCTGCACCCTCTCCAATCTTTCACCCCCTAATTATTGCCAATCGTAGGCTAATGTAGGGCTTAAAAGTTTATTGCTTCATACATTGTCTACAAATTAATAAGTGGCTACATTTGGTGATATAGATGGGTTGAAAGATTTGAAAAATAAAGGTTCTATGTTCTGCATAATTTTTGCGAGAAGCCGGCTTTAATATTTCTTGGCGTTAGTGGCTACGAATTTTATATGGTGTATATTTTCCCGTAGGGTCTCTTAGTTGAGGGTAAGAGCTTTGAAAATTTGCATCCAAGTAATTCATCTGCATTGAATCCGAACTCTCTGCAAAAATCTCCAACGTTCTTTTCGAGGAATTTGTAATCTTCGCTATCTAATTCGGCGATTTCAACTTCTCTACTAACTTGCCATCTTTCAATTTTTCCACGAATGTATATTATACCACCATGCATTCCTGCACCAACGTATCTAGCACTGTGTGGTTTATCGATTCTATTAACTCCCAAAAGCACAACTCTTCCACCAGCCATGTACTCTCCTAAAAAGTCTTGGCTAGTTCCACCAATTATAACTACTGGCACCTTTTCTTTGTACTCTTTCATATGGATTGCTGTTCTGTAGCCAGTGTTATCTCTGATCATAATTCTTCCACCGCGCATAGACATTGCAACAACATCACCAGCTCGGCCGTGGATGACTATCTCACCATCATCCATCGTATTGCCTACTCCATCCTGGGCATTGCCGTAAACGACAATTCTATGTCCAGAAAGGAACGCTCCAAGATCATTACCGGGAAATCCATAAATTTCTATTTGTAATTTCTTCTGGTCTCTCGAGAAAAGCCTCGTTCCTATATACCTCTGTCCAAAAACGTTGAAGATCCTGATTACTCTACAATCTTCTTCAAAGGCAGCATAACTTATAAGGTCGTTGAGTTCCTTATGATTTAAATTGCCAGCATTTATCTCCGCTACGTCATCTTCTACCTTCAAATTTCCAAGAATTTCCGTTAAACTTCTTGAGAAATCTAAAAATAGGTCGTAAAAAATCATTCTCCCGCCCCCTTTATACCGAGAACTTCCAGTTCCCAATCTTCCAAACCAATACCACGGAGCATCTCTCTATTGCTTCGCAAACTTTCAATCGCATTTATCCCCATAGCTCCGAGCATTTCCTTTATCTCATAACTCCAAGCCTTTAACAAGTTTACAAGTCTCTTTGAAGCAATCTCTGGGTTTAATCTCTTAGCTAAATTTGGATCCTGAGTACATATCCCCCAGTTACAGATTCCAGTATGGCACTTCTGGCAAAGAGTGCAGCCCATTGCAATCAAAGCTGGTGTAGCTATAGCTACTGCATCTGCTCCCAGCGCTATTGCTTTCACAACATCAGCACTACTCCTGATGCCCCCTGAAGCAATCAAAGATACTCTATTTCTGATACCTTCTTTTCTCAATCTTTCATCAACCGAAGCGATTGCAAGTTCGATTGGAATTCCAACGTTATCTCTTATCACCTTTGGCGCTGCTCCAGTTCCGCCTCGAATGCCATCTATAGTAATTATATCTGCTCCAGCTCTCACAATTCCGCTTGCAATTGCAGCGATGTTGTGGACTGCTGCGACTTTAACGCTGATAGGTTTTTTGTAGTTCGTCGCCTCTTTTAAGGCATAGATAAGTGTGCTAAGGTCTTCAATTGAATATATGTCGTGCTGCGGAGCTGGAGATATAGCATCTGTACCTTCTGGAATCATTCTTGTCTCAGAAATTGGCTGAGTAACTTTTTCTCCTGGCAAGTGACCTCCTATACCAGGTTTTGCTCCTTGGCCTATTTTTATCTCCACTATCGCAGAGCAGTTTAAATAGTCTTGATCGACTCCAAATCTTCCACTTGCGCATTGTACAATCGCATTTTTACCGTATATTTTCAGATCCTTTGGTAGTCCGCCCTCGCCTGTATTAAAAAGTGTTCCAAATTCACTTGCAGCAATAGCTAAGCTTTTAAAAGCGTTGTAACTTATTGCTCCGTAGCTCATAGCTGAGAAAATTATTGGTGCTTCAATTTGGACGTTTGGATAAAGTTCTGTGACGAGTTCAACATCTTCTCCATTGAAAGCGAACTCCAAACTATCATGCTTCCTTCCAAGAAATGTTCTCAGCTCTATTGGTTCTCTCAAGGGGTCTATGGCCGGGTTCGTAACTTGAGCAGCGTTGAGCAGAATGTGATCCCAGTATATGCGATATGATTTATCGCAACCGCCTCCAGTAAGCAGAATCCCACCGCTTTCGGCCTGCCTCTTTATGTCTTGAATTTTTTCTCTTGTCCAGTTTGCGTTAGGTCTATATTCAGATGGATGTGGGCGAACTATGATAGCCTTTGTTGGACACATTATAGCACATCTCTGGCAACCGACGCATCTACTTTCATCAGTTACCATTTTGCCATTTTTAGCATCGTAGCTATGAACCTTGAACCCACACTCCCTTTCGCAGACTCTGCAACATGTGCACCTGTCCTCTACTCTCTCCACAATGAAGTCTGGAAGTAAAAAACTGTTTTTTGTGTTATGCAAAAGAGACACCTCTCTTCATAAGCTTAGCTTCAATGGTGTACAATCTTCCAACTACAGGCTCACCACCCATAGGTGTATAAACCTCATCAAGATCTGGACAAACGGCCCTTATTGCAGATTCTTCCGAAGAGATAAAGAAAAGATCTCCCTTTTCACCAGAAGTTATTGGTCTAAGTCTTATACGATCTGTTATTCCAAACATCTCTCCATGCTTTGCTACAATTATCGTCCAAGGCCCATTAATCAGCAAAGGGGCATAAGTAATTCTGAGAGCAGTGTATACCTTTTTTTCTCTCTCATTCATCCTTTCAATTTGGTCCCAGGTTGGTGGAGCTAAGATCTTGGCTACAATATCTAAGGGTAGTCTCTGCCTTCTCATTAGCAAATCTATTGCGTAGGCTATAACTTCCGTATCTGTGAGAAGGGTACAGTAGTAGCCGTAAGTCTCCAAAAATCTTTTGTTTGTACCGTAAGAAGAAATCTCGCCGTTATGCACCACACTCCAGTCGAGGATGTTGAAAGGATGTGCTCCTCCCCACCAGCCAGGAGTGTTTGTCGGAAACCTTGAGTGGCCAAGCCACATGTATCCTTTGTACTCGTCCAATGCGAAGAACTCTGCAACATCCTCTGGAAATCCAACACCCTTGAATACTCCCATATTCCTGCCTGAAGATATCACGTACGCCCCATCCACCTTTGTATTCAACTCTATAACCTTCGAAACAACGTACTCATCGCTTTTTTCAGAGAATCTCCTTGGCAGTACGAAGTACCTCCAGAATGAAGGTGGATCAAGAACCTTTGCCTCTGGATTTGTCGGGATCTCTTCAGCATTTACAACATCGAAGTTTGCTTCTATGAACTTGTCTAATTCTTTCTTAACTTCAGGATTGTTTAGCATTATGTGGAGAGTGTAGTATTCTCTATACTCGGGGTATATACCATAGGCTGCAAAACCTCCACCTAGACCATTTCCTCTGGCCTTCATATTCTCCATTGCTTTGACAACTATCTCTGGACCGAATCTTCTTCCACTTCTATCTATAACTCCAAATAGTCCACATGCATTATGCTCTTTTTCACGCTTGTCTCGCATACGTATTCACCTCTCTCAGCCTTTTAGTGGAAATTCTCAAAGATCGTGTTCTGATGTTGATCCTATTTTGAAACTGCAATTTTTTGGAATCACACATACCACCCACATGATGTACTTTGGCAATTTAAGCTTTACCATTGAATTTTATTGCACCGAAATTACATATACACATACGTATCTATATGTATGAAGTTTATTTTATAAAAATTTTAAAATATTTCTTCTCCCGTTCTAATTCTAACAGATCTTTCTACAGGTAAGACGAAAATTCTTCCGTCTCCAGGCTTACCTGTTCTTGCACTGTTTGTAATCACCTCTATTACTCTGTCTGCATCTTTATCTCCAACGACTAAAAATATTCCAAGCTTTTGAAGTGTGTCCACTGTAATCTCTCGGCCTCTAAACTGAAGCCTCACCCCCTTCTGTTCCCCTCTTCCTCTAACTTCAAAGATACTCATAGCTATAAATCCTTCAGCTTCAAGTGCCTTCTTGACATCTTCTAACCTCTCAGGGCGGATTATAGCCAGTACCATCTTCATCCCAAATCACCTCGAATATGCCATCTCACCGTGCTGAGATATATCTAAACCAACGTATTCTGCTTCTTCACTTACTCTAAATCCCATTAGAGTATCTACAATCTTAAAAAGCACGGCCGTCATTGTAAATGCATAAATCGCTCCTCCAAGTGCACCGATAAGCTGTACAGCAACTTGTTCTGCATTTCCAACTATCAAGCCTTCAGCATTGATTTCAGCAAAGATCCCTGTAGCTAAAGCCCCCCAGAATCCACCTACGCCATGTACTGCCCAAGCGTCCAAGCTTTCATCGATCTTCATTTTTATTCTGAGCATCATCGCTGAATAACACAAAGCACCTGCAATAGCACCAATCAGGATTGAAGATGTGACGCTTACATAACCCGCAGCAGGTGTTACCGCAACCAGTCCAGCTAATGCTCCGCTTGCAATACCCAAGCTGCTTGGCCTCCCCTTCATCCAAGATACTACCATCCAACTCAAGGCTCCAGAGGCAGCTGCTGTGTTTGTAGCTAGGAAAGCATTACAGGCTATTTCGTTTGCTGCTAGCGCACTTCCTGCATTAAAGCCAAACCAACCAAACCAGAGCAATACAGCTCCAAGTAAAGCTAGGGGTACGTTGTTAGGCTCGAATGTGTGTTGTCCATATCCGATTCTTCTACCGATAAGAAATGCTAAAGCAAGTGCCCCAAACCCAGAGCTGATGTGAACTACAGTTCCGCCTGCAAAATCTAAAGCTCCGATCTTTGCAAGCCATCCGTTACCCCACACCCAGTGTGCTATAGGGTCGTAAACTAGGGTTGTCCAGAGGATACCAAACAATATAAATGAAGACATCTTCACTCTTTCAGCCATCGCAGAGGTAAGTATGGCCAACGTTATTGCTCCGAACATCAGCTGAAATGCTACGAATCCTAAATTCGAAAGTTCGATGTTTTTCAACCCTAAATATTCCAACTCGCCGATAATACCGTCAAAATCCTCACCAAAGGACAAGGTGTAACCAATCAGAACCCACTGGATACTAACGATGACCAGTGCGATTATGCTTAGACTGATCATTGAAATTGCGTTCTTGTATCTTACCATCCCTCCGTAGAACAATCCAACTCCAGGTATCATCAGCATGACCAATGCAGATGCTATTAACAGCCAAGCAAGGTCCCCGTTCATGCTTAAGCTTAAGCAGATTTCAGTTTTTTAATTTATTTAATAAAAATTCTTAATTTTTCATAACTTCAAGATCTTGCTAAAAAAATGAAAGTTTCACAATTTGAGTCTCAAACTTCGAAAATATTTTAAATTGCGATAATCATTTAATTACGTGAAGAATCCGGTAAGGATCACGGTCGCCCTCGATGAGGAGAGTTACGAAATAATACAAAAGCTAAAAGAAGAGTTTAAATCTCAGAGCGAACTTATCAGAGAAGTTCTTGCTTTCTATTACAGTTACAGGACATTCAAAAAACTAGATCACGAAAGGATAATTCAGCAGATTGAGCTTCTCAGTAATGAAGAACATGTAATCTTAGATATAGATCACCTAACGGCCTTTATGATGTTTGTAGAAACGCACCCAAATAGCGAAGAGTTCTGGAAGTTACACGAAAAGGTCGCAAAAGCGCATGCAGAAGAATTTAGTGGAAAAGACATAAGATATGTTCTCAAAAGGTTAGAATCGTGTAATCTTTTCAGGTTTAGTGAAAAAAATAATGAATTTACAATAATATTAAGGGATGAGTATATAAAAAAGTTTGTTAAGAGCTTTTTAGAAGTAGTTCTGTCGTCGATGGGATTTAAATTTGAAATCAAGGAGGATCTGAAGAAGTTGAGGCTTAAAATTTGCTAGAATTATAAATCGATTGCTTAGAGCTTATTCAAAAATAGGGGAATCTTTATGTGTCGGTTCTATGCGATTCTATCTTGAGACAAAAACACTAGGGAATGAGTTGTGTAAATAAAAGTACCTGAGTTCTTGGAGTAGATCTAAAAAGTTCAAAAAAGCCAAAAATTGGAAGGAAAAAGAAAGGAAAAAAGCGAGAAAATAGAGTGGGGCCGCCGAGATTTGAACTCGGGTCACCGGCGCCCCAGGCCGAGAGGATAACCAGGCTACCCCACGGCCCCCTTAATTTAATAAGGCCAAGTATTTAAAAACTTGCGGTACTTTTAAATCTTAGGCAGATTCTAAAGAGGATGGAGTCTATAGAAGATATACTCAATGAGATTAAAAATTGTAAAAAATGTGAACTTTACAAGATAAAAACAAACTACGTTCCAGGTACTGGAAATCCAAGTGCAAAGATAGTCTTCGTTGGTGAAGCGCCTGGAAGGGATGAAGATCTGCAAGGTGAACCGTTTGTTGGAGCAGCAGGTAAATTGCTTAACGAAATGCTATCAAAAATCGGCCTGAGCAGAAAAGACGTCTACATATGTAATGTGGTCAAGTGTAGACCTCCAAACAATAGAGAGCCAAGTGAAGAGGAAATTTCAGCATGCGGAGATTATTTAAAAAGGCAACTAAATGCGATAAAACCGAATCTCATTGTTTGTTTAGGTAGAGTTGCAGCAAGATTTGTATTTGAGGATTTTGGACTCGAATTTACCTCTATTTCAAAGGTAAAAGGTAAGGTCTTTGAAGTCGAGAGATGGGGCAAGAAAGTAAAGATCTACCCGATCTATCATCCAGCAGCCATCCTATATAGACAGCAGCTCAGAGAAGATTACGAAAAAATGTTTAAGAATATAATCTTACTTGCTGGGCTAAAAAGACAACCAGACCTCTTTGATTTCATCAACTAAACATGTGTCTTTGTTCCCCATTTTTCCAGAGCTCTTGCAAGCTCTCTATGTTTTTTAGCATGTTCTTCAAGTGGTTTACCTTCCATTATGGCATCCAGTGCCTGTCTGACTGCTTTTGCCCCACATAAAACTCCATCCGGATGTCCTAAAACTCCGCCTCCGATCTGTAACACAAGATCTTTGCCAAGTGCCTCAACAACTCCCGGCAAAACTCCAGGATGAAGTCCACCGGAAGAAACTGGCATTGCGGCCTTTATATCATAAAATCTTTGTCTTAGATGAAAAACATCCTCTCTTTCCGGAACGAATTCATCGTCTCTCAAAACTCTGGCATACTGCACAGCATCCCATCTCTTTCCCTCTAATTTACCATAACCAGCTGTACCAATATGAAGTTGATCTATACCGACAATTCGGTATAGTTTTGCTAAAACGAACATCGATATACCATGTGAGCGGTTTCTTGTTATCGCCGCATGCATAGCTCTGTGGCCATGGATTGCCAAGTTGTAGTCTCCAGCTAGTTCTCTCAAATACCTAATACAACCCCAGCCGGCTATCACCACATCTACCATAAAGTAAGGATTTCCATACTCTGCGACTAACTTAATTCTTCTTTCCATCTCCTTTATATCTGTGGTAACGTTGGCAAGCCAAACTTTTCTCTCTCCCGTCTCTCTTTCTACCTTCTCGATCGTTTTCATTATCTTTTTTGCTCTATCTTCAAATTTACAGTAACTTGGACTTGCAAGGTTTTCATCATCTTTTATGAAATCCATTCCACCACTTAGCAATTCATAACATAATTTTTCTACCTCATCAGCCGTATAGCCCACCTTGGGTTTTGGAACTGTCCCTACGATGGGTCTGTCTGTAATTCCGAATATTTTTCTGACGTTCTTACCAAAATTTGGTCCTTTAAAATCTTTTAAAAACTTCCTCGGTAAGTACACGTCTTCTAGTCTTAACCCTTCAACTCTACGCATTCCGAAAACGTTTCCAGCTATTGAAGCAATAAACGCAGCAATATTTCCAGGTTCAAAAAGCTCTACAGGATAAGCAATCTTGACGATGTAAGAGTCCCCCAGTTCATTAAATTCATAAGCAACTCCAGACAACTCTTTAACTCTTTTTTCATCGTACCAGGTCGATAAAATTGTCCAAGTTCCCGTACTGCTTTCTGCTGCTACAGCTCCAGCAACCTCCTCGATACTGAAACCTTCAGCTGGTTTGATTCTGTAGACAGCTATAATATCTCTGTTTAAATCTGGTTCGTATTGGATTTCCACATAATTTGAGTAAGCGTCAGATTCAGACATGTGAAAAATAATCTTTCAAGGTTAAAAATTTTGTCGTAAAGAAGTTTTGTAGCGATCTTGAATTTTTATTTTTGTAGCATTTCTTAATTTTGTATTTCTATAAATGTAGAATATACTTACGATATCAAATTCCAGATGAAATCATAAACTTCGGTAAGTGTTTTTATGAGACTCTTATTTTTGGAATAAATAGATATTACTTCATTTTTTTCGTAAGTAGTAATAATAACAAGCTCTTGATCATCCGAAATGACAAATCTAGCATCTATGGGTATTTTGAGAAATCGTACATCTGAGATTTTAAGAATTTCGGCTGGCACTTTTAATGGATCGACCGAAGTTATGATCTTTACTTTTACACCTCTTGAGACCGCTCTCTCGTACTCGAGGATATGCCAACATTTTATTCTCTCTATTCCTTCATAGCTTATCATGTTCTTGATTTCATAATTAGCTCTCTCAATCATTTTGCCGATAATATCTATAGTATTTGTTGTACCGTTGATCAATACAAAATCAAGATTTCCTGTAGTTTTGCTTTTTTGTAATTCGTAAAGTTGTAATATTGTATCTTTCGCAGATAAAAGAAGTTTAAATTCTCTTTCTTTCTCGCCCAGTAGTTGTGAGATAACGATATCCAAAGGGTAGGCTTTGAAAATCATTGGATTCTCAGATATTCTAAAAACTAGTTTTCTAGTCTCAAGTCTTTTAAGAACTCTGTAAACAAAGGGTGCTGGGTCTTTGGTATATCTTGATAACTCCATCCCTGTTTTTGGACCAATACGTAGAAGTGAAAGGTATATCTCTGTCTCCTTCTTACTCAGTCCAAGTTTCATGAGGTATTCCGAGATGTCCTCCAGATCTTTTATCATTAGAAAATTCATAGCTACATCCTTTATAATTTTTTGGCTTTTTTAGATAAGGCGCAGCATTTACTTCTTAGGGTTGTGAAAATTATAGATTTAAAAATAAACTCGTTTAAAGAGAATACTTATTAACTTCGAAAAGTCAATTACCTTTATCTAATTTTTAATCACAAAATTATCCTATGGAGCCCCATCTAAGATATAGATGGGTAATACTAGCGCTGGCATGGCTGCTTTTTGGAACATTGTTTCTCTTCTGGTACAGCATGCCTACCATTGCTCCGAGGATAATGGAAATGTACAATATAGACCAGACTATGTATTCACTAGTCTTTACATTACCTTGGCTATTAGCTGGTCTATTGGCGTTTCCTGCGGGAATTTTTGCTGATAGAGTAGGTGTTAGAACAGCAGCGACGATTGGAGGGATTATTGCTGCTTTGGGTACCTTTATAAGAACTTTGACAGGCGTTGAGATGCTACTACTTTCTCAAGCGCTTCTTGGATTTGGAGTAGGGATGGTACTCGTAAATCTCCCAAAAGCTATAAACGCGTGGTTCCCACCACAGCAGGTAGGACTAGCTACTGGGATATATTTGACCTCAATGATGATATTCATTTCAGTAGGGATGGTCATTGCACCGTACTTCCCTAGCTGGGAAAGTATGAATCTCACAGGAGCTATTATTATTCTACTAGCAACTCTATTGTTTGCAGCTTTTGTTAAAAATGCACCTCCCGGTACTGTATTGCCCAAACCACCAGTTATAGAGGGTGCTAGAGTAGCTTTAAGTAGTAAAGCGATTTGGGGTGCAGCCCTTGGAACGTTTGTAGCTATGATGGGTATGGTTCCGTGGCAGGCACTTTTTGCAACAGCGGCCTTCATTGAGAAAGGGATTCCTCTTGCAATTGGGGGTGCAATAGTTTCTTTAATTACAAACCCAGGATGGGTTGGCTCTTTTGTATTCCCTATGATAAGCTCGAAAACTGGAAAAGTAAGAGTTTATATTGCAGGGCTATCCATTGCCTTCTCAGCTCTTATGCTTGCAGCGTGGTTCAACAGCAATCTAAATATGTTGTGGGTTCTTGTAGGTCTCGCGGGGTTTATAGCAGGGGGCGTTATCCCACATTGGATGGCAGTTCCTGCTTACCTTCCTTTCGTTGAAAATAGGGTGAAACCAGAATATGTAGGTGGTGCTTCAGGGGTTCTAAACACGTTTCTTTGCATTGGAGCTTTTATAAGTACACCATTTATAATAGCTCCTATTGCTAGTGCTTCAGGATTTACAATGGCTTTCATTGTAGCTTCGATATTCTTTGCTATACAAGGTCTGTTTGCAATTCTAATTCCTGAACCACCTAAAGCTTAGTTTATTATATATTTTAGTAGAAAAAGGAGGTGATAAAATTGGCCGAATGGCCGATGGATAAACCGGAGATAAGGACAGTAGTAACCACCTATAGCGCTCCGGAGTCGAAAATTTTACTTAATTCTTTTATAATGCCGAAATTATTCTATGGACTTGCCGGTTTGCAAACATTTGCGGGATCAATGCCTCAGTTTGGTAGGAAGAGAGCTTTTATAGTTACCGATAAGGGTGTAAAAGATCTAGCTATAACTGCCCAGAAGATGCTTAAATTTTTTGGGTTGGAAACAAAGATCTACGACAATATCGAACCAGAAGTTCCATTAGGTTCTATAAAACCTGTTGCTGAGAAAATGGAGGAATTTCAGCCAGATTTGATAGTCGCTGTCGGAGGAGGAAGTGTTATAGATATGGCGAAAGCTTCTTGGATATTATACGAAGAACCAAAGACAGATTTAACTAACGTCGATGCTATGAAACCTCTTGGACTAAGGAAAAAAGCTCTACTTGCATGCATTCCAACAACAGCTGGAACAGGGAGTGAGGCAACAAATGTTGCAGTTATAACCGACGACAGCGTTGAACCACACAGGAAGGAAGGAGTAGTACATCCAGAATTATATCCTGATTTTGCAGTTCTCGATCCAAAATTTGTGGTCAAGATGCCGAAAAAATTAACGCTTGGTACAGGATTGGATGCTTTATCTCATGCAGTCGATTGCTACCTTTGCAGATCGAGCAATGAAATTTCTGATGCTCTCGCAGTAAGGGCAGCGAAGATGATATTCAAGTATCTTCCCCTTGCCCTTCGTTACCCAGAAAATCTACAGATCAGACTCAAAACCCAGATTGCTGCAATGATAGCTGGAGCAGCATTCTCCAATGGAGGTATAGGGACAACACACGCGGTGGCACATAATATAGGAGCCCTCTTTAAGGTTCACCATGGGATGGCTTGTGGAGTAACAATACCTTACGTCATTAAGTTCTACGCCGAAGTTGACGATAAATACATTTCGTTCGCAAAAGAACTTGGCATAGCTGGCCAAGAACATGACGAGATTTTAAAGAACCTCGTAAACTTTTTTGTAGAATTCTATCGAGAGATAGGCGCTCCACTTACAATGAAGGACCTCGGTATTAGCGAACAGGAATTTAAAGATAAACTCGATATTTTCGCAAAATATGTCGTTATGGATCCAACAGGTCCATTCGCACCTAGGCAATTCACAGTTGACGAAGCGAAAGATTTGCTTGTAGATATATATTACGGGAGGTTGAAAGTATGATGGGTTTTCATGGGAAGGTTTTAGAAGTAGACCTTAAAAATTCGAACGTTAGGGAAATAGAGATTAAAAAGGAGCTAATAAGAAAGTTCGTTGGAGGTTGTGGACTTGGTGCAGCGTTGCTCTATAACAAAATCTCTGCTAATATACCTCCGCTATCTCCTGAATCCCCTATAGCTTTCTTGACCGGAATGTTTACAGGATTAACACCTTTTTCGGGGAGACATGCAGTAGTTGGGAGATCTCCGCTTACAAATCTATGGGGTGAATCAACTTCTGGCGGCTTCTTTGGAGTTGCAATTAAGAAAGCAGGTATCGACGGAATAATTATTACCGGAAAAGCTGAAAAGCCAGTATACCTTTACATTGCCAATGGAAAGGTTGAATTCCGAAATGCGAAAGAGCTGTGGGGTAAGAGTACTAGTGAAACGATTGAAATTATCAACAAGGAGACTGATAAAAGGGCGCGTGTTGCATGTATAGGCCCAGCTGGTGAAAACCTCGTAAAGTACGCTTGCATAGTAAATGATACTCACAGAGCTGCTGGTAGGACGGGGCTTGGAGCTTTAATGGGTAGTAAGAATCTCAAAGCTATTGCTGTTTTAGGTGAAACAGGTCTGCCAGACGTAGCAGATGAAAAAAGCTTGAAAGATTATTATGGAGAACTGCTCGAAAAAGTAGCATCAAATCCAGCAAGAGAACTATGGCACACGTATGGAACACTTATGTACACAACACAAGGTTATGAACTTGGAGATACACCCTCTAAGTACTTCACAGAAGGTGTTTTTCCAGCGTTTAAAATTTCAGGAGAAGCTATGCTTGAGAAATACGAAGTCAAATCTGAGGGATGTGCAAATTGTCCAGTGATCTGCGGACATAGAGTTAGAGGCGTTAAAATGGAGTATGAGAGCGTATCTTCTCTTGGCTCGCTGTGTGGTGTGTATGACTTAGATACTATATTAGATGCTGCGAGTTACTGTAACGAGGCTGGTCTTGATGTAATCTCAGCGGGAGTAACAGTGGCCTTTGCTATGTACTTAACAGAGAAAGGAGTTTTAAAAGATGGAATTAAATTTGGTGATGGAAAAGCTCTTCTCGAAACTTTAAGGAGTATAGTAAAAAGAGAAGGATTGGGAAACATACTAGCGGAGGGAACAAGATCAGCAGCTAAGACGTTTGGAGTTGATCCAGAGGAGGCGGCAAATGTAAAGGGACTCGAGATTCCAATGCATGATCCAAGAGCATTCAGCATGATGGCTTTAACTTATATCACATCCTCTCGAGGTGCATGTCATCTTCATTCCGACTATTTCACAGTCGATATCGCTGCAGCTCCAGTCCCAGAACTTGGCGTGTTACCAACGAACAGATTTGATGAAAGCGAAGAGAAGATTAAGATGCAAGTGATACATCAAAGTGCTAAAGAAGTTTGGAATAGCTACATCCTATGCATGCTTGGACTGATCAATATAAATGATGCTGCAAAGTTCCAGTCTGCAATTATGGGGGAAGGTGTAACTCCCACAGATATTGCAAAAATTGGCGAAAGGACATACATGCTAAAAAGAATGATAAATATTCGACTAGGAATGAGAAAAGAGGACGAAAAGTTACCTCAAATCGTAAGAAAACCCCTCAAAAAGGGAGGAACAAAAGGTTATTCACCAAATGTCGAAAAGATGCTTGATATATATTACAAGATCAGAGGACTTGATGAAAAAGGGCATCCGACTAAAGAAAAACTGGAAGAGTTGGATCTAAAAGATTTTTCACTTTAATTTTTTATGAAGGTGAAGATCTTACTTTCCGCACTGCAGTTTCGAAACATCGTAGATTACGAAAATAGGTGCTTTTATATTGATTTAGATGACCAGAGCACAATAAAAGATGCCGTTTTAGCTATTGAAAACAAAATAGGAGGAAAAATAGAACATTACCTCACTAGAGGAGACGTTAAACTCATACTCAACGACAGAGTCGTGGATTACAAGGAGGAGATGCTCAAAAATTTGAAAGATGATGATCTCTTAATTTTTATAACTCCCCTCTCTGGGGGTTAAAATTTAAAAATTTATTATATTATTCTTTTTTAGTTCTTCGATCTCATAATCGTTCATTCCTAGTAACTCTTTAAGCACTTTGACAGTATCACTTCCAAGTTTTGGTGGCCCGCGCCATATTTTTCCTGGGGTCTCTGAAAACTTTGGCACAATTCCGATTTGCTTCACAAATCTTCCAGTGTTCTCGTCAAGAACTTCTACTATGTCCCCTCTATCCAGCCAGTGTTTATCTTTAATAATGTCGTTTGGTGTTGAAACTTTTGAACATGGTACTCTGAAAGAGTTAAAAAGCTCTTCTACTTCTTCTTTCGTGTGATTTTTCAGATACTCTGTAAAGATCTTATCAAGTTCTTTACCTTTTTCGCTATTCAAAGCTTCTGGCGATGATGCACACTCTTCGTATGGAAAATCCTCTGGATTTATTCCTGTTGCTTTTGCTAATGCTTGTATGAACCTCTGATATAACCCAGGTCCAATCGCTCCTATAGCTATCCAACCATCCTTTGTTTTATATAGTCCATAAGGCTGTGTGTTGAAAACTCTAAGCCCTTCTCCCTCCCTTTTGATTCCCAGGTTGTAGTACATTGTGTAATACATTTCAATTACTCTAGCGATAGCCTCGAATTGTGCTACATCTACAACTTGTCCTTTTCCTGTTTTCTTAGCGTAGATGTAAGCAGACAGCGCACCAATGGCACCGAAAAGTGCAGTTATATAATCTCCGATGTATAAAGGTAGCCTATGTATCTCCATACCTGGCGGTGCTGCAACATTGCACCATCCAGAATAAGCTTGTGAAATTATGTCGTAACTGCCTCTTGAACATTTCTCCTTTTCGCCGCCAAACTCAGGTCTTCCGTATCCACTAACGTGGACTATAACAAGCTTTGGATTCTCCTTAAGCATATCTTTGTCAGTTATACCGTATCTTTCCTCTAGCCATACGAGGTTTTCGACAAAGATGTCTGTATACTTTAGAATTCTATAGAAAATTTCTTTACCTTTTTCTGATTTTATGTCAAGTGCTACAGAGAGTTTATTCCTTGTAACACATACAAACTCTCCTCCGATCTTATTTCCGTTGCCTTCAAAGTAGGGTGGAACAACCCTTAAGGTATCTCCTCCGTCGGGTTTTTCGATGTGAATAACCTCTGCTCCTAAATCTGCAAGAATCGTACCTACTGCTGGCCCGGCGATTATGCTTCCGGTAGTTACAACTCTGATACCTCTGAGTGGGCCAAAAATAGGTATTAAAAATTTTTCTTTTTCCATTAGTTACACCTTCCTGAAGTAGTACCAGTATCTAACCTTTTCTCCAGGCCCTTTAATTCTCATTATCTCCCATTCAACTTTGTCACCAATTTTTAGGTCTCTATAATCAACATCAAACACTATTCCTGCGATTTGTATACCATTTATTGGATAATCCCCAAATCTTGCTACTGCCACTACAAATGGAGCAAAATTTTCGACAATCATTGGGAATCCTAACAGAAGGGCACTGAAAGCGTGGATCTCTCCAGTTTTTGGAACCTTTTCCCATTCATATTCTGTGCTGTTGCAGTATTTACACATAGCCTGTGGTGGGTAGAAAATCTTTCCACATTTTTTGCAACGTTGCATTGTAAGTTTGCCTTCAGAAAGATTCTTGTAGAAGGGATATACTTTTGTTGAATCTGGGCCTTCGGGGTCTTGCTGTTCCCAAGGATCTACGATTGGTAAAAGAGGAATAGTATCTGGGAGAACTATCTCTTTCATTTTTTCACCTCCCAAATTTAATTTCTTTGGGTTTTTTTATGCTATAAAGCATGATGTGATGGAACTGAGCCATGCCACTTAAATTGTGAGCTAAACCAAGCTCAGCTCCACTAACATATCTCTTTTCTGGTACTTCTCCTCTAAACTGCATCGTTATCTCCCAAGCTTGTCTAACTCCTGTAGCACCAAGTGGATGTCCGTTAGCAAGTAATCCACCACTTGGGTTTACAGCAACTTTGCCACCTATGTAACTCTGCCCCTCCTCGATAAACTTCCCTCCCTCGCCTTTCTTACAAAAACCTAGTTCTTCATATTCAACTATTTCACTTATCGTAAAGCAATCATGCACTTCCGCTATGTCTATATCTTCAGGTGTTATTTTGAAGAGATCGTAAACGTCCTTAGCTAGATATCTAAGCGATAACCAATCACTTAGTTCTCCCATCTCGTTGATTGAGTTAGCCATCGTTCTCTGTATCCCTCCTAGAATCCAAACTGGTGTGTCTGTATAATCTCTCGCTCTTTCTTCGCTTGTTATCAAAAGCGCAGCAGCACCATCAGTTATACCACTACAATCAAAAAGTTTAAGCGGTGGTGCAACAACTCGTGACTTTAACACATCCTCTTTTGTTATCTTTTTCTGGAACTGAGCATAAGGATTCGCTGACCCGTACTCTCCAGCTTTCTCTCTTACAAGCGCAAGTTGTTCTTCCGTAGTCCCATATAAATGCATATGTCTCTGGGCTACCATAGCAAAATACGGTGGAGCTGTAAGACCAACTGCAGTATCGAACTCTCTGTTGCCAACATTCATCATACTCGTTTGACTTAGATTCATGAACTTTGTATTCATTTTCTCCACGCCAACCACGACAGCTAAGTCGCTCAAACCAGAAGCAACTGCTAGCCAGGCATATCGTATTGCTATCTGTCCACTTGCGCAGGCGGATTCAGTTCTTGCTATTATTCTCCTCGGCTTAAGACCTAGAAGTTCTGCAGCGAGCGGAGCAACATGGGTCTGGTATGTCCATCTTTCGGGTTGTGCTGCACCAATAAAAAAAGAATCTACATCTTTTTTATCGAGGTTTGGAACATCATCGAACAGAGCTTTTCCCGCTTCAACTACTAAATCTTTCCAACTTGCGTCTCTTCTACCAAAATGCGTTATACCTGCCCCTACAATAGCAACATTTCTCAAAATTCTCACCTCCCTATAAATTTCGGTTTTCTGTGGTAGTTGAAGGCTTGAATACCTTCAGCAACGTCTTGTGTTAGCGCTATATCTCCTGAAGCTTCTGATTCAACTAAGCATCCCGTCTCGAGGTTAGGCATGGTCCCTAAAGCAATAACTTTCTTCAGATACTTTACTGCAACTGGTGGTAATTCTGCGAGGTTCTTTGCAAACTCGATAACTTTCTCCATAAAGTTCTCTTCTGGGAACACCTCTGCAACAAGACCCAAGTTCTTTGCAGTTTCAGCATCGATGTTTTTCTTCAACAGTACTATTTCCTTTAATTTAGATACACCAACGTAATATGCAAGCCTCTGTGTGCCTCCCCAACCAGGTATTATTCCGAGATTCAACTCTGGAAGCCCGAGGAAGGCATTTTTGCTCATAACTCTTAAATCACACGCTAATGCTAATTCAAATCCGCCACCAACAGCAGCACCATGAATTGCAGCTATTACAGGCTTTGGATACATTTCTATCCTTCTGAAAACCTTATGACCAGTCTGGCTGAATTCAGTAACCAATTCTGGTCTACCAGATGCAAACATAGAAATATCTGCTCCAGCGCAGAAGTTCTTTCCTTCTCCTACAACTACAACTACTTTTATTTCTTCGTCTTCCTCGAAAACTGTTAATGCGTTATCTATCTCCTTAAGGAACGTCATGTTTAAAGCGTTTGCTCTTCTTGGTCTGTTGAGTCTAAGAACACCTATATTTCCGAATTTTTCGATTTTTACAAATTCATAATTTCCTGGACCATATTTATAAAATCCTTCTCCTGTTTTCCTTCCAAGTTTCCCTTCTTCAACCATTCTCTTAAGAACTCGGTTTGCTCTGTATCTCTCTTCTCCGCCGTATTTCTCATAGAGTTCATTAAGCTTTTGAACAATTTTATCAATTCCGAAGTCATCAGCCATCCTTAGTAGCCCTCTAGGGTAGTTTAGACCGTGCAGCACTGCAAGATCGATCTCTTCTGCATTTGCCACTCCTTTATCGATTAGCCAAGCAGCTTCATTAACAGCTGGAGCGATAAGTCTTAGTAAGTCAAAGTTTGCTCCCGCTCTTAGTGGCACTTCGTTTGTCTTTCCTTCACTCCAATCATAGAAACCTCTACCAGTTTTCTTCCCATAATGGCCTGCCTTGAAAAGTCTCTCAAAAAGCGGAGATGGACGATAGCTTTCTCCAAGAGTTTTTCTATAGTACTCAAGAACATGATAGCTTACATCGACGCTACCCCCACCAAGGACATCGTGAAGCTCAAACAGTCCCATTGGTAAGCCCAATCTATACTTTACTGCAGAATCGATTTCTTCAATACTTCCTTCTCCCATTTCTACAGCCCAAGAAGCCTCATTTGACATTGTAACGAAGATCCTATTAACAATGAATCCCGGGACATCTTTTCTTACGTGGATTATAATTCTGTCTATTTTTTTAGCGAAATCTTCAACGATCTTTATAGTATCTTTGCTAGTCTTTTCTCCCCAAACTATCTCAAGTAGCTTAAGTATTTTTGGCGGGTTAAAGAAGTGCATTCCTATAAATCTATCTGGTCTATTTGTTGCTTCTGATAAGTTAGTAATGCTGAGCGATGAGGTATTGGTAGCAAATATTGTGTGTTGTGGACATTTTTGTTCGATCTCACTAAAAACCTTCCTTTTAAGCTCTAATATCTCTGGAACAGCTTCAATGACCAGATCTGCATCTTTCACTGCTTCCCCAATATCTGTTGTAGTTTTTATTCGTGAAATTACTTTTTCTGGGGGTTCTAGTATGTATTTTCTCTCGTAGCTCTTTCTAAGCCCATCCTCGATTTTTACCAGAGCTTTTTTGAGCTGTTCTTCGCTGATGTCCATTAGGCTTACTTTAAACCCGTACATAGCTACAACTTCTGCAATTGCGTGGCCCATCGAACCTGCACCAATTATTGCCACATTTTTTATTTCCATCTCTAACACCTCCTACCAGGAATTTCAACCAAAGGTAAGGAGCGATACATGTAAAATTCTGCAGCCTTCAGAACGTTAGCAGAAGCATTAGTTTCTGCAATCTCAAAACTTGATTTAAATGTTCCATCAAACTTTGCATTTAGCAATTCAACAAATTTTTTGGTGACATCTGCTACGACTCTATTTTCAATCTCAAAAAACTCAGGGGAAAGAATTTTGTATCCTGTAACCAAACTAAAGTTCATAGATCGGGTATAGCAAAGAGGTGCAACAGCTATTACCGGTTTATTCTCTAATTCGAGGATTTTTGCTTTATTTGGCTTGTATTGTGGGAGAGGAGTTGTGCAATACCACATATACAACTCGTTAATCAACTCATCCGCATCTTTTTGTTCTAGAATGAGATATGCCAAAAGTGCTGCCCCATTTAACGGACCGCACGTAGCACCCCAGCCTATAACTCCACCACGTCCATACAAAGCAAATCTAGTTGGAAAATTACTCCAAGGACCTCCTATCTTTTCCGAAAGCTCATTCACAACTGCATTTATAAGCCCATACATACAGTACCCTTCGAAGGCACTTTCGTATGCTTTATCCGCAGTCTTTTGCGGATCTAACTTCTCGTAGGGCCAAGGTATACCTCTAAAACCATCCATGTTCATCAGTTGTAATTGCCTTTAATAACGATAATTGACAGAAAAAAGTTAAAAAGTGCGTGCAATGTTTATTATAACGTTATTTTTGCGTGAGTTGTATCTAAAGGTTTCAAAGTTAGTTTTTTAGGCGACTGCTGAGAGTTGAAAATTTTATAGTAAAAATAGTATATAAAAACTTAAAAAATTTTTACGCTACGTAGCAACCTTTTGAGGAGGTTTCATCAGCAATATAAGAATTAGTCCACCTATAGCTATAAAGGGCGCTGAAACAAGATATATACTTCCCCATCCATAGTTTGCTGCAAGCATACCTGCGATTGGTGGCATAACGATGAACGGCCACTGCCCTACAGCAGTTATAAAACCAGTTGCTGTACCTGCAAGGTTTGGAGGGAAACGCTCTGAAATTAGAGGTGCAGGAATCGTCGTTAACAGCAACGCACCTAGCCCTACAAATATTATTGCAGCAGCGTAGTAATATATTGGCATTCCGGGTTTTAACGAGCCAAATACTGCAAAAGCAATAGCTGCTATGAAAAACATTATCCCAGCAAAGTTCTTTCTGCTTATGATCCCCTTAGATGCTAGAAGGTCCGAGAGAGGAAGCAGAGTATACATTGATATTATGCCAACCAACTGTAAAAGACTCCAGAGCCATCCAGCAGTCATTGGATCAAGTTGAAGTCCTTTTTGCAGGTAGGTAACTGTGAAAACTACGTACATAACACATCCGATAAGCCACATCGAGTATGCTGAAAATAGAATCCAAGCATCTCTGTATTTAAAGATTTCACGGAATGAGACTTTTTTCTGTTCAGAACTAGTTCCAAGATCTTTCCTGTCTCTTATTAGAGCGAATGCGAGTATACCCATTATAATACAAAGGATACCCATGTCGATCCATGCATTTCTCCAACCACTTGTAATTACTATTGAGGCTACCACTGGTCCCATAAAAAGCGCTGAAAGTCTAAAACCAAGAAACATATAGCTGTTAGCTGTTGAATAAAGAGACGGCGAGAACCAGGCTTTTGCAATTTTTGGAAACGCTGAGCTTAGCCATGAGAAAAGTCCAGCAATTCCAAAAAGAACGATTGCCATGTAGATACTGCTAGCAAACCCCACAAGTATAGTAAATATACCGACTACAATTGCAGCAACACTCAGGGTAATTCTTACACCTATCTTATCACATAAAATCCCAATCAGAAAGCCCCCAACAACCATCCCTATAGAATTTGCTGTAACCATCAACGATGCTGTAGCTGCAGAAACCCCAAACTCCTCAATAATTTGTGGGGCGGTAAAGGAGTAGAGATAGTGCAACCACCTAACAGTAAAAGCCAGCATAGCTCCCGTCGCAACCATCCATGGGAGCCATCTAGGGAAACTTTTCTCGTTCACATTCATCACCTCCTTCCAGATCTTGTTCAATATCTCCCGTACTTCTTTACAGCCTCAATTACAGCCCTAACATTCTCCGGCTTCGCATCTCTCGAAATTCCGCCATCGGCCCCAGGATAAATCATTAATCCACCTTCTTTGCAATCATCTAGCAACTTCTTCATGTACTCCTCAACTTTCTGTGGAGTTCCGCTAATCAGCAGCGAATTTGGTGGACCAGTAGCGATCATTATACGATCTCCTACTACTTCTCTAACCTTTCTTGGATCGGTTTTCTCAAATACACCTATTAACTTCTTTTTTGGTGCTTCAAGTAGGGTTTCGAGGTGTGCATCGTGTTTACCTTCAAAAAGCACAAAGTTGATCATTCCCATTTCTGCAACCTTTTGAAACACCTGGTTAAGGTAAGGCCAGTAGAACTCGTTGTAGAGCTTGGGATTTAGGTATTCAGTCATATGTAATGGGTAGAAGCACCATACTACATCAGTTCCAAATAACTTCTTCGCAGTTTCAGGATTCATTCCAGTTTTTTCTGCCATCTCTATTATAAGTGGCGTCAGAACTTCTACAGCAGCTTTTACTTTGTCTGGTACTTTATATAAATCTAAGGAAACACCTTTTATATCTCTGAGCAAGTCGGCTATAAAGTCTAGTGGCGCATAACCCCAAGAAGTTGGTATGGATGGATATCCAAGCTTTCTTAACTCTTCTGCTGTAGCCATTACATTCATGCTACTTTTATAAATTTCAGCGCCATATCTAAGAAGCGTCGTATGGTAATCTAGCGAACCTAGATTACTGAGGTTCCTGCAAATTCTAGGAAGTGCTACTCGGTGGATATAATCTATTGGATCTCTGATGAACTCATCATACTCCTCTCTCTTCATTATCTCTTTTCCAATGAATTGTGGGTGGGCGTTCACGTCAAGCTCTATACCAGGCCATTTAGTGAATACATCTCCTATAATCTGATGAAATGGACCGGTAAGGAATCTTAGACTTTTAGCTATATCTGGAGCACTTTTAACGAAAGCTAACACGAATATTATACCTTCAAGTCCAGTGTTCGCTCGAAATAAGTCAAAATCAAAATCCTTTGCGACTTTTATGACAGCTTCTCTGTACTTTTGGTAATCAAAAAGCATCTCTTTTGCTGTAATACCTGCGTATTTTGCTGGAAAGAGCATGCTTGAAGCGTATATAGGTACCCTATCCGGCTCTTTTCCTTTTGAAAAAGCTTCCAAACGCTCTAGTCTCTCCCTCCTAACCTCCTCAACCTCCATCATCTCACCCCAGCGAGCATCT
>CAYZIW010000003.1:82245-91849 GCA_964478605.1 uncultured archaeon | reverse complement strand
ATTCAAAATGGTGAAAATATGGATGTAAGTGAAATCCTCGAAATACTTGGGAACGAGAGTAGAAGAAAGATACTGGAACTACTAGCTCGCAAGCCATGCTACGTCAGCGAAATCTCTTACTGCTTGGGCATGGCTCCAAAGGCTGTACTCGAGCACCTTGAAAAGTTAGAAAGTTCGGGATTAATAAGTAGCTACCAAGACGGCAGAAGAAGATATTACTTCATAAAAACAAAGATAAGCTTAGATATCACCATCACTCCTAACATTTTCAGAGTTGAGCTCAGAAACTTGAATGGTGAGCAACCAGAACAGATGAAGACCTTATTAGAAAAATTTGAGGAAATTGAAAAGTTCAACTCAGAAAACTTGTTGGGAATCATGAACGCTATAAGAGAGATCGAAGAACTTAAGAAGTTATTTGCAAGGGTTCAAAACTCTCTGAATTCGAAGATAGACAACATGATAGAAAAGATGCTTGATGAAGTCGAAAGGATTGCAAGCAATGAGGTTGAAAGATTGGTTCTTTCAGCAATTGCAAAAGGTATGCGGGCAATCGAAATAGCTGAAAGCTTCAGGATACCATACGTTGAGGTTGAAAGAATATTAAGCTCGCTCGCAGCAAGAGGAATTGTTAGAAAAGTTAGCGATAGAGATTATTGGATAATAGGGGGTGAAATTTATGAGTAAGGAAGTTAGAGACGAAGTTGTTTTAAAGGTGGCTGAAGCTTACTACAGAGATGTTGGAAGGGGGATCGCAAGAATAGATCCGGAGATAATGGAAAGTTACAACCTGCAGAGCGGAGATGTTATTGAGATAGTTGGAAAGACTAGTAGTATACCGGCTATAGTTTGGCCAGGTTATCCGGAAGATAGAGGAAAGAGAACGATAAGGATAGACGGAAGTTTGAGGAGCAATTTAGGTGTTGGCATTGACGATAAGGTCAAGGTGAGGAAGGTAACAGCAAAACCAGCCGAGAAAATTACTATTGCCCCAACAGAACCAATAAGACTCGTTGGTGGCGAGGGATACTTGTTAAGACTCCTCGAGGGTAGACCAGTGACAAAAGGCCAAAAAATAAGGATTGAGGTTTTTGGAAACGTTCTAACCTTCGTTATCACAGCAACAAAACCTGCTGGGGTCGTGATTGTTGGGAGAGAGACTGAAGTGGAACTAAAAGAGAAACCAGAGGAGGAAATCAAGAGAGCAGTTCCAAATGTTAGCTACGAGGACATTGGAGGGTTAAAGAGAGAACTTAAACTCGTAAGAGAGATGATAGAACTGCCATTGAAGCATCCAGAACTCTTCGAAAGGTTAGGGATTGAGCCACCAAAAGGCGTCCTCCTTTACGGTCCTCCGGGGACTGGTAAAACACTTATAGCGAAAGCCGTTGCAAATGAAGTTAACGCTCACTTCATTCCCATAAGTGGGCCAGAGATAATGAGCAAGTTCTATGGAGAGAGTGAGCAGAGGTTGAGGGAGATATTTGAGGAGGCTAAGGAGAATGCACCTTCGATAATATTCATAGATGAGATAGACTCCATAGCTCCTAAGAGGGAAGAAGTAACTGGAGAAGTTGAAAGGAGAGTCGTAGCTCAGCTTTTAACCCTGATGGATGGCTTAGAGGCTAGAGGGCAAGTAATAGTTATTGGTGCTACGAACAGACCTGATGCCGTAGATCCAGCCTTAAGAAGGCCGGGTAGATTTGATAGAGAGATAGAGATTGGTGTCCCAGACAGAGAAGGTAGAAAGGAGATACTACAGATACATACAAGAAGCATGCCTATCGAGCCAGATTACACTAGAAACGAGGTTCTAAAGGCTTTAGAAGAGATATCTAAAACCGGAAGATTTGATAAGAAGCAGATAGAGGATTTGAAGAAGAAGATCGACAAAGCAAAAGATGAGAACGAGATAAAGAGCATCCTGTCCCAAGATGAAGAGCTTTTCAAAGAAGTTAAGCTCAAGCTTATCGATATGATGTTTGATGAGCTTTCGGAATTAACTAACGGTTTCGTTGGGGCAGACATCGCTGCATTAGCTAAGGAAGCTGCAATGCATGCGTTGAGGGAGAGGATGGAGAAGGGAGAAATAGACATAGAAGCTGAGGAGATTCCTGCAGAGGTAATATCAAAACTCGTAGTTACGAAGAGAGACTTTATGGAAGCTTTGAAGTTCATAGAACCGTCAGCAATGAGAGAAGTCCTTGTAGAAGTACCAAATGTTAGATGGGAGGATATAGGAGGACTTGAAAAAGCCAAGCAGGAACTTAGAGAAGCGGTAGAGTGGCCTTTAAAATATCCTGAGGTCTTTCAAACTGTAAACGTCAGACCACCGAAGGGTATACTACTCTATGGCCCTCCAGGAACGGGAAAAACGTTGTTGGCCAAGGCTGTGGCTAACGAGAGCAACGCCAACTTTATAAGTGTCAAAGGACCTGAACTTTTGAGCAAGTGGGTTGGAGAAAGCGAGAAGCATGTCAGAGATATGTTCAGAAAAGCTCGTCAGGTAGCGCCATGTATCATTTTCTTTGACGAAATAGATAGCCTTGCACCGCGAAGAGGAGGGATTGGAGATTCACATGTGACTGAAAGAGTGGTCAGCCAGCTACTTACAGAGCTGGATGGACTTGAAGAGCTTAAAGACGTTGTTGTAATCGCAGCTACGAACAGACCAGACATAGTAGATCCAGCCTTGCTCAGACCTGGAAGAATAGAGAGACATGTTTATATACCACCACCAGATAAAAATGCTAGAAAAGAGATATTCAAAATACATCTCAAAGGCAAACCTTTAGCTGAAGATGTCAATATTGACGAGCTTGCAGAAAAAACTGAGGGATATAGCGGTGCAGATATAGAGGCCATTTGCAGAGAAGCTGCAATGCTAGCAATAAGGGAGAAAATAAATCCAATTATGACTCGAGAAGAAGCTAGAGAGATATCGAAGAGCATAAAGATATCAAAGAAGCATTTCGAGGAGGCTTTGAAGAAGGTCAAGCCAAGCCTTACGAAGGAAGATATAGAGAGATACGAAAAAATTATTGAAGATTTTCACAAGATGTATGGTTAGTGAGGAGGTGGTGTTATGTGGAGAAGAAAGAAGAAGGATTGGGAGGAGAGAGAGGAAGAGGATATATGGGACTGGGATCCATTCAGAGACTTCGATGAGATCTTCAAGAAGATGATGAGAGATATTGAGAACGCTTTCAGGTTAGGAGAGATGGGAGAAATAAAGCCAATAGTTCGTGGTTTCAGTATAAGGATAGGTCCAGATGGAAAACCTGAAATCAGAGAATTTGGAACGAAGCCAGTTATTAAAGAACTTGGAGTAGAGGAGAGAAAGCCACTCGTTGATGTCATAGAGACAGACGACGAAGTACAGGTAATTGCAGAAATGCCTGGGGTTAACAAAGAGGATATAGAGCTGCATGCAACAGAAAAAACGCTTGAAATCAAAGCAGAAGGAGAGAACAGAAAATACTTCGAAAAGGTCGAACTACCAGCAGAAGTTAATCCAGATTCTGCAAAAGCGAGATATAACAACGGAGTTCTCGAAGTAATATTAAAAAAGAAGGAACCAAAGAGGAGTGGGAAGAAGATCCAGGTCGAGTAAAATTTTATATAGATTTTTTAAATTTTTGTAAGATTTTTGAGGCTTTAGATTTATTTACTCATCGACAGATAAACTACATGGAAGCTGAAATAACGCTCGCAGTTGTCGAGAGTGCAACAGAGGATTGGAAAAAGTATTCAAGATGCGAAGCATTGATAGTTGGAGCCGGACCTTCAGGACTTACAGCTGCCAAATATTTAGCAGACAAGGGTATCAAAACACTTGTGCTTGAGAGAAGACTAAGCCTAGGTGGTGGAATAGGCGGAGGTGGTATGCTTTTCCACAAAGTTGTCGCTGAAAAAGATGTTAAGGACATTCTTGACGATTTCAAAATAAGGTATCAGGAGAGAAGGGGTTTTTTAGTTGTGGATGCGGCAGAATTTGTAGCAAAATTGGCTTCGGGGTGTATAGATTCTGGAGCTCAGATAATCCAGGGCGTAAGCGTTGAGGATGTTATATTTAGAGAAGATCCATTAAGGATATCTGGAGTTTGCATTCAATGGAGTGCTGTCAATTTGGCCAATCTACACGTAGACCCGATATTCATAGAGAGCAAGGCAGTAGTCGATGCTACTGGCCATGCTGCAGAAGTACTGAGCGTTGCTGCTAAAAAAGTTCCATTAAATGTTTCTGTTATAGGGGAAAGATCCGCGTACAGTGAAGTTGCAGAGAAGTTGATAGTTGAGAAAACAGGAAAAGTTGTTGAGGGGTTGTATGCGGCAGGTATGGCTGTAGCTTCTTTGTACAACCTTCCAAGGATGGGCCCGATTTTTGGAGGAATGCTGAAGAGTGGAAAGAAGGTTGCTGAGATAATTGCAAGAGATTTAGGAAAATTATAATTTTTTGTTATAACTCTTTTACCGTCAACTTGAGATCTTCTATGGTTCCTAAGTACACTACTTCGTCCTCTATCGCGTAAATTTCGATCTTCTTAGCTTTTTTAAGAATTGGAGACAAGAATTCACCCTGCATTACATCACTTCCAGGTACGAGAGGTGAAAAAGCCGGTAAAACTAAAATTTTGTTATCTACAAGTAAGTAGCTTGGAAAAGTGTAGCTTGCCCCTCTCACTCTTATTTTTATGCATGGATGTTCATGTCCAATTATCATTTTATCGAATTCAAGCTCTTTATGGCCGTGAGTAACGTAAAAATCTCCAACTACTACAAAATCTTTGAGCTCGATATCATAAGCTGAGAGAATGGATGCAAGATAATTGTCGTGATTTCCGCGAACGATTTCCAATTTGATTCCGAGATCTAAAATAAATTCGACAAGTTCTTTGATATCTTCCCATTCGTACGGCATGTTTCTACTGAATTCATGCTTAAGATCGCCAGCTATTATTAACCTATTTATATTATATTTTTCTATAATATTTTCTATACCACTCTTTACTTCTTTAATTTGGACCCTTGGCATGGCTATGCCCTTCTCCTGTAAAAAATTTTCAATACCAAGATGCAAGTCCGCTAATACTGCTACATCTTTAACTATGCAAGCTTTTTCCGGCGTAAGTTTCATGATAATGATTGAAGGTAGTTAAGCTTAAAATCTGTTACCTTCAGAAGATAAAGAAAAGTGATGTTATGTATGTCTTGTTGTCCGGTACGCCCGGGAGTGGGAAATGTAAACTCATAGGAACTATTTTGGAGAACTTCGAGAATGTAATCTGGATAACGACGCTTGAAAGTTCCAAGTTTGTTAGGAAAAAGTTTGCGGATAAAAACCTTTGGGTTATAGACACTTTTACGTACGGCGAGCAGCTAAGTAGAGATAAGGATATCTATATAATGAACCCTACAAATTTAAATGAGATAAGCCTCGCAATTTCGAGGATAGTTGAGAGGGTTGGTAAGAACTATCTGCTGGTTATGAACTCTATCTCAGGTTTGCTTATCTATCACACTCCTCAAAAGCTTATACACTTCATACGTACGATCCTTGGTAGATTGGAAGCTGATAGTAGCAATGGAATTTTTACGCTTGTGAAAGATGCCCAAAATAGGGAGGTTGAAATTTCAATAACGATGTTCTTCCCCAACGTGGTTGAAGTAGAAGGAAACTTAAGGGTTGTAAAGTCTGCCTATCCTCTTGAAAAAAATGTATTCAAATTTGAGGAGGGGAAAGATTTAATTATGCGGATGCTTAAAATCTGACATGGAAAAGCTTTATTTTGTTGATCCACGTGCAGAGGTTTTAGACCCAGATCGCTGGTATCAGCCTTCTTTGAGTCTGGTTAACAAGCTCGGTAAGTTGATAGAAGAAAGCGGAATAATGGATATCGTATCTGCAGGAGATGTAGTTGCCGTAAAAACTCACTTTGGTGACAGTGGAACCACAAGAACGCTTAGAAGTGTTTTTATCAGGAAAGTCGTTGAAAAAGTGAAAGAAGTTGGTGGTAAACCGTTTGTTACTGAGACTACAGGTTTAGGTATGACAAGGCACAGGAATACAGCGTTAGGCAAGCTTATGATTGCTGAAGAGAACGGATACACTCAGCAAACCTTAGCTGCACCAATTTTAATCGCTGATGGGTTATTGGGATTCGATTCAGTTAGAGTTGAAATAAACGGAAAGTACCTCAAAGAGGTGCATGTAGCTAAAGCTATAGCTGAATGCGATGCAGTGATCTGCTGTACTCATTTCAAGCTACACATGCAGGCCGGAATTGGGGGCAGTATAAAAAACGTTGGAGTCGGTTGCACGTCGAAGCAGTCAAAATACGATGTGCACATCGCTGATTATCCGAAAATTTTAAAGGAAAGATGTACGAAATGTAACAAATGTGTTGAAATCTGTCCATCCAATGCTATAAAGAATTTTGAAATCGATAACAGCAAATGTCTGAAGTGTAATGGTTGTTTAGAAGTTTGTGAGTACAGGGCTGTCAGAGTTAACTGGCTTAGTGGAAAAGATGTCTCAGACCGTATTGTTGAGTGTGCAAAAGGTGTTCTCACAGTGAACAACAACTTCGCTTACATAAACTTCTTACTCGACATCACACCTCACTGCGATTGCCATCCCTACAGCGATGTGCCAGTGGTGAGAGATATAGGGATACTTGCAGGGAAAGATATCGTTGCAATAGATTCGGCATCACTCGATTTGTATGCAAAGGAACTGAAAACCGGCTATATTCCACAACAAAAGTTCTGGGAATGGACGGATCCGTTAGGTATGTTGGATTATGCTGAAGAACTGAAGCTTGGAACAAGAAGGTACGAAATCATCAAACTCTAGGCTTCAAAAACATCTATAACATCCAATTTTTCTACTTTTGCTTCTACTTTTAACATCTCTGCCAAACTCGGGTAAGTTCTTCCGTTGTCTCCACTTACAAGCTCTTTTATATACAAACCTGCATCAGCTAAAAAGCTTATCACTGCAATGTTCTTCCTCTTCAAGATTACCTTAGCATCGTAAAGTTTTCTAATTCGAAGCAAATCGCTTCTTCTATGTAAAACCCTCGTTGGAGTTTTCTGGTGGATTTCTCCTTTAAGTTCTTCCAACGCTCTTTTTAAAGTCTCCTCATCCACGTCTTGAGATAGCACAACTTTGGCTCGATAAAGCTTTTTATGCCTTTCTTGTTTTATCTTCTCAACTTCAGAATGCGTTGAATACCTCAAATTCAAAATTTTTACCTTCCCTTTACAATATTCATTTACGTATTCTTCGACGAGGCTAAGATCCAAATATCTTTTCTTTGGATCTACGATCTCTGCCACAAAAGGTCTTCCACTGCCCAGCATTCGAGCATCTACATCTTCTCTACCAGCCCCATGTAGTATGGCATCTTTTGCTTTAAAAAGCTCTTTTAAAGGTTCAGAGATCATCTCTTCTACGGAACTTGGGTACTTTTTTCCAACGTAGTTACATACCTCACATCCTACTCCACCACAATTTCTACAAAGCCACCTCGTTTGTGAAATGTTTCTGACTCTTTTTATATATCTACCATAGATATAAACTGGTGCTATGTTTTTTTCAAAACTCAGATCCTCAAGATCAAAAACTATGTTTATATCTGGGTTTAAACTCCTCCTCTTTAAACTTAGACTTTCAATTTCAGTGCTCATCAAATCATTGAAAACCTTTTTTATGTCGTATTCCACCCCCTTGAATTTCAAAAGCTCCGAGATTGCTCTTGCACTCCCTCTAAGCCTGCAACCCACTTGGAATGTTTCAAATTCATAATCCTTTAACTCCTCCAAAACTTTTGATGCTAGCTGTGGAATGTAGAGTAAGGCATTACAACAGATCTCGCAATCCCCCTCTTCGCCCTTTACAAAACCCCTACAGACTTCACAAACCTTCATAGGCATCATCTGCTATCAAATAGGCGTAGGTGAAAGACTTTATTTTCACCACCTTAAACTCTCCAAGTTTGCCTTTGGTAATTACAGCTTTGTAGGAGTTTGTTCTTGCCAAAACAGTACTATTTTTGCCGTGCTCTGTTAAAAGAACAAGGGATTTTTTTCCAACAAACTTTGAATTGTTCTCAGCTCCAATCTTTCTGCATAGCTCTGTTAGCTTTCTGGACCATATCTTCTTTTTCCATCCTGGAATATCCTTCAATTTTGCTGCAAGTGTTCCCGGGCGTGGGGAAAATCTTGTGATGTTTACAATATCTGGTTTTACTCTTTTCATGAGTTCGTAAGTTTTCATGAACGACTCTTCATTTTCTGTCGGATATCCTACGATCACGTCTGTGGATAGAGTTAAATCATCAAAAGCTTCTCTAAAAGCTCTAATTACGTCTATGAAATCCTCCACGCTGTAGTTTCTTCTCATGTGTTTTAAAACATCGTTGTCACCACTCTGAACTGGTAAATGGATGAATTTGTATATTTTCTCACTTTCGTAGGCTTCGATCAGCTCTTCAAGCATTGATTTTGCATGATGTGGGTTCATCATCCCTACTCTCACTCTGAAATCTCCGGGGATCTCTGATATAGATTTTAAAAGTTTTGGAAGCATTTGTAGTCCCTTATCTATTCCATAAGCTCCTGTATCTTGGGATGTAAGCTGTATTTCTTTATAACCCATATTTAAGGCTCCCTTCACTTCCTTAAGGATGCTATCAATTGAGAAACTTCTAAGCGGACCTCTTGCAAACCTCGTAATACAGTAGCTGCATTCTCCAACACAACCTTCCGAGATTGAGACTATTGCTATTGCATTCTCCTTAAGTCTACACTTTACTTCATGCATCTCAGCTTTATCCAGATTGTTCCACCCTATGCAAACGATCTTCTTGGAATTTTTAACGGCTTCAGCAATTTTTTCTAGATTGTCTGGAGAAACTGCTGCATCGCTCAATTCCAGGGCTTCTTTAGATGTTCTTGCCATACAACCTGCCAATACTACTTTTTTTCCCAAAGCCTTGAGTTCTTTTATTCGTCTTATGATTTTTCTCTCGGTGAACTCGATGACGCTGCAGGAGTTTATTACCACAACTTCAGCATCGCCAACGTCTGATAATTCAAACTCTTTGGCCAAGATACCTCTAATTATATCTGAATCTGCCTGATTCATTGTACAACCGTAGGTTTCGATCGCCACTCTCACCAGCTTTTTTACGATGTGACTGTTAAAATATCTGATCGCAAAACGTAAATACTTCCACGCCAACCAATTTAAAGATGAGAAAAATTGAACTTTACAGCTATGAAGATGCTGCTACGGATGTGGAAGAAGGAGTGGGTGAAGAGGAGGTTATAATTAAAAAGTGGGAGTCTATAGTCAATGCTTTAAGGGAGATAGAGAATGTTGCATTTCAAATTACACCTTACTGTGAAAAACACATAGATTTTGATTGCGAAGGTTGCCCGCTAACTATATTCGACTTCGATTGCGGACATCCCCTTTCAACGTACGCAATATTTTGTGCTGAGTTAAGAAAACTCAGAATGATCGGTGAAAGTATGCTTACTTTACTTCATCTGGTTAAGAGAAAAGAAGAAAAAGATCGAGAACCGTTTGTTTAAT
>CAYZIW010000003.1:18661-82235 GCA_964478605.1 uncultured archaeon | reverse complement strand
ATCTCATGAAGTGTCTTTTTTGTCATAACGAAGCCCCCTCATCGCTCAAGGTATGTAAAAACTGTGCGAGATCGGAAAAAGCTTTGGAGGTTGCAGAAAGATTACATCCAAAAGTTGGAAGTTATATTAAGAGCTGTAAATTGTGTAGCAACGAATGTAAAAATTTAGCTCTCTGCGGAAAGCCAAGATATGGAAATCTGACATACTACGAAGACCCATTGCCGACAAACTGCTGTAACTCATGGTTTTGTAAAGGCAGCGATCTTAAAGGAACAAATTTGGCAGTTTTCTATTATGGCTGCAATTTTGATTGCTTATTTTGTCAAAACTGGAGTCACAAGAACGTTAACATTTTTTACGTTTCCCTCGGTGAATTATTAGAGGTTGTAAAAAATCCAAGAGTAAAATGTGTATGCCATTTTGGTGGATCTCCAGAACCACAGCTTCCTTTTGCTATAAAATTCAGTAGAAATGCTATCGAAGTTAGAAAAGATCTGATGATATGCTGGGAATGGAACGGAGCTGGAAACCCTTCGCTCGCACTTAAAGCGGCAGAATTAAGTTACATTTCAGGAGGTACGGTGAAGTTCGATTTGAAAGCATGGAACGAGTTCTTACACATCCTTCTTACTGGTAGAAGTCCTGAAAGGGTTAGAAAGAATTTTGAAAACATCGGAAAAAAGTTTCCCGAAGTGCTGTCAGCTACGACTCTTCTAGTGCCCTACTATGTTGATGAAAAAGAAGTTGAAAAGATCGCGGAATTCATAGCAAGTGTAGATCCAAAGATCCCCTACAGCCTTTTAGTTTTTCACCCAGATTACAAACTTAGAGATCTTCCAATAACTCCAAAAGAACAAGTTTTGGAATGCTATAAAGCGGCAAAAAAGCATTTGGATAGAGTTAATGTAGGGAATCTGCACCTTTTAGGGATTTAAGTAGCTCAACGACCCCGTCGAACGTATACTCTGCCGGAATTAGTGGTTTTAATCCGATCTTTATGAGGAATTCTGCGGTGGGGGGTCCTAGGGCTATTACTTTTTTTCTTTTAAGGGCTTCGAAGTCACAAAGATCGATAAAACTTTCAGCTATACTTCTACTCGAAAAAACCACAACATCTATAAAACAACTCTCGACCATCCTTGTAAAAGCTCTTTGCTCTTTTCCATGCAGTTTTTTTGTTCTATATACGATCACTTCTTTGTAGTCGCACACTTCGGCAAGTTTTCGAAGTTCATCACTACCTTTGTCGCTTCTAAAGGCTACAACCTTCTTGCCCCTCAAGATTTCCGAAAATTCATCAACTATTCCTTTCGAGTCAAAACTAGTTGGCAGCAGAATACCATCTATTCCCAAAGCTTCTGCAGTCTTTTTTCCTATTGCTATTACCTTCTTCAACTTTATACCTTTTTCTCTTATAACTCTTGCAACGTTTTGGCTCGTAACTATCGCGTATTCATGTTCGGGAACTTCAAAATCGAAGTATTCGAGCTCGATAAAGGGGCATCCGTAGGCTTCAAAACCCTCAGCGTTTAGTCTTTTTACAGTTTCATCGATCAGCTCTTTAGGTCTCAGAACCAGAACCCTCAAATTATCTCCTCCCTCAAGTTAAGAAAAGGATACTCCCTTCTAACTCTCTGGACATCTAGGAGATCTATATCTCCCATTATAACTTCTTGGACATCAGAAGCTTCAGCTATAGTTTTTCCGAGGGGATCGATTATTGCAGATCTTCCACCGTAGTTTAAATCTCCCTCGACGCAGTTAGCTCCTACGACGAAAAGCTGGTTTTCTATAGCTCTAGCTCTAATCAAAACGCTCCAGTGTTCTATTCTTTCTTTAGGAAAAGCTGCAGGTACTACTATCATCTCGGCTCCTTTTTTCATCAACTTTCTTGCGATTTCAGGGAATCTTAGTTCATAGCATATTAGTATTCCGATCCTTCCGATACTAGTTTCAAAAACTTCAAGTTTATCTCCTTCCTTAAAGAACCGTCTTTCGGAAGTTAGAGGGAAAAGATGAGTTTTTCTATGCACTCCTATTATCTTTCCTCTCTGAATTATGACGGCGCTGTTGTAAAGATTTTCGCCCTCTTTTTCGGCGACGCCAGCTATTATTATCATATCTCTGTTCTCGCTCAGTTTTAAGAGCATTTTCAGTTCTCTTTCAACTGGCTCTACAAATTCGTAGTTGTGCTCGAAGAACCCGGTGTTGTGTACTTCGGGTAAAACAACCAAGTCCGAACGCAGTTGTATAGCCCTTTTCACCAAACTCAGACCCTTCATCAGGTTAACTTCTCTGTCTGGCGAGATCTTAAGTTGAGCCACACAGATCCTAGTCAAGGTATTCAACTACTTTCCCCTCCTTTGTGATTTTTATTTTTTCACCCTCTCTTTCAATGCAGAAACCCCACTCGAGAACTTTTAAATGAAATTCCAGTTCCGAAAAACCGATCTTCAGCTCTTCCGCTATTTCTTGCATGCTTTTGCCTTGGGATATGAGAAAAAGGATTTTTCTTCTTTTCGGGTGGTTTACGGCTTTATGGTAGCGTTCATGGTAAATTCTGCTACTTTCTACACTTTGGCTGAATTTTTCCCACACGAGAGCTGTTTACAAAAAGTTATTAAAATTTTTCTTAGGTGTTAAATTTTAAAAAGTGGCACATTTTAAACTGCAGATCGAAGTATGTCTTAAATGACCAAAAATATAAAAATTTTCTTTTAATAACCGAGCTTGTTCAGCCAACTTCTCAGAACTTCTGCAGATCTTCTGAGCTTTACCTTTTCCTCTTCGCTTAATTCCAAATCTGCTATATGGGCTCCGTCTCTCCCTATAATCACAGGAATACCAACGGCGACGTTCTTTATTCCAAACTCTCCATCAAAAACGTAACTTGCTGGCATAACCTCCTTTGTATCCTCTACGACAGCTCTTACCATACGATAAATACTTACTGCAGGACCATAAATCGTTGCTTTCTTCTTCTCTATAACCTTTGCAGCAGTTTTTCTAACCTCCTCTTCTATTAACTCCCAATTCACTTCTCCATTCAACTTTGTCAAACTCTTAGCTACGAACATTGTATCACCATGCTCACCGATCATCCAAACTCTCTCGGTATTCTTTATCTTTGCAGCTTTCAGCCTCTCTTTCAATCTTGCAGAGTCTAAGACGTTTCCCATTCCGAAAACATCTTTTCTATCTTTTCTACTCTCCTTCCACATTATGTAGGTCATTATATCCACGGGATTTGTTACAACGATCACTTTTGAATCCAAATCCAGTTTACTTATTTTTTCGGCTATCTCCTTAACTACAATTGCAGTCTTCTCTGCAAGATCCAGCCTTGTCATTCCCGGTGTTCTGCCAATTCCTGCTGTTACAATTATTACATCGCTGTTCTTAAGCGCTGAATATTCATCAGTCCCCACTATCTCTGGGTACTTATCAACCGCTGCAGCTGCGTGACTTAAATCCATAGCTTCTCCTTCAGCTAACTCTTTTGCAACGTCTACGAGCACAATTTCGTCGACATCCATTTTTAGGATACATGTAAATGCTGTGGCGCTACCGACCTTTCCTGCTCCGACGAAACCGATTTTCATACGAGTTTTGGCCTACTTAGAGTTTTTAACTTCTTCTATTATGATTTTGTGTATACTTTAGCATCTTAAAATTTTTAAGGTTCAGGGAAGACCTAAAGCGTGGATGCTGAAAAAATGATCTTGGAATTAACAAAAGAAAGTAAGAGTGATGGAATTCTGCAAAGCCAAATTTCAGAAAAGCTTAAACTTTCAAAATCTACTGTTTCCGAGGTAATATCTAAACTGGAAAGTGAAAAGATATTAGTTAGGAAGTTGGTTTCAGGAAAAGCTTTTCGAGTTTGGCACGTAGAATATGCTCCTTTTCCAATAAGAGGATTAATTAGAGTTGGAATTCTGAAAGCCAGCGAGTATCCTAAAGTAGTTTCTGCAGTGGAGAAGTTGAAAGGAATTTTGAAGATCTACGATAGTGGGATAGAGTTAACGAGAGATTTGGTGTCGGGTGTTGTTGATGTTGCAGCCAGTCCTATCGTGACACAGCTTTACTTTGGAATTCTGATGAAAAATATAAAAATTCATCGAATAGTTGCAAAGAACGGAAGTGGAGTAGTTTTCTCAAATGCGCAGTCTGATTGCTACGGATGTTCAGAAGTATCTACGATGGAGCTGAATCTGAGAAGATACATATCAAAAAAAATGGAAAAAGCTCACATAAGATATTTCAAATCTCCTGAGGCGATGATGCAGGCTATTGAAGAATTGAGAGGGATAGCTATATGGGAGCCCTACTTCACAAAACTTTCGGATCGCAAGACTGAAAGGTTTGAAGATGTTTTAGGCGACTTCGTATGTTGCAGTTTAGCTTCAAACAGAAGTTTTAGAGAAGAAAACTCGGAACTTCTGGAGAAATTTATTGCAGAATTTGATAAAGCTAAGTATGGAAGAGAAGAGGCGAAAAAATTGGCTCAGCTGATAGGTTTTGAAGAAGAAATTGTATATAAATCTTTCGAAAATTACGATTTCGAAGTAGAACAGGAGGTACCTAGAGATTTAGAGGTTCTAACCTTGGGAAGATTGGAGGAGATCTTTAGTTTTCAGTAGTTCACTCAACCTCAATACACTTTCGAATTTGATTTCGCTCTCCTCTCTATCCACAACAGCTAAGATTTTTACAACTCTACCGCCAGCCTTTTCTATCCTTTCAATAGCTGAAATTGCAGATTTTCCAGTGGTAATAACGTCTTCCACCAAAACAAATCTATCTCCTGGAGTTATAGGGCCTATCTTATCATCTCCAAGACCATATTCTTTTTTCTGCTTCCTGAATATCACAAGGGGCTTCCTTGTTTTTAGGGATAGTGAAACACCTATTGGTACACCTCCAAGTTCTACGCAAGCTATCTTGTCAAATTCTACGTCTATCTTTTTAATGATCTCCTCAGTAATTGCATCAAGTATGTCTGGATACGCAGAGGCAAGCTTTACATCGACATATACGTTGCTTTTTTTACCAGAAGATAATACGAAATCACCGAACTTCAATGCTCCAACTTCTATCATCCTCTTCGCTATGTTTACCATGGTACATCCTTAAGCCCGAGTTTATAAGCTATAACGTTTGCAGAGATATGCGCAATTGGTGTGATTAGTATGCTGATAGCTATTATCTCTAGGTCGAAAAGATACCAAAACGGCCTAAATGTACTTGCAATTGCTAAAGAAACAAATAAAAAAGTTAGTTGATCAAATACAGGTAGCATTTCTCCTCTTCTATACCCAAAACGTCTTTTTATGAAGCTCCCAAGCAGATCGCCAAGCATAGCTCCAAAAGCTAGCAAAAGTGTTAAAATGAAAAAATCAAAGTAGTCTAACAGAGAATAAATCTGGAAATTGAAAACTTTCTCTGTTGAATACTGAATATTGGCTACAAGCATTCCTCCAGCTATACCACCTAGGAAGCCCCTGAAAGTTTTCCCATCTCCAAAAATCCTTTTTTGGTCAAAAAAATTTTTACCAAGATCTATTGGTTTTCCACCTCCAGTTATCACTGCAAAGTTGTTTGGAGTATAGGCTGGTAAAAGAAGCCAGACAGCTAACAGCAACTTTTCCAGCATGTTTCAAAACTGCTTTAGTAGCTCCTCTATGTCCGTAATTAACTTCTTTATTTCTTCGAGATCTTTTTTCATTTCAGCTATCCTGTCGTAACCCTCATCCTTTACCATTGCCCCATACTGCGTAGGCACTATTATCCCAGACTGCTCTAGAACTCGCAAAGAATATCTTACTCTATGTTTTGGCATTTTCAAGATATCTGAAAGCTTGAAAATGCCAACCGGCTGCTTTTCTATTACCGCTTTCAGTACTTGGAGATGGCGTAGCGCTATTTCTGTTTCCGACTTCAATTTGTTAAACACCATGATTATAGTGTGCATGTCATAATTTATAAATATTTTGCTGCAGTCTAACTTGAGTGGTAGGATGAGCTTTAAAGTTAAAAAACGAGACGGTAGATTTGAAGAATTTGACAGAAATAAGATCCTTAAGACCTGTATTAAGGCAGGAGCTAGTTTTGAAACGGCTAAAAAGGTTGCTGAAGAAGTTGAAAAGAAGATCTACGATGGGATAAGTAGCGATGATTTGTTGGAGATTGTGATAGATGTACTGTTCAAGTACGAGTACTGTAGAGGGCTCAGATACGACTTGAAAAGATCACTTCTTCGTCTTGGTCCTTCAGGTTTCGCTTTTGAAAAATTTGTGGGCAAACTTCTTGAAAAGCATGGACATACAGTTCAAAACAACGTTGTTATGGATGGAGAATGTGCAACTCACGAAGTGGACGTTTTAGCTGTTGATGAGCAAGGAAAAAAGTATCTTGTAGAATGCAAATTTCATAACCTTCCAAGTTATACAGGTCTTAAAGATGTGATGTATACATATGCAAGGTTCCTTGATTTGAAAGACAAATTTGATTTTGTCTGGGTTTTTACAAACACGAAGTTCTCCGAAGAGGCAAAAAGATATGCAAAATGTAGAAAGATAAAATTGACTGGCTGGAGTTATCCGGAAGCTGAGGGAATAGAAAATATGCTTGAAAGTAAAAATCTTTATCCGGTCACGATACTTAAGGTGGACAGCAGCCTGATAAAAGCTGCGATCGATTTAGGATTTGTTTTTTGTTCTGACATCGTAGAGGTTGGAGAAGAGGGGCTGCAAAGCAGAGGTTTGAGAAAAGAGATAGCGAGAAAACTTTATGAAGAGGCAAAAAAAGTTTTATGTTGAGAAAAATTTATCAATCAGTTCAGTCAAGTAATCTTCATGCTCTCAAAGGAGCCGATAGATTTTTCGAAGGTTAGCAAGGATTTTGTTGATAGAGAGGTGTTAAGAATTGCTATAGTTGCAGAACTGGATGCTATAAACTTTTATGAACAGTTAGCTTCAACCGCAACAAACGAAAACGTAAAAAAGGTTTTGTTAGACATTGCAAAAGAGGAGAAAACACATATGGGTGAATTTTTGGCTTTACTTCTGGAACTTGACGAAGAACAAGTAGAAGAGATAAAAAAGGGGGCGGAAGAGATAGAGGAGCTGACGGGGATTAGAAAGAAAATCGTATAAATTTTTCAACATTTTTTTGTGGGAAGAAGTTATATAACCTCGCCAGACCATCGAACTATGGAGATCAAAAAGCTGTGGTTTCTGATTCTTTTAATTACGATGTTTGCAGAGGGATGCGTATCGGAAAGCCCAGACAGAATTAAGATCGGAATTTTGCCCATAGAAGATTCTCTACCTTTCTTAGTTGCTAAGGAAGAGGGGATATTCGAAAAGCATGGATTGATGGTGGAAATTGTAGAGTTCAACAGTGCACTCGAAAGAGATTCCGCTTTGACAGCTAAAGAGGTAGATTTTGCCATAACTGATCCCTTAGCAGTAATACTTCTTCGATCTCAAGGTTTTGATATCAAAATAATTTCGATATGCCTTGGAAAAACGCCTAAGGAAGGAGTTTTTGCAATTCTTGCATCACCAAATTCAAGTATAGATTCAATTGAAGATATAAACGGAAAAGAGATAGCAGTTTCCCAAAATACAATAATTGAATTTGCCACCGACATGATGCTTGCCCCTTACAATATAACCTATTATACTCTTCCAGTTTCGGATATAAAGCTAAGAATGCAGAACCTTTTAGATAACAGGATCGAGTTGGCAACACTACCTGAACCGCTTGCAAGCTACGCTGTAGCAAAGGGTGCGAAGCTTGTAATAAGTGATGCGATGCTTGAAGAAAGCTTAACTCAAACAGTTATAGTGGCTAGAGGTGATTTGAAAAAAGAAGTTGCCAAAAAATTCTTAGAAGCATACAATGAGGCTGTAGAAAAGATAAACTCCAATCCGCAAAAGTACAGAAGTGCTTTTGTAACTATCGCCAGAGTGCCGGCAGATATAGCGAGCGAGTATCCTATGCCTAACTATCCTAAACCTGAAAAGTTCCCAAAGGAGTTTTATGAGAAGTACCTAATTTGGGCAATTAGAAAAGGTTTGTTAAAGGCTGAGGTTAGATACGAAGATGCAGTTTATGATATCAGTTGACAGAGTTTCGAAGGTCTACGAAGATGGAACTGTAGCACTAAAGGATGTAAGTTTTGAAGTTGAAAAAGGAGAAAGTTGCTCGATAATCGGTCCTTCTGGGTGTGGAAAATCTACTTTACTTCTTATAATTTCTGGGCTGCTCAAAGCCACCAGTGGAGAAGTTAAAATTGAGGGCAAGAAGATAGAATGTCCCTCAAAAGATGTATCCCTTGTGCTTCAAGATTATGGACTTTTTCCATGGATGAATGTATACGAAAACGTTGCATTCGGTTTGAGAGTTAGGAAGGTAAAGAAAGATGATGAAAGAGTGATTGTAAACAGAACACTAGATGAGCTGGGAATAAAAAATTTTGAAAAACACTATCCAAAGCAGCTAAGTGGAGGCATGAGGCAAAGGGTTGCAATTGCGAGAGCGTTGGCTACGAACCCAAGGATACTTCTTATGGATGAACCTTTTTCGTCACTCGATGCATTAAATAGAGAGAAGATGCAGAATCTTTTGCTCGAAATTTGGAAAAAGAGCAGAATTACATTCATACTTGTGACGCACAGTATAGAGGAGGCTGTTTTCCTGAGTAGAAAGATAATAGTTCTGAGTCCAAGACCCGGAACTGTAAAGAAGATCATCGAAAATAACTCTGCTGGAGAAGAGGATTATAGGTTTTCAGATGAATACTTCAGAAAATGTCGGGAAGTCAGAAGATCAATAGAATTTGGAGCTATCTGATCAGTTTTATATTAATTTTAACACTATGGAAATTAGTGTCTCATTTACTTGCTAACCCAGGCATTCCGACTCCTGAAAGGGTTTTGATAGCTCTAATCAATGATGCCAAATTACTACTCTTTAATGCTATCGTCAGCCTTTCGAGAGTGCTTTGTTCTATATCTCTCGCAGTATCTTTAGCTTTTCCTGTTGGTATCTTAAGCAGGGAAAAGTTATTTGATAGGATCGTATCTCCTTTTATATACATCTTATATCCAATCCCGCACATCGTGCTGTTGCCCGTTTATATTTTTCTTTTTGGAATTGGTGATCTTTCAAGGATTGCGTTGATAGCGACGATATTGTTCTTTCAGATGGTTGTCACAATCAGAGATGCGACAAAAAACATAAGCGAATATTATATTTACTCTGCACTATCTCTTGGAGCTTCCAAATTCGATATATATAGATACGTAATTATCCCAGCAATTCTTCCACAGATTTTAACAGCTTTAAGAATAAGTATTGGAACAGCGATCGCGGTTTTGTTTTTTGCAGAGAGTTTTGCTACCCGCACTGGACTTGGTTACCTGATAATCGATGCTTGGAGTAGGGCAGACTATGAAATGCTTTACGCGGGCATAGTTTCTATGGCCTTACTTGGTCTACTTTTGTACATCTTACTGGATTTAATTGAGCAAAAGGTTAAGAAGTGGGTCTAAATTTTGAAGTTATCCGGAGAGTTTCATTACAAGACCGTTTTTTCTAGCTCTGTTCATACTGATCTCAGCCAAAATCAGTAGAAAGAGAAGATAAACAAAAACTTCTAAGAATCCCGAAATCAACGGTTGCCAAGTAGTCTCGAATCCGTAGAAAGTTCTGAAGTATTCTAGGAAGTGTGTTATCGGTATTAGCAAACCTAGAGTTTTGAAAGGTTCGGGAAGGATGTTAACTGGATAGTATATCCCACAGAATATCATAATCGTAGCAGTCAGCGTCCAGGCAAATATTTCAGCTCTTCTCCCGAATACAAGTATGAGAGTGCAGTTCGTTATGCCTATAAGCAAGGAACATAGAAATATTCCAATAAGAAATATAAAAATCGCCTCTGGAGGTATTTCGAGCACGAATCCGAAAAATCTCTGGCTTAAAATTACAAGGAGTGCGAAAGATACTAACCCTCTAAAGATCCCAAAAAGCCAAGCACCGATGACCATCCTGTAGAGTGGTACGGGGGTTACGACAGTGTATTTTAGACTTAAACTCCACATATCAAGCAGAACTACGTAGCTCACATCTATCTGTACGATCTGTATAACGCTAAGGGAGATTACACCTATCAAAATGAAAGCTATCTCTCTACTGCTCAGCGACAAAAACTGGCCAAGCAGTCCTATTGTTAGCATGCTTATAACAGGCCAGAAAAGCATCTCAAATATCGCGTAAAACTCGTTCTTTGTTACAGCATAGTTTCTGTAAGAGAATGCTAGTACTTCATTGACGGCTTTTCGCAAGCTCGACAAATACGTCTTCAAGTGTTATCTCCTCTGTTTTTACGGATTCTATCTCTAAGCCAGCGCTTTTTATACTGAACAGAACTTCGGCTAGGCTTTTCTCAGCACTCTCAACGTAGACTATTACTTTATTGTCCTTTATTTCGTATGGATGGTTCAGTTTTAATGCTTTTTTATCATGGCTTTTTAGAGTCACAAATATCTTCTCTTTCGATTTTACAAACCTTTTAAGAAATTCTGCAGAACCTTCTGTCACAATCTTACCGTTCTTCATGAAAGCTATTCTATCGCAAAGCATCTCTGCTTCTTTCATGTTATGTGTTGTTAAAACTATCGTCACATCCTTTTCTTCTTTAATATTTAATATTATCTCTCTAATTCTTTTTGCCACATCAGGATCGAGGTTTGCTGTTGGTTCATCGAGGAAAACCACCTCTGGGTTGTTAATAAAAGCTCTCGCAAGGTTCAGTTTTTGCTTGTTTCCGGCTGAAAGCTCGTCAAATCTAACGTTCCTGTATTTTTCTAGTTCAAAGTCTTGAAGGAGTCTCTCAATAACCTTTCTATCACTTATTCCGTAACATAAAGCGTAAAATTTTAAACATTCGTAAACTCTCATACCCCACGGTAACCTTATACCACTCGCAATGTTTATCCTTTCTCTAACCTTCTTTGTCTCAGTGAAAGCATCCATTCCGAGCACCTTGACATCTCCCTTTGTCGGAACGAGGATCGTCGACATGATAGAGATCAATGTCGTCTTTCCCGCTCCATTGGGGCCGAGAATACCGTAAAGTTCCCCTTCTTCTATCTCAACATCTACACCACTCAAAGCTACGAATCCCTTTTCCATGAAGTTCTTGTATATCATCCAGACATCTCTGCATTCAACTGCCAACACAAAAAAGTTAGGCAGGGGGGTATTTGATTTTTGCTCGGTAAAAAAATTAAATAGATGAAAGCACCCCTTCCAAGTTTACGTACCTTTTAATAAGTTCCATCATTTTGCCTAGCTTTTCCTTCCTTATCCCAACTCTTCCGAATTTTCTCTGGATCATCTCAAGCGTGGTTGCAGTATCTGATTTTGATAGAAGAATCGGTACTCCAGCATCTTCTGCTTTCGTAATTACTGTAGCAGATGGCTCCAAGTTACCAGTTGCTACTATGCACTTTGCACCACTTTCTATTGCAAGCAGAATGAGGTCTCCTCTATCCCCTCCTGTCACAAAAGCAAAGTTTCTAGCTGATCTCATATGAGATAAAGCGGCTTCAGCTTTCATAGCACCTACTAGAACTTGTTCGACTATCTCATCCTTCGTAGTTTTCACAAGATATTCGGAATTTGTTGCTGCTGCAATTTCAGAAACAAAAATGCCAAGTAAAGTTGGATCCGTAGGAATAACACCAGAGATTTCAAGATTGTGCTTTGAAAGAGCTTTTTCCACAATAGAGTCAATGTATGACCTTTTGTATCCAGAAACCTGGTTGAGAATGACCTTTCTTAACCTCTCGTCAAAATGTCTCTTTGCAAGTATTATCTCGTCTACAACAAAATCGCTGTGGTACCTTGCAACCGCTAAAACACTTGTGTCGAGCAACTTTGAAATCTGTATATCGCAGATCTCCATGGCATTGCCATGAATAAACGTCTGAGCACCTTCGATAATTACAACGTCTTTTCCAGCAGAAACGACATCAAATTCGTCAATAATCTTCTTTTTCAGCTTGTAAGGATCTTCAGATATTAGGAAATCGGCATAGGGACGATTTAAAAACACACCACAACTGCTGTCTAATCCGAGTTCTTTTGCCAACTTTAAATCATAGTCGTCGGAATCGAAAGTTTTAAGGTATCCGACTTCTAAATTTCTCTCTTTCAACATCAAAGCTAAGGACATAGCTAAGCTAGTCTTTCCAGATCTTTCACATACGGAACTCACTAAAATTTTTTTCATTTTCTATCACCCTCTAAAACCATTCTAAAGTCTATAGCCACACAGCCCTTCTCAAAAACTTTAAGTGGATTTATCTCCATTTCGAGTATTGGGTAATCCATGCTGAGCTTCGAGAATCTTACTATTGTTTCAGCTAAGGAATCAAGATCTGCCATTTTCTCTCCCCTTACACCTTTCAGTATATTGTATGCTTTGATGCTTTTTATCATTTTGTAAGCTTCCTTTTTGCTCACTGGTGCGATTCTGAAGGAAACGTCCTTGAAGACCTCGACGTAAATTCCTCCCAATCCGAACATCACTACGTTTCCAAACTGTGGATCCTTTTTTACTCCAAGAATGACCTCTCTGCCACCTTTAACCATCTTCTGAACAAGAATGCCCTCTATTCGAGCATGAGGTAGAAACTTTTCAACTCTCGAGACTAACTCGAAGAAGGCATCTCTTACATTTTCTCTTGTCACATCAAGCTTAATAGCACCAAAGTCCGTTTTGTGAATTATATCGGGCGATACTACCTTCATCGCAACAGGATAACCGATTTTTTCTGCAATCTCTTCTGCTTCATCAGCATTTTTTGCTATTCCAAACGTAGCGACGTTGATTCCATAGTATTTGAGCAATTCAAGCCCTTCTACTCCAACATAGCCTGCTTTTTTGCTAATGAATTCGTCAGCATTCCTTCTGTCAACCTCAAATTCAACATCCTCTACATCTTCTTCAAACTCAAAACTTGCGTACTTTTTAACGGCACTCATCGTCCTGACAGCTCTAACCGGATCGAAGAAGTTGGGTATGCGGTTTTTAATTAGTATCTCCTCCTCTTCTACACTCAGCCCGGTAAAGCAGCAGAATAAGGGTTTAGTGGATTTAACGACTCTCTTTAAGACCTCTCCGAAATTTATGCTTGCTGTTGGAACAAGGATCGCTAAAATAGTACCTACATTTTCGTCTTTCTCTACTATATCGAAAGCTTTTAAAAATCTCGTAGTGTCTGCATCACCGAGGATATCTACTGGGTTGTAGAAGTTCGCCGCTGCCGGTAAAACCTCTTTCAACTTCTTTACGGTATCCAAACTTAGTTCCGCAAGTTTCAATCCGTAAATTTCTACGGCATCAGAGGCCATAACGCCTGGGCCACCAGAGTTTGTTATGATCGCAACATCTCCAACGTTTCTGTATTTTGAAAGAGCGAAAGAGAAATCGAAAAGCTCTTCTACGTTTTCAGCTGTTACTATGCAGCTCTGTTCAAAAGCAGCTTTGTAAACTTCATAACTTCCAGCTAAACTTCCAGTATGACTTGAAGCGGCCTTTGAACCACTTTCCGTCTTTCCAGATTTCATGACGATGATGGGTTTCTTTTTTGCAACTTTTTTTGCGATTTCCATGAACCTCTTCCCGTTCTGGATCCCCTCGATGTAGAGCATTATCGCTTCGGTGGAATCGTCATTTGCTAGATATTCTATAAAATCGCTCTCATCAAGCATAGCTTTGTTTCCTAGACTAACTACCTTACTGAATCCAAACCTCGTTTTCTTAGCCCATACGGAAACAGACAAAATGAAGGCTCCTGATTGACTTAGGAAAGCTACTTTGCCATATTCAGGCATTACACTGCTGAAAGTCGCGTTTAAATTTATTTCTGGGTTCATAATTCCAAGACAGTTTGGTCCGACTATCTTTACACCAAATTTATTTGCTATTTCAACGATTTTTCTTTCCAAAGCGGCTCCTTCGCTTCCAGTTTCTTTAAAGCCTGCAGATATTATAACTGCGTAACTTACTCCCTTTCTCCCACATTCCTCTATTGTTTTCGGAACGAACCTTGCTGGGACAGCTATCACAGCTAAGTCAACATCCGGTGCATCTAATATTGACGGATAGCATTTTACACCCTCTATCTCACTGTACTTTGGATTTACCGCATAAACTTCTCCTTTAAAACTTTTCAAGTTATTTAAAATCGTGTTTCCAACGCTACCCTTTTCAGCTGAAGCACCTACTACAGCTACGCTGCTTGGATAGAACAACCCTAGCATCTTAAAATTTACTACTCAACCCTTTTTAAAATCTTCGTCAGTCGATAATTTGTTATCTTTATTTTTTCAGGTAAAATCTACGACTTGACCACAAATATCCTCCTTGTAAGGCTTCCATGTACCCGTTGCTTTAGTTTTACGACGAGTTTTAAATTTTTAAAGTACCCCTCTACATCTAGATTACTGACAAGAACCGCATAGCGACCCTTCTGCAAAACTCTCCCGAATTCCTCGAGACTCTTCTCATAAAGCTCTGAAAGCTCACTTTCAGTTTTTGTAGATCGCAGATAGGGGTAATCTGTTACAATTGCTTCAAAGCTTTCATCTTTGAAAGGCATTTGAGTTGCATCTCCTGTTATCACATCTGATTTTAAACCTAGACTTCTTAAATTTAACCTGCAACCCCTTGCAATTTTCTTGTATAACTCTAAACCAACAGCATACAAACCCAAGAGCTCAGCTTCAATCAATATTGATCCAGTTCCGCACATCGGATCCAGCAAGTTTCTTTTCGCCCCGCTGAGATTAACCAACGTTCTTGCAAACTTGGGAAGTACAACTGAGGGCATGAAAAACGGTCTATTTATTGGGGCTCGAGCTAAAAATTGCTTTTTGTCCGTTACTTGTATTAATCTGCATAGATAACAATTCTCGTTACCGTAGTACACAACAAAAATAACTTTTGGGTTAGAAACGCTTATCTTTGCACCCCTCTTCCACAAAACAGCCCCAAACTCTTTCTCTAGCTTCATTGAGTCTTCTACAACCCCTTTAACTCTAACGCAAGTTGGAAGATCTGGAACGTCAACTTCTTCAAAAAGGGATTTTACGTCGCTTTTGGTCACCTCCAAAACTTCATAAACTTCGTGACTCATTGCTAAGCGATCAAAGAACTTTTCACCCTCATAATCAATTAGAAACAGGCGATCATCGATTTCGGAATTGTATATTTTTCCGTAACTGTTTGCCAGCTGTAAAACCTCCCATTTAGCCAACTCAACGTTCTCTCCCGAAAGTAGAAAGGCAAATTTCATTTTTTCCTCTTCTTTTCCTCTCTCAACTCGGCTATTTTACTTGCGATTTTAATCATAAGCTGGGTTTTTGGTTCTCTCTTCTCAACTACTATCCTTCCAGCCTCCTCCCACCAGCAGCGTGGATATTTTTTGTCGTTCTCAGCTTTAAAGTTCAATCCAAGATGTTTACAGGCCTCAACAAGTTCAGCAAAACGAACGTTTGCAATAGCAAATCTTTTGGGTATTTTTCTACCTTCTGCTCTACTTTTCCTCTTTTCAATGTTGATTGTCCAAATTACGCACTCCTTCAAAACTTTCACCTCATATTCCTGAACGTTATCTCCACAAGTGGATGTGGTGTGTCCTCAATTATTTCTATGTCTTTTATGCTTGTGAGGTTTTTCCTTTTTGCAAGTTTTTCCATTCCCAGCTCTATCTCTTCTGGTACAACTATGATGTAGGCTTCAAGCTCTTTAATGTCGAGTTTCGATGCTGCGACAACTCTATGGTGTCCATCAACTAAAAAAAGCTTATCCCCCTTTTTTATGATAACTATGGGTTCTGCAAGGCCTCTTTTAAGTTCGTGAATCCTACCCCTCAATTCGTCAGCGTAGACCTTGCTTTGGGTGGGTATAAGCTTCGAGATCTCCACTGTGCCTTTCTTTACTTCTGCTTTTACCCCATGAACTTTCTCTATCGTCAAGACAAGTTTTTCAACCTTTGAAGGATCTGCCCTCTCGATTTGGCTCCTTATAACATCAGCGTTTGAAATTATACCAACAAGCCTGTTCTCTTCGTCTACAACAGGTAGCTTAGAATGTCCTGTTCTGAACATTATCCTTGCGGCATCTCTTAAGCTCATGAACTCCCTGGCTACATACAACTCCCTGGACATGATATCTGAAATTTTTGTATCCGGACTTTTATCGATTATATCTATAGCAGAAACGTAACCGACAACTTTTCTGTTATCATCTATAACAGGAAAACTGTCGTGGCCAGATAATTTTATTAGCTCTATGGCATCTTTGACAGTGTTTCCTGGCTTAAGTGTAAAGACGTTCTTTGTCATGTAATCTGCAACCTTGATATCCATCATTTCTGCATCCTCTCTAGACATAAAAGGTAGCTAGTTAAAGCTTTTCGATATACTCAACTATACTTTCAAAGAAAAGTTTTCCATCCCCCTCGCAACATTTTTCATAGTCGAACGTTGCTCTTTCAGGATGAGGCATAAGGCCTAATACGTTCTTAGTGACGTTACAAAGTCCAGCTATATTGTAAACGCTTCCATTTGGATTCCAGGGGTATTTTGCGTAGTTCCCTTTTTCATCGACGTATCTAAAAGCTATCTGATCGTTTTTAATTAAAATATCAATGTATTCCTCTTCCCTCTCCTTTGGAAAAACAACTTTACCTTCAGCGTGAGCTACTGGGTATTTCGCTATATGGGGGACCTTCTTAAGTAGGTTAGAAGTTTTTGTCTCTTTTTTTAAGAAAGCTGGGCGGCATTCGAATCTACCAGAGTCGTTTACGGCTAAAGCCATCTGCGGTTTGTCAGATATAGGTTTATCTTCATCAAATCCTGGTAGTGCTCCAAGTTCGGCAAGTATCTGGAATCCGTTGCATATTCCAACTACGGGATATCCAAATTTTATAAATTCTTCTAGATCTTTTCGTAGTACACTTTTTATTCTTGCTGAGAAAATAGCTCCCGCTCTTACATAATCTCCTGCGGAAAATCCACCGGGAAATACGATGCAGTGATAATCGAACAGACTTCTTTGCTCGTCAAACCTTATCATATCGCTGTAAAATTGCTTAAGATGCACAGCTTCGGCAAAAACGTTTAAATCTCTAAAAGCTTCTACGGTTTCATCTTCACAGTTGGTACCTTCTATCCTGAGAACCGCTACTTTTATCTCTTCTCTATCCATGTTCGAATTTGAGTAGTTGCATTTAAAAACCATTTTGGAGCGAAAGACTTATATCTCACATTAAATCATTACACACTGGGTGAGAGCATCGTACGAGATAAGGGTTCGTGGAGAAGCTATGAAGATCTTGGTTGAAGCGCTAAATAGAGCCAAAATTGCAGCCGAAGAAAAACAGGAATCAGTTTTATGTTTTGTTGGATGTAAAAAGAAGACTATAGAACTCAGGGACGATTCTATAGTTGTTGAGGGTGTAGAAATAAAAACTTTCGCAAACTATATAGCGAAGAAAACTCAATCAAGTTCTGAAATCGCCTCCCTTGGTGCTCTGGCTTGGTTGGGTATAGTAGATCTCGAACATTTGATAACTGCAGCGTACTGCAGAGATTACAGGCATGCTATCGCTGCCAAAAGATGTTACGAACTCTTGAAAGCAAGAAAAATGCCAAGAGTGATTAAAAACTAATTTTTATTTTTATCTTCAAAAATAGTAGTAATACTCACCAGCAGCCTTTTGTTCCCTATCTAGCCTTGAATCTGGTTTGTTCACTCTCGGTCTTTTAGTTTCTTCGTCTCTTCTGAAGGTGATGTTAAGTTTGGACAGAAACATGTTCATACCCTCTCTCATCCCTACTGGCCTTTTTGCAATTCCAAAAATCCCCGGCTCACCTTCAAACACCATTAAACGATCGCTGACCATGTCTATGAAGTATATATCGTGATCGACGATTAGAACGCTCTTACTAGTATTCATCGCAAACCGTCTTATCACTCTCGCTGCTTCTATCCTCTGCTCAACGTCAAGATGAGCTGAAGGCTCATCCAATAGATACAAGTCAGCATCTCTGAAAAGACAAGCTAATATTGCAACTCTTTGCAACTCTCCACCGCTTAGCTCAGTAAGATTTCTTTCCAGCAACTTGTCGACGGCAAGAGGTCTTAGAAACTCTGTTTTATAGTAGGAGCTATCTACATTTGGGTTTAACTTTCTCAAGAAAGTTCCGACATCTAAATCTACGTCTGCCTTCACGTACTGTGGCTTATAACTAACCTTGACTTTAACTTCCACCTTCTTCTCGTCATCCTCCAACATTCCAGCAAGCACTCTAACAAAAGTCGATTTTCCAGTCGCATTTGGTCCTACGACGCCTAAAACTTCGCCAATTCTTATATCTCCTCCTTCAGCCACCAATTTGAAGTTTTCAAAAGTTTTGGTGAAGGATGGAAACTCTACAAGAACTTTTTCTTTTTCACTCTCCCGTGGCTGGAAGATCTCGAACTCTATTGGTTTCTCTCGAATTCTTATGTTCTCTTCAGCCAGATAGCCTCTAAGATACTGATTTATCCCTACTCTAACACCTTTAGCGTTTGTAAATACGCCGTAAACGGCAGGAATACCATAAACAATGTGAACGAAATCTGCAAGCATATCAAGGATAGCTAAATCGTGCTCCACGATCATAACAGTTTTCTCTTTTGCAAGCTCCCTTATAACGTTCGCAACGGATATCCGCTGGTATATGTCTAAATAGGATGTTATTTCATCGAAGAAGTAGAAATCCGCATCCTTTAAAATGCATGCAGCAATTGCAAGTCTTTGCAATTCTCCTCCGCTTAGTTCATCGATTTTTCTATCCAACGAAGCTTTCAGGTTCAATTTATTTACTATTTCATCAAAAATTTTTCTTTCATCTACTTTCCTAAGCAACTCAGCAACTTTTCCACTGTAAACCTTTGGTATGTGCTCTATATATTGGGGTTTCAGGCTAACTTTTAATCCATTTTCAGCCAGTTTCTTTAGGTAGTCCAGTAATTCACTACCGGCAAACCTTGCGTAAACGTCTTCCCAGCTTGCATTCTCTTTCCCGAGGTTTGGTTTAAGCTGGCCAGATAGTATTTTAACTGCAGTCGTCTTTCCCGTTCCATTTGGGCCTAAGATGCCCACCACAAAACCCTTCTTCGGTACTGGGAGATTATATAGCACAAATCCATTTTTTCCATATCTATGCACTTCACAACCTTCAAGTCGTTCTGGTAGTCCGACAATTGTTATAGCTTCCATAGGACACTTTTTTACACAGATTCCGCAACCTACGCACATCGCTTCAGATATTATAGCTTTTTCCTGCACAACTACTGTCTCATCTCCAGTTCTAACTCTTGGGCAGTACTTTACACATTCTTGGCCGCATTTTTTGGGTTGGCACCGATCTTTGTCAACCACTGCGATTCGAGGCATTGAAGATGTGAGGGAAAAAACGATTTAAAAATTTAGATGTCCCTTAAATTCCTAAGTTTTTTATCTTCAGAGATGCAGAGAAAAACATGGAATCTCGTATTCCGGGATTTTACAAGATGAGTGTAAATGAGAGGCTCGAAAAAGTTGCAGAGTTTGCAAATTTAAGTGAAGAGGAGAAGAAAATGATAAGTTCAAAAGGTTTGCCAATAGAAATCGCAGACAGAATGATAGAAAATGTAATCGGCACCTTCGAACTACCCCTTGGAATTGCAACAAACTTCCTCATAGATGGGAAAGACTACTTAATTCCCATGGTGATTGAAGAGCCAAGTGTTGTAGCTGCAGCCAGCAATGCTGCAAAGATGGCAAGAGAATCTGGAGGATTTTTTACAGACTACACTGGTTCAATTATGATTGGGCAGATACAGGTCGCAAAATTGAAAGATCCTTACGCTGCAAAATTCGAGGTACTTAAAAATAAAGACGAAATTATAAAAAAAGCAAACGAATGTGATCCCGTACTCTTAAAACTTGGAGGAGGTTGTAAAAGCGTAGAGGCGAGAATTATTGACACGATACTTGGAAAGATGCTGATAGTACATTTGCTTGTCGATGTAAAAGATGCAATGGGAGCTAATGCTGTAAATACGATGTGCGAATCTGTAGCGCCACTTATAGAGAAGTTAACCGGTGGAAAGGTTTATCTGAGAATACTCTCTAACCTTGCGGTCTATAGGCTCGCAAGAGCTAAGGCTGTTTTTAAGAAAGATGTAATAGGCGGGGAGGAGGTTGTAGAGGGAATAATGCATGCCTACGCATTCGCCTTGGCAGATCCCTACAGATGTGCTACACATAACAAGGGTATAATGAATGGAATTTCTGCATTGATGATCGCAACTGGAAATGATTTTCGAGCTGCTGAAGCTGCCGCACACAGCTATGCAGCACTTTTTGGCTATAAACCCCTCACAACCTATGAGATCGATAAAGAAGGAAACCTAGTCGGAACCATAGAAATGCCGATAGCCGCAGGTGTTGTTGGGGGAGCTACGAATGTAAATCCTCTAGCGAAGGTGTGTTTGAAGATCTTAAGAGTTAAAAGTAGTGAGGAGCTGGCAAGGGTTGCCGCTGCTCTTGGTTTAGCGCAAAACTTTGCAGCTTTAAGAGCTCTAGCTACAGAAGGGATACAGAGAGGACATATGGAGTTGCATGCGAGAAATATAGCGATAGCTGCCGGTGCTAAGGGAGAAGAAGTTGACAAGATCGTAGAGGCGATGGTTAGAGAGAGAAAGATCCGTGTAGACTACGCTAAGGAACTTCTTGAAACCCTAAGAAAAACTTAATTTTTTAATCTGCAAGCTTTATTTCTAGCTCTACAATGTCTCCTACCTTAAAATCCTTCGATGCGTATTCTTCGTAGCCCATTGTGACTACGGCATCAAATCCTAGATAACCTTCAACCCTCTTTGTAGCTTCCTCGCCAAGCTTTAGCCCAAACTCAATGATGCTTATGGGATTCCGAACATCTGGCTGGGGAATCGCTGTAACCTTTTGAAAGACCTTTCTGAGGTAAAGCACAACTTCATCATCATCTTTCATCTCCACTCTGATGATCTTGAACTTCATATGTGAAGTTCAGGTACAGCTTTAAAACCTGCCGCTCAATGCTTTTGTGCTATCTATTGCAATACCCTCCTCATCTCTGCTGAATGAGAGCGATGAAAAGCTCAAGACTTTGAAGGTTGGATATATTGCAAGGGCGGCAGCAGTTTTTAGAGTAGAGGAGATCATCATTTACAGAGATCCAAAAAGAGATGAAACATCTTTTATCAGGGAAATCTTGGAATACCTCGAAACTCCGCAGTATTTGAGAAAAAGTCTATTTCCTCTAAAAGACTCTCTTAAATATGCTGGTCTTTTGCATCCACTTGCAATTCCATCCCACAAGCCGAAAGATTTAAAAGTCGGTGAGGTAAGGGAAGGGGTTGTAAAACACGTTGCGCCTGACGGTACGCGATGGGTGGATATAGGTATAAACGCCCTGGCACCTTTAAAGTGTAATAAGCCAAAAGGTGCCCGCGTTACCGTCAGGGTCTATTCGAAGAACCCGTTGCTAGTGGAAGAGGCGAAACCCGAGGAGTATTGGGGGTATAAGGTAGTAGAGATGGAATTGAAAGATGTACTGAGCAGAAGGAATGTAGTTATAACTTCGCGAAGGTGCGGGGTGCCAAAGTTGAAGGATATAAGGAGGGATGTAACTCTAGTGTTTGGGAATCCTGAAGAGGGTGTCTTCGAGATAGCCGAGAGGATAGGGTTAAAAGTTAACGCTGAGTGTTGGAACACTATCCCTCTTCAGGGTACTCGGACTGTGAGACTTGAAGAGGCAATTTTCGCGACTCTTGCAGTTGTTAATTTCTTAAGCTACTGGGGTGATGGTTCGTGGTGAAGGAGCATAGACCAAGAAGAGGTTCTTTAGCGTTTTCGCCAAGAAAAAGAGCTGCGAGTATAATTCCAAGGGTCAGAAGCTGGCCAGAATGTGATCAAGTGAGGATGCAAGGATTTGCAGGGTACAAAGCTGGAATGACGCACGTTTTGATGGTAGACGACAGAAAAAATTCCCCTACCTATGGCGAGGAGATCGTAGTCCCAGTTACCGTCATCGAAACTCCGCCAATGAAGGTTGCAGCGGTTAGAGTGTACAAGAAAAATCAGTATGGGCTCTATATCGCTGGAGAAGTATGGGCAAACAATCTAGATGATTTCCTCGGCAGGAGAATTAACATCCCAAAAAGAGCTGGAGATTTAGAAAAGCTGAGGCAGGTAATTGATGGAGCTGTAGAGGTTAGAGTTTTGACATACACCCAACCCTACCTTATAACGGGAGTTCCAAAAAAGGTTCCCGATATTATGGAGCACAAGATAGGAGGGAATGTTGTTGAAGCCTTCGAATATGCTGCTTCAAAGCTTGGAAAAGAAATAAGGATCTCCGAAGTTTTCAGCGAGGGAGCTATAGTGGATGTACTGGCGATAACTAAAGGAAAGGGTTTTCAGGGGCCAGTTAAGAGATGGGGTGTTATAACTCTCAATGCAAAGCATGCAAGAAGCTCGAAACATCGAAGAGTTGGTACTCTTGGCCCGTGGAATCCGCATCATGTTAGATGGACTGTTCCACAGGCTGGACAAATGGGTTTCCACCAGAGAACAGAGTACAATAAGAGAATTATCAAGATCGGGCAAAATGGAGAAGATATAGTCCCGAACGGTGGGTTTGTACATTATGGTGTTATTAGGAGTGACTACGTTATGATCGCTGGAAGCGTTCCCGGGCCTGTAAAGAGATTAGTGAGGATAAGAGATGCTATACGTCCACCAGATGCTGTATTTGATGGTATAAATCTGATCTATGTTAGTAAGCAATCCAAACAGGGGAGATGAGTATGCTCGCAAAGGTTCTCAATCTTAAAGGTGAAGTCGTCGAAGAAATAGAGCTACCCAAAGTTTTTGAGGAGGAATTCAGGCCAGATATAATAAAGAGAGCAGTTCTCTCTTTGCAATCTCACAGAAGGCAACCATATGGGCCAAATCCTCTAAGCGGAGTAGATTATGCATGGGAAAACTGGGGGCCTGGACATGGGTATGCAAGGGTACCAAGGTGGAAGATAGGTAGCAGAGCTGTAGTAATACCACAGGCTGTTGGAGGTAGAGAAGCTCATCCGCCAAAGGTAGATAAGATATGGGACAAGAAGATGAACAAAAAAGAGTTAAGAAAAGCACTTAGATCAGCGATTGCAGCAACAGCCAATGCGGAAATAATAAGGAAAAGAAACCACGTTTTCTCTGGTGAGGTACCAAAAATAGTCGTGGATGAAATATCTGGAATAAAAAAGGCCAAGGAAGTTGTGGAGGTTTTCAAGGCTTTGGGGGTTATGGAGGATGTAGAGAGAGCAAAGGAGAGAAGGAGGTACAGAGCAGGGACAGGAAAAATGAGGGGTAGAAGGTACGTTACAAAGAAGAGTGTACTCCTTGTGGTCAGAGAGGATAATGGCATAATAAGAGCAGCCAAGAACTTGCCAGGTGTTGACGTAGTTCTTGTGAAAGATTTGAATGTAGAACTTTTAGCTCCCGGCGCACATCCCGGAAGGCTTACGGTTTGGAGTAAAGGAGCTGTAGAGTATTTGGGTGAGTGGTTATGTTAATCAAATGCTTCTTAATTACTGAAAAAAGTGTGGCAGAGTTGGAGAAGAACGTAATAACGGCTGTAGTGGATAGAAAGGCCAACAAGAATAAAATAAAAAAGGAGATAGAAAAACTGTTTGGTGTTGAAGTTGAAAGTGTAAATACGTTGATTACTCCAAAGGGTGAAAAGAAGGCATACATAAGGTTGAAATCTGAATATTCTGCAGCAGATTTACTTTCAAAGTTGGGAGTGTATTGAGGTGATGTTGTGGGTAAGCGTATAATTGCCCAGAATAGAGGAAAAGGAACACCAACTTACAGAGCTCCATCTCACAAGTACAAGGCGGACATCAAGCACCTTCCCTTTAAAGATAGTGTTGTAGAGGCAAAGATCATAGATATACAGCACGATCCAGTAAGAAATGGACCTGTAGCGCTTGTTAAATTGCCTGACGGTAGAGAAGAATATGTACTAGCTGTAGAAGGCCTAGGCATTGGAGATAAGATATATGCTGGTGAAAACGTCCCGATTCAGCCCGGAAATACGACGTATTTGAGAAACATACCTGAAGGTACGCAGATATGCAACATAGAAAAGTACCCCGGAGATGGTGGAAAGTTTGTTAGAGCGAGTGGGACTTTTGCGTTGGTAGTTGCAAGGGAAGCTGATAAAGTTGTAGTTCAAATGCCATCTGGCCAATTGAAGTGGTTCCATCCGAATTGCAGAGCCACTATAGGTGTTGTTGCTTGCGGCGGGAGACCAGATAAACCCTTCATTAAAGCCGGGAAGAAGTACCACAAGATGAAAAGCAAAGCTACGAAGTGGCCCCGCGTTAGAGGAGTTGCAATGTGCGCTGTTTATCATCCCTTCGGTGGGGGTAAGCATCAGCACGTTGGAAGACCGAAGACGGTTAGTAGAAACGCTCCTCCTGGAAGAAAGGTTGGAAGTATTGCCGCTCGTCGCACTGGAGTGAGGAGGTGAGTATATGGCACTCAAGAGCAAAGTTGTAAGGGCTAAAGAGTTCACCTATCGTGGTTACTCCTTTGAGGAGCTTGCAAAGATGCCTTTAGAACAGTTAGCTAATTTGTTGCCGGCAAGGGAGAGAAGAAAAATAAAGAGGGGATTTACGGAACAGGAGGAGATCCTGCTTAGAAAGTTAAGAAAGAAGGGGACAGCGAGAACACACTGTAGAGACATGGTAGTAATTCCAGAGATGGTTGGTAAGGTTATATTTGTTCATAACGGTAAGGATTTCGTCAGGGTGGAAATTAAGCCAGAGATGATAGGACACAGGCTTGGTGAGTTCGCTCAGACAAGGAGATTTGAAAAGCATTCCGGTCCAGGTGTTGGAGCTACAAGGAGCAGTAAATACGTACCATTGAAGTGATCGATATGGCCCGCATAAAATACGCTTACAAACCTGCTGAAGAGATGTCTGCAGCTAAAGCAACTGGCTACGAGATGCCAATCAGCTTCAAGCATGCTGTAGAGATTTGCAGAGCAATAAAGGGGAAGAAAGTTCAAGAAGCGAAGAAGTACTTGGAAGAGGTGGTAGCTTTAAAGAGGGTTGTACCCTTCAGGAGACACAAGAAGAAGGTTGCACACAAGAACATAGAAGGCTGGTACGCTGGGAGATATCCTCAAAAGGCTGCAAGTTACATCCTTAAAGTTCTTGAGAATCTTGAGGCTAACGCTGAATACAAGGGTTTGGATGTTGAAAAGCTCGTTATTGTTTACGCCCAAGCTCAAAAGGGTAGAGTGATAAGGAGATACATTCCAAGAGCTTTTGGTAGGGCTACTCCTCGCTATCAATACCTCACAACAGTTCAGATGATCGCAGAGGTGAGGTAATGGCTGTAGAGAGAAAGTTTGTTCAGGATAGGTTGAAAAGGTTGGTAATTAAGGAATGGATAAAAGAGGAAGTCAAAACGGCAGGATTTGGCGGAGTTGACGTAGTAAGGACACCACTTGGAACTCAGGTTATCCTTTTCGTCGAAAGACCAGGGCTGGTGATTGGAAAAGGAGGAAGAAAGATAAAGATGCTTACAGACAAGCTTAAAGAGTTCGGCGTAGATAATCCGCAGGTTAGCGTTGATGAAGTAGATAAGCCGGAGTTCAACGCTCAGTTGATGGCTTCTCTGCTGGCAAGAGCTATTGAGAGAGGTTGGTACTTCAGAAGGGCAGGCTACAGATTTCTCTACAGAATCATGGAAGCGGGAGCAAAAGGTTGCGAAATAGAGATCAGTGGAAAGCTTGTCAGCGAAAGAGCTAGAACAGAGAAGTTCTTAGCTGGAACAATAATTCATACTGGCGACCCAGCGTATACGCTCGTTAGAAAAGGTTTCGATGTTGCCGTAAAGAAACTCGGAGTATACGGAATTACGGTTCGCATAATTCCACCAGATGTTACACTTCCCGATGAGTTTGTGGTTAAAGAAGTTGATGTTGAACAGCTAAGAGGTGTTTTAAATGAAGATGAAGGAAATAAGGGAACTGAAGAGAGAAGAGAAAGTGAAGAAACTACAGGATCTGGAGATGGAACTACTGAAGCTTAGAACCCTTGTAAGAAGCGGTGGAGCTGTTGAAAATCCGGGAAGGATAAGAGCAATTCGAAGGGATATCGCAAGGTTGAAGATGGCACTATGCGAAGAGGGGTACAGAGTTTGATAACCATTGACTGGATCGGATTGAAAGTGGAGGTTGAAGATAGTCCAAACAAATTTGAAATTGGCTTAGCTGGCGAGGTCGTGGATGAGACACAGAATACACTAAAATTGAAAACTGAAAAAGGTTTAAAAGTCGTTGCGAAAAGAGGTAGAACCTTCAAAGTGTGGTATATGGGCCATGTGGTGAGAGTTAGAGGAGATATAGTAGCCTTAAGGCCCGAGGAAAAGATAGCAAAGGGTTTGATCATGCTTAAAAGGAAGAAGGGTGTTAAAGTATGAGAGATATTGGGATAGATGTTAAAGCTCCAGAGGGAGTATGCAATGACGAAAATTGTCCGTTCCATGGAAAGCTTTCGGTTAGGGGGCAGATACTGAGAGGTAAAGTTCTGAAAGTCTACGGAAAAACAGCTGTAATTGAAAGAGAGATAATAAGGTACGCTTCAAAGTATGAGAGATATATGAAGAAGAAGACGAGGCTTCACGCTCATAATCCAGATTGCATAAATGCAAAGCCTGGAGATTTAGTAACAATTGCTGAGTGTAGACCCATTAGTAAAACCAAGAGCTTCGTTATAGTGGAGGTGACAAGATGAAGGCAATAAAAGCGATAATACCTCGCAGTTTACCAACTGGAGCTCGTTTAGTTTGTGCGGATAATACAGGTGCTAGAGAAGTAGAGATAATAGCTGTTAAAGGATACAAGAGCGTAAGGAGAAGATATCCAGCAGCTGGAGTTGGAGATCTTGTAATTGTAAGCGTTAAAAAGGGAACTCCGGAGATAAGAAAACAGATACATCATGCCGTAATAATCAGGCAGAGAAAAGAGTACAGGAGACCAGATGGCACGAGAATAAAATTCGAGGATAATGCGGCAGTTATAACCAATGAAGAAGGAGAACCGAAGGGTTCCGAAATAAGAGGACCAGTTGCGAGAGAGGCTGCGGAGAGATTTCCAAAGATTGCAACGCTAGCTTCAATCATCGTGTGAGGTGTTTTTTATGGTTCCAAAATCCAGGCAGCCAAGAAAACAAAGAAGATGGTTGTATAAGGAAGCTGAGCTACATGAGAGGCATAGATTACTTAAAGCAACGCTTTCCAAAGAACTAAGAGAAAAGTACGGAAAGAGGAGCTTAAGAATAAGAAAGGGAGACAAAGTAAGGATTATGCGTGGTGATTTTGCCGGTCATGAAGGAAAGGTTGTTGAAGTGGACATGAAAAATTGCAGGATATTTGTAGATGGTGCAACAGTAAGAAAATCTGATGGAACCGAAGTTTCAGTACCTATACATCCATCGAACGTCATGATCATAGACCTTGGTGAAGTGGATGAGGTTAGAAAGAAGATACTTGAGAGGTGATTGAATGCACCAGAAAAGACTTTCCGCTCCAAAAACTTATAAAATTCCAAGAAAAATTAAAAAGTGGACCGTGAAACCTAGCCCAGGGCCGCATAATAAGGAAGCCGTACCTTTGCTAATTGTGGTTAGAGATTACTTAAAATTGGCCGATACCGGTAGGGAGGCTCGTAAAATAATCTCTGCAGGAGAGATACTGATAGATGGAATCACAAGAAGAGACTACAAGTTTCCGGTTGGGTTATTTGATGTAATTACAATTCCAAAGCTTGAAAAAAGCTATAGAGTTTTGTTTGATGACAAATCGCGCTACACGCTCAAAGAAATCGATGATCCTGGATTGAAACTTTACAAGATAACTGGAAAGACGATTGTTAGTGGTGGTAAAGTTCAACTGAACTTGTTTGATGGGACGAATATCATAGCAGGCAACGAATTCAAAACAAAAGACACCTTGCTTTTGAAGATACCGGAGAAAAAGATCGTCGACCATCTGAAATTCGAGGAAGGTGCATTGGCAATGATAACTGGTGGAGTACATGCGGGAGAGATAGGAAAAATCAAGAAGTACAGCTTAATTAGAGGTTCTGCTCCGAACTTAGTTACCATCGAAAGTGCGGTTGGCGAAATCACAACAATAGAGGATTACGTCTTCGTTGTCGGCAAGAAAGGTAGTGATAAACCTGTAATAGATCTGGGTGTATAAGTATGATGGAGTTGAAGCAGAAGGAGAATCCGATGAGAGAGATAATTCTTGAGAAAGTTGTGATCAACATAGGCGTTGGTCAGAGTGGAGAAAAACATCAGAAAGCTCAGACTTTACTTGAGCGCTTATTCAATCAGAAACCAGCTGTTACTTATTCAAAAAAGACGATAAAGAACTTTGGAATTCGTCGAGGAGAAGCTATTGGCTTGAAGTTAACGTTGAGGGGAGAAGCTGCAATGAAGTTCTTGCTCGATGCGTTGAAGGTAAAGGAGATGAAATTGAATAGAGGATCCATAAATGCCGGAAACTTCTCTTTTGGTATTCCAGAGCATATAGATTTGCCGGGAGTGGAGTACGATCCAGACATTGGCGTTTATGGAATGGATGTCTGCGTATCTCTGGCGAGAAGAGGGTATAGAGTGGCTGAAAGAAGAAGGAAAAGAAGTAAGGTCGGGGCTAAACACAGGATCACCAAGGAAGAAACAATAGAATGGCTAGAAAAGTTGGGGGTGGTGGTGGAATGACTACAAAGAAATTTGGTAGGGGTGCGAACCAGTGTAGAAGGTGCGGAAGAAAGAGGGGTTTAGTGAGGATGTATGGAATATACTTATGCAGGCAATGTTTTAGGGAAGTGGCCCCCGAACTGGGATTTAAGAAGTACTGGTGATGGAGATGAGCGTTGATACACTTTCCAATGCCATGATGGTTATAAAAAATGCTGAAAATACTGGCAAAGAAGTTTGCGAAATTAAACCAGCGTCAAAGTTAGTTGGAAACGTTCTTAGGGTTATGAAAGAGCACGGTTACATTGAAAGCTTTGAGTACATGGATGATCATAAAGGAGGAAAGTTCATAGTGAAGCTCAAAGGTACGATAAACAACTGCGGAGCAATTAAACCCAATTTTCCCGTAAAAGTTACAGAGTTCGAAATTTTTGAGAAAAGATATTTGCCAGCTAGGGACTTTGGGATTCTGATACTATCTACTAGCAGGGGTGTGATGTCTCAGAAGACTGCAAGAGAGAAAAGATTGGGAGGTGTTCTGCTTGCTTACGTCTACTGAAGTTTACGAGGTCGCTGTGAAAATTCCTGAAGGTGTTACAGTATCTATAGAAGGGGATTCGCTGAAGGGTTACTGCGTTAAAGTCTCGGGACCTGCAGGGCAGAACGAGAAGCTACTCAAGTTTAAAGGAGTTTTCATTGAAAAGTCAGGCGATAAAATTAGAGTGTATGCTAATTCGCGCAAGAAAACTTACAAAGCGATGGTAGGCACCTTTGCGGGGCATATAGAGAATTTGTTAAAAGGTGTTAAGGATGGTTTTGAGTATCGTCTGAAGGCTTTTTACGCTCATTTTCCGATTAAAGTGAGGGTTGAAGGTAAAGAAGTAGTAATAGAGAACTTTTTAGGAGAGAAGAGCCCAAGAAGAGCAAAGATCGTTGGTAGAGCGAAAGTTGAGATAAAGGGGCAAGAAATTATTGTAAAAGGAGTAGACATCGATGAGTGCGGTCTAACTGCTGCAAATATTGAGAGAGCTACAAGGATAAGAGATAAAGATCCGCGAGTCTTTCAAGATGGTATATACATTGTTAAAAAACCATGGTGATGGAGATGACGATAAAGCGTTTACTTGCTGTTAGGAGAAGGCAGAAGAGTAGGATGCCAGAGTTCAAGAGATGGTGTTGGAACAGGAAGTTAAGGTTGAGATACAAAAGTTGGAGAAAACCAAGAGGGTTAGATAACAAGCTCAGAAAAAGATACGGAGGTAAATGGTCGCAAAGGGTTACAGTTAACATCGGCTTCGGCTCACCGAGAGCTGTAAGGTATCTGCATCCGTCAGGCTTCAAGGACGTTTTGGTTCACAACTTAAAGGAGCTTGAGGGATTGAATCCAAAGGAGCACGCTGTCAGGATATCTTCTCGCGTTGGTTTAAAGAAGAGGCTTGAAATTGAAGAAAAAGCCAAAGAACTCGGCTTTAAGGTTTTAAATCCAACCCATAGTAGGTGATGATTATGAATCTCAGCTTGCAGAGGAAAATTGCGGCTTCCGTATTGAAGTGCGGTGTAAACAGGGTTTGGTTCGATCCGGCAGCGCTTGAAGAGATAGCATCCGCAGCCACAAAGGAAGATATGAGGGCTTTGGTTGAGAAAGGGGTTGTCAAGAAAAAACCAGTAAAAGGGGTTTGCAGAGCAAGGATAAACAAAAGAAGACTTCAAAGAGCTAAGGGAAGAAGGAGAGGACATGGAAACAGAAAAGGAAAAAGAACTGCAAGATTTCCAAGAAAGCGTCAGTGGATAATTAGAATTAGAGCATTAAGAAAGAAGTTAAAACAGTGGAAGTTGAGTGGGGAGATAGATGCAAAAACTTACAGGATGCTTTATAGAAAAGCTAAGGGAGGAGAGTTCAGAAGTGTAGCGCATCTCAAAGCTTACTTGGAGCAGCTTAAGAGGTGATTTAATGGCAACTGGTCCGAGATATAAAGTCCCCATGAGAAGGAGAAGAGAGGGAAAGACAGACTATAGGAAAAGACTAAAGTTGTTACTATCAAAAAAGCCGAGGTTAGTAGTTAGAATCACAAATAAGAGGGTAATAGCTCAAATAGTCGAATATTCACCGGATGGGGACAGGATAATTGTTGGTGTAGATTCAAGTATGCTTACTGAATTTGGTTGGAAGGGAGATTTGAACAACACACCGGCAGCCTACCTTACTGGCCTGCTGGTAGGTAAGAAAGCGTTGGAGAAAGGAATTGAAGAGGCTATCTTAGATATAGGTCTTCACACTCCGGTTAAAGGTTCAAGAGTGTTTGCTGCGTTAAGGGGAGCTGTTGAAGCTGGTCTTAACGTACCACATGACGAGGAGATACTGCCAGATGACTCACGCATAAGGGGGGAACATATTGCAGCTTATTATGAAATGAATCCCGAGAAATTCGAAGAGTACGAGAAGAGGGGTTTAAAGCCATCGGAATTACCAGCACACGTTGATGAAATAAAGAAGAAGATACTAGGTGGTTGAGATGGAATGGGTGCCAAAAACGAGGTTGGGTAAACTTGTTGCAGAGGGAAAGATAAAAACAATGGATGAAGCTCTTGCGAGTGGTTTACCCCTCAAAGAACCGGAAATTGTGGACATACTTCTTCCCGATTTAGAGGATGATGTACTCGAAATATCCATGGTTCAAAGAATGACAGACAGTGGAAGAAGGACTAAGTTCAGAGTAACAGCTGTGGTTGGTAACAGGAACGGCTACGTAGGGATAGGTACTGGAAAAGCATCTCAAGTAGCTATGGCGATTCAAAAGGCAGTAAATAATGCAAAAATAAACATATTCAAGGTGCATAGGGGATGTGGCAGCTGGGAGTGCGGTTGTGGTACGGAGCATTCGATTCCATACAAGGTTACAGGGTCGAGTGGTAGTGTAACTATAACACTGATTCCAGGGCCCAAGGGGTTGGGGATCGTTGCTGGGAAAGTTGCAAGCAGGGTTATAGAGTTGGCAGGTGTAAGGGATGTTTGGACTTCTACCAGAGGCCAAACAAAAACTACTGTAAACTTCGCTCAGGCAACGTTCGATGCGTTGAAGAAGACAATGTTTGTTAAGAGGTGAATTTATGTTCGCCGTAGTTAGAATTCGAGGCACAGTAGATGTGCATAAGAAAATCAAAGAGACGCTTGAACTTTTAAGGCTACATAGGAGATACCATTGCGTACTTGTGCCAGATACACCATCTTATAGAGGTATGTTGCAGGTTGTAAAGGACTACGTGGCATATGGAGAAGCGGATCCCGAAACAGTGGCGATGCTTTTAAAGTACAGAGGGAGATTAGTTGGTAACAAAAAGCTGACAGATGAATATTTAAGGCAAGTCACAAACTACCAAAGTATTGAGGAATTTGCAAAAGCTCTGGCTGAAGGAAAAGCTAGTCTTAAAGATTTGCCAGAACTTAAACCAGTCTTTAGATTGCATCCACCTAGAGGTGGGTTGAAGAACATAAAGTGGCACTATCCAAAGGGAGCGCTCGGATACCATGGGGCAGAGATCAAGAAGCTAATTTATAAGATGAGGTGATCTCAATGCCGAAGAAGAAAGTCAAGAAGATAAGAGGGACGAGAACCTGTGGATACGGAAAGCATAAAGAACATCGCGGAGCTGGACATAGGGGAGGAAGAGGGAATGCTGGTGCTTGGAAGCACAAGAAGATCAAATATCACAGACTTGCAGAACTGGGGCTTTATGAGTATGGAAAACACGGTTTTGTGAGACCAAAAAGCACAGACAAGAGATACCTGAATGAAAAAAGTGTAAAAAGCACTCTAAAGAGGTTACTTGATGAAGGAAAAATGGACGAGTACACTTACAAGTATCTATCTTCAAGAACAGAGCTCAACGTTAGAGATTTAGACGTGATCGCTGATAGACTTGTTTCCAGCGGACTGGCTGAGAAGATTAATGGCCTCTACAAGATAGATCTTGAAGCTCTGGGCTACTCAAAACTCCTCGGTGCAGGGAAAGTTACAAAAGCCATGGAAGTTAAAGTTTCTGAAGCAACCGAGAAGGCAATTGAAAAAATCAAAGCTGCTGGCGGTAATGTTATAGCTTAGCGGAGTGATAAGGCTTGGAATCCCTAGTCCGCTCTCTCAGACCATTTGCAGAGAGGATACCGAGTGTTGAAAGACCAAAGAGGCACGTACATTTCCGAGAAAAGTTCGCTTGGACGGCTGCAATTTTACTTTTATATTTTATGCTTTGTAACGTTCCAGTTTTTGGCTTATCTCCTGAGTCGATAGATATTTTTGAAGCCTACAGAGCCCTCTTTGCTGGAGCTACAGGTTCGATCTTGGCGTTGGGTATTGGCCCAATCGTCACTGCTTCCATCGTTTTGCAGCTACTTGTTGGAGCAGGAATAATTAGGCTTGATTTAACAAATCCAGAGGATAGAGCTGCTTATCAGGCATTTCAAAGGCTTTTAGTAATAATAATGATAGTCGTTGAAGCTGCCGCACAGATTGGAGGCAGATTGTTGCTGCCAGACGCTAAAATAGCAGAAATTTTAGGAGTCCCAACATCTGTTATATCTCTACTTATCTTTCTTCAGCTATGTCTCGGTGGCTTGCTGATTATATACATGGACGAGGTAGTTTCTAAGTGGGGTATAGGGAGCGGAGTAAGTTTGTTCATACTTGCTAGCGTTTCTCAGGCTATGGTTGTAGGCCTTTTCAATTGGATAGTCCCTCCAGGGCATGAACTTCCTGCAGGTATAGTACCTAGACTGTTCGTAATCTTTACAACTTATCCCGCTGAGTACCTGTTGAGTGGAGAGGGTCTAATATATCTCCTAATTACCGGCGGAATACTTGCAATTATAACGACTATAATTATAATAATGCTTGTTGTATTTTTCGAAGGTACTAGGGTTGAGATTCCACTTGCACATTCGATGATACGTGGAGCGAGAGGAAGATTCCCGATAAAGCTAATATATGCAAGTGTTCTGCCGATGATATTTGTGAGAGCTCTGCAAGCGACGATAGTAGCATTTGGGGCTATGCTTTATCATAGAGGAATTACGATATTTGGGGAATACGTTGGCAGCACACCTGTGAGTGGTTTAATGTTTTATCTATCACCTATAAACAGCCCCTACGACTGGGTTCCTGCTTTATATAAGAGCCAAGGTGCAGCCTTTGCCATGGTTCCTGACTGGGCGATAATTCTGCACCTGCTCATCGATGCCACAATACTTGTGGCTGGAGGAGTAATATTCGCTATATTCTGGGTAGAAACGAGCGGAATGGATGCTAGAACTGTTGCATCGCAAATAGCAAAATCTAGTATGCAAATTCCCGGGTTTAGAAAAAGTCCGCAGGTCTTAGAAAGGCTGCTTTCAAGGTATATACCCAAGGTAACGATCATAGGTGGTGCAACCGTTGGTGTTCTTGCGCTCATATCTAACATGCTTGGTACAATAGGTGGTGTTGGGGGTACAAGTTTGTTGCTTGCAGTAAGCATAGCTTATAGATTCTACGAACAGCTTAGCAGAGAGCAGCTTACCGAAATGCATCCGATACTGAGAAAGATGCTTGGTGAAGAGACATGAAGAGTGTAATATCAAAGGTAGCACTCACATTTGGATTTTTGCTGATGATCGGTATTATAATAAGCAGAGATTTTCGCCTAATGCTCGGCTTGGCAATCGATCCAATCATGACTCCATTTGCTCCTCTAAAGTTCCACATCACGATATTCATTCTATCGATTTTGACAGGGATATATTCTAACCTGATACAGAAGTATACTGTAGATTTTCAAAAACTGAAAAGCTTTCAGAAGATACAGACTGAATTTCAGAGGGAGTACATAGATGCCATGAAGAAGAACAACAAACCAAAACTCGAACAGCTGGAGAAAAGAAAAAAAGAGATACAGGTTATGCAGGCTGAAGTTTTAAACATGCAGATGAAATCTATGGGTTACACTTTAATAGTAACAATTCCAATTTTTTCCTGGCTTTGGGAGAAGGTTGCAGTAAGTTACGAGCTCCTCTATGGCGGAGACCTTTATGGTAACGTTACTCAGACACTTCCAGAGGCTTTCGTGTCAACAATAAACCCAGAACTTTTTAAAATAGTGGTTCCATTTTCTGGAACTATCCATGTAGCGGAGACGTTCATTTTTCCATGGTGGCTCTTCTGGTACCTTGTATGTTCAATAGCTCTGGGCCAGATAATAAAGAACGTAATGAAGGTTGGTGTTTAATATGAAGATAACCATCTCTGGTCTTCCCGGTACTGGAAAAACGACTGTAGCAAAGCTCCTTTCTGAAAAACTCGGTATAAAGCTAATATCTGCGGGAGATATTTTTAGAAGGCTTGCCGAACAGAAAGGGCTAACACTCGAAGAGTTCGGAAAACTTGCTGAAGAAAATCCAGAGATAGATTTTCTTGTAGATAGAACGCAAAAAGAACTTGCAGAAAAAGAGAAGGATGCTGTAATTGATGGCAGACTTTCTGGATGGTTTGTGAAGGATGCTGATTTAAGAGTTTGGCTTTTTGCAGATGCAGAAATTAGATACAGTAGGATAGCGAGTAGAGAATCTAAGGATATCTCAGTTGCAAGGTTGGAGACTAAGAAGAGGGAAGAGTTAGAGAAGAGAAGGTACAGCAAATTTTACAGCATAGATCTTGAAGATACGAGCATATACGATCTGTCTATAAATTCCGGAAGGTTTTATCCAGAAGAGATCGTAAAAATAATTTTGCTTGCATTAGAATTAAAAAAGAAAAGATCCTAAATCTGTTCAAAGGTTAAAATCCTTACGTTTGTTGGTAATTTTACTATGCTACCAAGCTTAGCTCCAACAAGGTAACTTATCTCTTTTTTTGCTGCTATATCCACAAGTCTCTGCGTTATAACACCATCAAAGACGATGGCAACACCCCTTGGGATGTTATCTGTTTTTAGAACTTTAACAAGATCTCTTACCGGCACTTCTTTGATTAAGTTGAAGTTCTTGTCAAGTATCCTTGCCGTGAGCTTTCCTTCCACTCCAATTTTGTGTTCTTTCAAACTTCCAGCTTTCTCTTCCTTTTGTACTTCTTCCTCTCTTTTCTCTACCTTTTCTGCCATCTCCTTTCTTAGTACATGAATTTGTTCTACAGGAACTTTGTTTCTTAGAGCCTTCAGTATCTCTTTAAGGGTTAACTCTTCAACACCCTTCCCTTCAGGAGCCCTTGCGACGTAGTCTATCTCGGCTACCTGCAATAGTTCTTTTAGTATTAAATCTCCTCCTCTATCTCCGTCAAGAAAAGCCGTTACTGTTTTCTTTTTACTCAGCTCTATGATTGTTTTTGGAATGTTAGTACCTTCAACGGCTATTACATTCTTTATCCCATGCTTCAGCAAATTCAAAACATCTGCTCTGCCCTCTACAACAATTATTGCATCGCTCTCATCCACTGCTGGACCGGCTGGAAGTTTTTCATCTCCATACTCTACAACTTCATCAGCTCTGATAGCTTGGCGAACGATCTCCACTATCTTTTCCGATTCTATCTCTGGTTCTTCGAAAAGCTCTCTTAAAATCGTCATTGCTCTATCTACGATCTTCTTTCTCTTTGTAGCTCTCACATCTTCTATCTTCAAAACTTTTATCTTAGCTGAACAGGGGCCGACTCGTTCTATAGTTTCGAGAGCTGCAGCTATTATTGCTGTCTCCACTTTGTCTAAACTTGAAGGTATCTTTATCTCTCCATAGCTTTTTCCGCCCTTGCTTTCAACTTTGACGTCTATTCTTCCAATTCTACCCGTTTTCTGTAGTTCTCTCAGGTCGAGATCACCACCAAGTAAACCTTCGGTTTGTCCAAAGATAGCCCCAACAACATCGGGCCGTTCAACAACACCGTCAGCTGATAATTCAGCGTAAATAAGGTACTTAGTAGTATCAACTGGTTTCATGAGTGCACCTCCTTTATCATCGTTACACATACGTATAAATTGGTGGCTTCATTAATAAATAGTTTGGGGTTCAAATATCAAAACTTAAAAACACTGAAGTTTAGAAAAAGCGATGGCTAAACTTGCCCTGCTTGGGTTCATCGTATTCATTTCTCTTGCAGCTGTAGTTCTTTTCCACTCCATCTCTCCTTATCTAACTCCATCGCAGATCGTAAGCATGGGGGAGGCAAAAAATGTGAAGGTGATTGGTAAAGCAAAGGAAGTTAGCATAAATGGTAATTCAACCATTTTTAAGATAACAGATGGAACAGCAGAGATCCTAGCCGTTTACAACGGAATTTTAGAGTTTACAAGTGAAGAGATAGTAGCAGTTGGAGATTGGGATGGAAAAATTTTAATTGCCAAGGAAATTCTGCAAAAATGTCACACTGAATACGGTGGTTGAATGGAAACGGGTCTATTACTGATCTTTTTAGCCTTCTTCTTCAATTTAGCTGCTACAATTTCTTTCTTTCTTGCTTTTAGACGAAAAAATCCAAAAATTGCCGAAGTAGCGGAGATTTTAATTTATTCAGCTCTCACATTAACAACAGCAGCAGTAGTACTTCTTGTTTACTATTTTTTGACCGATAACTTCTCTCTATACTACGTCTATGTCAACTCTCAAAGAACCATGTCCAATATTTACAAGTTGAGCGCCCTATGGGCTGGAAAAGAAGGTTCCCTTCTTCTCTGGAACTTCTTCAATCTGCTCGTTCTAAGTATCTTTCTCTCTTACGGAGAGAAAAATTTAGACAAAGCTAAAGCGAGCGCTTTAGCTTCTGGAATTTCGAGTTATCTTCTCTTTTTGTTGGTCCTAACATCGAACCCATTCGAAAGCCTACCAATGTCTCCTCTTGATGGTGTGGGAATGAATCCTCTTTTAAGAACTCCTGAAATGATGTTTCATCCTCCACTGGTTTTTTTAGCATATTCTCTCTCGATAATTCCATTTGCTATGCATTTCGTAAAATTTGGAGATCCATATAGGTACATAAGAGCTGCTTTTATTTTTTTGACTTTGGGGATATTTTTAGGAGGCTTCTGGGCTTACAGGACTCTTGGTTGGGGAGGTTTTTGGGGTTGGGATCCTGTTGAGAACGCATCTCTCCTTCCATGGCTTGCAATGGCTGCTTATATACATTCAAAGAACAGACCGTTTTTTGCATATATAACTTTTTTATTTGTTATCCTTGCAACCTTTATAACGAGGAGCGGCATAATCTCTTCAGTGCATTCCTTTAGCGAAGGGGGAGGAGAACTTTACATAGTTTTAGTAATATTTGTAGGATTCTTGGCATTCAGAGAGCTGAAGGGCGGATTTAAAGATCCCTGCCGGACTTCTTATATCTTTTCGACGATGATCATCGTTGTTGCAATGGGTACTTTTGCTAACTTATTTTTCGATGTAAACAGACTCTACTTCTTAACAACTTTTACTCCACTTTTTGCTCTGCTCATTTTTATTGTCGCTTTTAAGATCAAGATGGTAAAAAGAAGGCTGCTACTGCATTTTGGTTTAATTTTGCTATTTATCGGCGCTTTAAGTGTTTGGGGTTTTGAAAAAGGATATACGATCGAGCTCTCTCCAAGCGCTGAAGTTGACGGAATTCAATTTGTGCTTAAAAACATCTCCCTGAGCGAAGATGCTGAGAAGTACACGTTTACAGTTCAAATAGAGAGCAAAATTGGAAATTTCAGTCCCAAGATGCACATATACAAGACTGAAAGACAGAACAAAGTAGTTTCTGCGGTTGATATCAGATCGGACTTTATAAACGACTATTATGTTGCAGTCAAAAGTGTCGATGTAAATTTGAAAAGCGCTGTTATAAACTTCTACGTTGTGCCCCTTATATCCTTCGTCTGGCTCGGTGCAGCAATCATCTTTATAGGTATAATCGTTAAAAAATAAAAATAGATCACTTCTGTAAACCCCTAGAGATGGCTCTGTATAGGAAGTAGGCAAGCCCACCGTACAAAACTAAGAATCCAAAAATTGCCACTGCAATCGCTTCAGGAGACATCTTTCCCCCTCCTAAGAGTTAGCAATGATGAGACAAGCATTCCAACGATTATAACTGCGACACCAGCTGCGAGTGCATCGATCGTGTAATCGCCGTAAGGTTTTTGTAGGTTTCCGTAAATGTCTAGAGCCAACAAAGTGATCAATACTACGACTGTAACGTACTTAAGCGCCCATTCCCACCAACTTCCAACCTTTATTTCAGAAATCGAGTTTATATGTTCTCTAAGGGAAGATAAGTTGAAGAACCAAGCCAACGCTACAACTTCCAGCAATGCGACAAGTACGAGGCCGTAGTAGTTTATGAAGTGGTCGATTATATCGAGCCAGTATAAGCCTGCAGTTGTTGTGTAAACTAAGCTACCTAAGAAACCTAGGCAAAAAACAATATTTACGGCTTTGCTTCTGCTTATTTTGAACTTGTCAATCAAAGCGGAAGTTATCGATTCAACAAGCGAAATCGAAGATGATAGTCCTGCTATGAATAGTGTGAGAAAGAAGATCGCTGCAACTAGCTCTGGTAAGCCAGGTATTAAATTTAAAGCTTTTGGAAATACAATAAACGCCAATCCAATACCACTGGCGACGACTTCTTGAATGTTCGTCTCTGTTACAAAAGCCATATAGCCGAGAGTTCCGAAGACTGCAAAACCTATCAGAAAACTGAAGGCACTGTCAGCTAAGCCAACTATGAAAGAGTTGTTTGCAATATCGCTTTTCTCTGGTAAGTAGCTAGCGTAGGCTATCATTATACCCATTGCAAGGCTCAGAGAAAAGAATATTTGACCAAAGGCTGCGATCCATATTTTATAGTCACCTATCTTGGAGAAGTCAGGTTTTAGATACCATTCTATACCATCCAAGGCTCCTGGCAAAGTAACAGCCCTCAAAACGAGTACTATCGCTAGTATCCATAGTAGAGGCATCATTATCAGGTTCGCTTTTTCAATTCCCTTCTTTACACCTTTAAAAACAACAAACCAGTTCAGCAGCCATATGAAGATTACAGCTACCAAAACTTCCATTGCAAATCCGCTAAATTGCCAAGGCGAATCGGAGAGGTTTAAAACGTTCCCAAAGAAGTAGCTTTTTGTATCAATGCCCCAAGCTAGGGTGAAAGACTTTGTGAAGTAAACCAACGCCCAGCCTATGACGACGATGTAGTAGGTGGTTATTATAAAAGCTGAAATCACCGCCCACCAGCCTATCCACTCGAATTTTTTCCCTATCTGTTTCATAGCCATTGGGGCGCTCGATTTAAACTTGTGTCCTAAAGCAAATTCGGCCATCAACAAGCTAATACCTGTAACAAAAAGTGCAACAAAGTAGGGTAACAAAAAAGCTCCGCCACCGTTTTCGTAGGTTATATATCCAAAGCGCCAGATGTTGCCCAAACCTATCGCTGATCCAATTGATGCAAGTACAAACCCCAGCCTAGACCCCCAGATCTCTCTCATATAACTCCCTCAAAATTTTTTATCGAACTAATAAAATCAAATATAAAAAGTTTGCTGTATCTAAACGTTGTAAGGTAATCCTTCTCTAGCACCGAACTTTTCTATGCATCTTGCTGCCACGTAATTACCTAGCCGGGCACACTCTTCAACATCCTTACCTCTAACAAATCCATAAATGAAGCCAGCGTTGAAAGCATCTCCAGCACCCGTAGTGTCTACAACTTTAGTAGCGAGCGATTTCATTCGAAATTCTCTGTTTTTTGTTTTAACGAAGCAGCCCTCACTGCCAAGTTTGACAACAACTATCTCTATTCCTAAAGATATACAGTCCTCTACAGCTTTTAGATAGTCTTCTCTAAACATCATCTCTATTTCCGTCTTGTTTGGCAGGAAGATGGTTGTATGCTTAAGAATGGATTCCATATCTTTGAAACCTCTCCATGCATAGGGCATGCCCGGATCGAAGCTGACAACTTCGAATTCCTTCACTATTTTTTTCTGCGATTCGAGAGAATCCAAGCCGTTTTTACAGATGAAAGAAGTAAGATGGATCATTCTGTATTCTTTTGCAGCTTCCAAGTTTATCTCTTCGTACCTTATCGTATCGTTAACACCAGGATCAACAAGGATTGCTCTGTTTCCATGCTCATCTACCAAGATGATCGCGTTGCCACTTCTTCCTTTACTTTTTATTACACATCTGACATCGACGTTCTCTTTTAGAAGATCTTTGTAGAGTAAACCACCCTCCTCATCATCTCCAATCTTTCCTATATACCCAGCTTTGATTCCGAGCCTTGAAAGTCCTACTATCGTATTTGCAGCACTTCCTCCGGGAAAGAATTTAACATCTTTTACAAAACCTTCTTCATCCTTTGAAGGTATCTTGTCCACATAGTATATCTTATCCAAATTCAAAGCCCCGAACCCTATAACATCTTTATTCAAGTGTTATCGCCTCCTTTGGGCAAACATCTACGCAAGATCCACATTCCGTGCATATGTCCTCATCAACGTGAGCTACATCGTTTAGCTCAATAGCTCCGACTGGACATTCATCAACGCATATCCCACAGCCATCACATTTCTTCTCATCAACGAAGGCAGGCATGTGATAAAGTTAGCTAGTAACTTAAAAAGGTTACCAAAAACTTAATTAAGTTCGGCTGCAAAGAAAAAGCATGTCGATGAAGGACAAAGTTTTGGCGGTTGTAGAGAACGACATAAAACCGGCGTTAATGAGAGATGGAGGTAGCATTGAAGTTGTTGATGTTGATGAAAAAAATGGAATAGTGAAAGTTCAGCTGCTTGGAGCATGTGGCGGCTGTCCAATGTCCATGATAACACTTACAGCATTTGTAGAACGCTATCTCAAGGAAAAAGTTCCGGAAGTAAAAAGAGTTGTTCCAGTTTGATATGAAGTTGATCGAACCTCTTCGGAAATTTCTTCTGGATGGTGCAGCATTGGACTGCGAGGAGGTCGATCAAAATTTATTTGGAGGTTTCTGTAGATGCGGAGGTACCTTAAGACAGAGGTTCTGGATTAAAAAAGATACCATAGAGATAATGATCTCCGAATGCGAGAAGTGCTGGAGTTACGAGATGGCAGTTTTTGAGAATAAAAAATTCGTAGAAAGGAAAAAGGTCGAAGTTATAACAAAAAAGGAGATCAGAGATCTTCTGAAAGATCTCTTAAGTCCAGCGGAGTTTGAAGCTTTGATTGAGAAAGTGGAAGGGAGGAATTATAACCCATCGCTGTTTTCGAAAGCCAAAAAAAGACTTTCGGATTTAAATTTAGATGTATCAAAAATTATAGAAGTGCTTAGATGAAGAGGAAAGTCGGTTTTCTGGAAAATTTTCAACTTTACTCTTCTCTAACTGACCTTTCATCGATCTCGAGAAGGTACTTTATAATAGGCTTTTTCGATGGAGTTTTAACGCTGGTTGGACTTATAATTGGATCCTATCTAGCAGGACATTTGGATTCCAAGCTGATAACTTCTTCAGGCATAGCTACTGGCTTGGCTTTAGGTATATCGAGCGGTTGGGGAGCTTATGAGGCTGAGAGAGTTGAGCAGAAGATACAAAAAGATCTGAAAGAAAAGGCCTTGTTGACCACTTTCAAGTACAGCACCTTCGATAAAGCACATAGATTTGCCGTTGTCGTTTCTTCCTTAGTTCATGCAGTGGCTCCAATCTTAGCGGCAGTTATCGTTCTAGTTCCGTTTGCAATCTTTAATGGATTCGAAGCTTTTTTTGCCTCTCTTGCTGTAGCTCTATCAAGTCTTTTCATCATCGGCGCCTTTTTTGGGAAGGTTGCCAATTTAAACGTCTTTCTCTGTGGTTCAAGAATGATGTTGGCTGGGATAGTAACTATAATAATTGTAACCCTATTAAGTCCAAGCCATCTTGTGTAGCTAATTTTTAATTCCCAAGGACAATTGGAGTTCATGGGCAGAGCTTGGAAATTTGGAGACAATATAGATACAGACGTTATAATTCAGGGAAAATGGCTAGTCATTAACGAAGCAGAAGAGCTTGCAAAACACGTTTTTGAGAACATAAGGCCGGATTTTGCGAAAAAAGTTAAGCGTGGCGATTTTGTTGTTGCAGGTAAAAATTTTGGTTGCGGAAGTAGTAGAGAGCATGCAGTTTTGGCTTTAAAGGGTACTGGAATTTCGGCTGTGGTGGCAAAGTCTTTTGCAAGAATTTTCTTCAGAAACGCTATAAATACGGGGCTTATGCTTGTCGAATGTTCTGAAACTGATAAGATAGATGAAGGAGATGAGCTCGAACTCGACTTTAAGAATGGAGAGATAATAAACCTTACAAAGGAGGAGAGATACAAGATAAATCCAATGCCGGAATTCCTGCTTAAGATCGTAGAGGTAGGAGGGCTTATAAATTACTGCAGGATGGTGATGAAATGAGGATCGCCGTAATTCCAGGAGATGGTATAGGAAAAGAGGTGATGGATGCTGCACTTTTAGTGATGGATAGGTTGAACTTACCCTTCAAGTATGAATTTTATGAAGCCGGAGATGAATGCTTGAAAAAATATGGCAAAGCCTTACCGGATGAAACCCTTGAAGCATGCAAAAAAAGCGATGCTGTACTCTTTGGCGCTGCAGGTGAAACGGCTGCAGATGTGATCGTCAAGTTAAGACAGGAACTGCAAACCTATGCTAATGTAAGACCTGCAAGGGCTTTAAAAGGTGTTAATTGCCTTTATCCCAAAACAGATATAGTGATCGTTAGAGAAAATACGGAATGCCTTTATTTAGGACTGGAATTTCAAATTGGGGATGTCACTGAGGCTATAAGGGTTATAAGTAGAAAGGGATCTGAGAGAATTGCTCGTTTTGCTTTTGAGCTAGCAAGGAGAGAGAAGAGAAGAAAAGTTACGGCTCTTCACAAAGCGAATGTGATGAAGAAGACCTGTGGTCTATTCAGAGATGTATGCAGAGAAGTGGCCAAAAATTATCCGGAGATAGAGTTCAACGAGTATTATATAGATGCTGCATGTATGTATCTAGTTATGGACCCCTACAGGTTCGATGTGATCGTAACCACAAACATGTTTGGAGATATAGTTTCAGATCTGGCAGCTGGGCTAGTAGGAGGCTTGGGATTGGCCCCTTCAGCAAACATAGGAGACAAATATGCTATTTTCGAGCCAGTTCATGGTGCTGCGTTTGATATAGCAGGAAAGGGAATAGCAAATCCAACTGCGATGATTTTAACAGCATGCATGATGCTTAGACATCTAAAGTATCTGGAAGAGGCGAGGAGAATCGAAAAAGCGTTGGAAGATGCGATATACGAAGGATACAGAACTAGGGACATCGGTGGAAATATGAAGACGATGGAGTTTGCTAGAGAAGTAGCAAGGAGGCTTTAATGGAAGTCTACGTTTTGAGGTTGGGTCATAGGCCGGATAGAGATAAGAGGATATCAACCCACGTAGCCCTAACAGCGAGAGCTTTTGGGGCTAAGGGAATTTATTTCGACACTTTCGATAAAAATCTTTTTGATAGCGTCAAAAAGGTAGTGAAAAGCTGGGGAGGAGATTTTTTTATAGAATTTGTCGACTGGAAAAAATTGTTAAAAGGATTCGATGGATTGAAAGTCCATCTTACAATGTATGGAATTCCTCTACCTCAGAAAATAGAGGAAATCAAAAAATTCAAAAAAGTGCTTGTAGTCGTTGGAGCAGAAAAAGTGCCCGGAGAAGTTTTCTATCTCTGCGATATGAATATATCGATCGGCTTACAGCCACACAGCGAGGTTGCAGCCTTGGCGGTTTTCCTCGAAAAGGTTTTACAAAAAGTTTTTACGCTCGAATTCAGTAATGCAGAAATTAGAGTAATTCCATGCGAGAGGGGTAAAAAGGTGATAAAGAATGTGGATGGAAAAAGAGAAGAAGTATCTGATCCAGCTCTTTAAGAGACAAAAGGTGGTTTTAGAGAGAGGAGAGGGCTGCTATGTATACGATGTCGATGGTAAATGCTATTTGGATTTTGTTGCGGGAATTGCAAGTGTGGCTATAGGTCACTGTGATGTAGAATTCGTAAGAAAAGTCAGTGAGCAACTTTCAAAGCTCATTCACACTTCCAATTTGTTCTACACGATTCCACAGATACAGTTGGCAGAAAAACTTTCGGAGGTTACTGGGATGGACAAGTTCTTCTTCTGTAACAGTGGAACTGAAGCTGTTGAAGCTGCATTAAAGTTTTCGAGAAAAGCTACGGGAAAGAAGAAATTTTTAGCTTTTACAAATGCCTTCCATGGAAGAACGATGGGTGCCCTGTCTGTAACCTACAAAGAAAGGTTCAGAAAACCTTTTGAGCCATTGGTTCAGCCGGTTGAATTCGCAAAGTACAACGACTCTGAAGATTTCAAGAACAAGATAGATAAAAATACGGCTGCAGTTATACTAGAGTTAGTTCAAGGTGAAGCTGGTGTACATCCTGCAAATAAAGACTTTCTAAAGACCATATTCGATTTGAAAGATGAAATGGGCTATCTGATAATCTTTGACGAGGTGCAAACTGGTTTTGGAAGAACTGGAAAGTGGTTTGCTAAGGACCACTTCAAGCTTCAACCAGACATAATGACAATGGCAAAAGCCATGGGATCTGGTATACCTATAGGATGCACCGCCGTAAAAGAAGAGGTAGCTAAACATTTAGAAGCTGGAGACCACGCGTCAACCTTTGGTGGAAATCCTTTAGCTTGCACAGCAGCTTTGGCAACTATAGAGATAATAGAGAAAAGAAAGCTCGTAGATAATGCAGCAAAGATGGGAGAGTATTTACAGAGGAGGTTGGGGGGGCTATTTGCAGAGGTAAGAGGTTTAGGACTAATGGTGGGTTTTAAAGTTTCTAAAGCATACGAACTGGTCGAAAAATGCCTTTCGAGAGGTTTACTAATCAACGCCACGAGTGAAGACAACATTAGACTTGTTCCACCGCTTGTAGTAAGCGTCAAGGAGATCGACAAAGCTGTGGAGATAATGGAGGATTGTCTAAAAGGTAGCTAAGAACTAAAGAAAGGCTAAGAGTATGACAAAGGCTGTAGCGATCAGATCGGTGAGTGTGGTAATCGTTGGAATGGTAACGTTGTCTGGGTCCAGGTTGTGCCTGTAGGCAAATACAGCAAAAACATGGGCAAGTAGCATAACCAAGAGAGCAATAGTCGGATACAAAAAGAAAAAGACCAAAATCGGTTCAACCTCTTTACCAAGCATCGAAGAAACAGCCACTCCTATGAAAAAAATTATAACTGACAAGGCCAGAGAGGTCGTAAGAAGGGAAAGAATGTATCCAAAGGATTTTTTATCTATTAGACGCGTTATTTCACCCATATGCAACCTTGTAGACGTTTTTGATCCCACTATACATCCATAATTCCCTAAACTATCTAAAACAGCAGGATATAACACTGTTAAAATAAAAACGTCATATATTTTTTCACTAAAATTTTCCAGCAGCGAACCTGTAATGCTACTCAGTAAAGCTAAAGCTGAAAGCGCGATCCCTATCTCCAAAAAAACCTTCTTCGATGGTCTGAATAGAAACAACATTATAAAAAATAAAACTAAAAATGAAAAAGCAGATATAATTACGATCTCGGCGCTTACTTCGAAGAGGACCATAAAAAGTATCAGAGTGGGAATCGTAACAAGATCTGCGACAGAAGTTATAATGGGCGTGGCCAAAAGATCTGGATCGAGGTTTTTTCTGAATGGCACTACTGTTACTATAGAAGTTGTAAAGCCAAGAATTAAGCATGCAAAGATCGTTGAGGCAATTAAAATAGCGAATGCCGGTAAAAAATTCAAAAATTCTGTCTTTATCCCACCAATAAACCAAAGGATAACTACAGGAAAGATCGCAAGCGATATTCCGAGAGTTAAACCTTCGTAAACTCTTCTATCTTTCAAAGAAGGCTCCATTTCTCCTAAATACAGGCTTGTCGTAAATCTCGACGCTAAAGCACCAAAGATGTTTCCTCTCATGCCCATAAGACCTGGTAAAGCTACTAGCAATATGGGATAGTTGGCCATTATATTTTCAAAGTTTACCCCCAAGACCATTCCTGGAACGAAATCAAGAGCTAGGCATAACAACAGTGTGGGAAAGGATAGTTTCCAAGCGCTTTGTAGTATCTCCAGAACCATGACCAAGCTTGATCACTCATTTCAGAAAAATCAACGTCTTTAAAAATTTGTCGTGGACTCGAAGATCTTTCAGATTTTATACTGTATTTTTCTTTAGCAGTTTAGATATATTATTCTATACTATAAAAGCCAAAATCTGTTTTCAGATAACTAACGGTTCTACAGAAAAATTTTAGTACCTGAACCAACATACTTCATGAAACTTTTTCACAGACTTACGGTAGCCCTTACCGAGGATGACCTTAAACTATTGGAAGATTTGAGAGAAGAGTCGAAAGAAAGCTACAGCGAGATATTCAGAAAATCCCTGGATCTATACTACAGAATATACAAGGGTTTCAAGGCCGCAGGCTACGAATTCAACAAGTTGCCGAAAGACGTGGAGAGGCTTGCTTACCACATATACAACGTGGAGTTGAGGCAGTACGTTATAATGGACAAGGAGGTCTACAGGATGCTTTTGAAAAAGATACAGCAGAAGTATTCGGCTGAAGAGCTTGAAAAGGATCCAGAGTTTATAAATGCAATTAAAGGTTTTGCAAACCTCTTCTACATATGGAACAGATGGAACGAAAATACAAAAGCTTCTGAGAAAGCAGAAGAAGTTCTCAGAACTATAGAGTTTGCCGGTGGTGGGGAGTTCAAAAAAGTCAGCAACAACGAATTCATATTCAGAACAGTTCCTGAGAATGTAGTTGTTACCAAAGCCATAATCAAAACTGTTTACGAACTTCTTTCTGTTGCTTCGGAGATGAGAATTAGTGATGAAAGGATTTTTATAAAAATTTTTGATTAATTATTTCAAAACGCAAATCTTTAAAAACTTTTTACAAATTACATTTATGGACGAACTGGAAGAATTGAGGCTGAAGAAGATGAGGGAGATAATGGAAAAAGCTCTAAAAGATGCACAAAATCAAAATAAAAGTCAGATGGATTCTCCACGGCATGTAGATTCAAGAAACTTCGATGAACTTGTTTCAAAAAACGCGAACGTTGTTGTTGATTTTTGGGCTGAGTGGTGCGGACCATGCAGAATGATTGCTCCAATTCTAGATGAGCTTGCTAAGGAGTATGCCGGAAAAGTTTTGTTTTTGAAGGTGAACACAGACCAAAATCCAAAACTTGCTGCAAGATTTGGAATAACAGCAATACCGACGCTCTTATTTTTTAAAAACGGGAGAGTTGTTGACAGAGCAGTTGGTGCTTTACCAAAGAAAGATCTAAAAAGATGGATAGAAAAAAATATATAAACTTATTTTTTCTTGAATTTTTCCAGAAAATCCCCTATAATCGTTCCTACTATGAAGAAAAGGGCGAAAACTATTGCTAGGATCACAAAGCCTATCGTAGCGCCAAGAGTCATTGCTATTAATGATCCCCCAACTAGGAACGCTCCTAAAAGTCCAAAGATAACCCCAAAGATTATGCCTATTATCAATGCGTTTTTGAGCATGTTTACTCTGTTTTCCTTCCCTGGCCTAATGTAGCCGTAAACTATCCCGAGGAACAGCAGTAGCAACGCTAGCAGTTCCATAAAATTCAAGATTTAATTAAGGCATATAACCTTTACTCTTAAAAAATTAACCCTCATGTTTAGATCCGGCGCTCATGATTCCTAAAATAATTGAGTAAGCAACTTTTTCGAACTCCTTATCATCTAGCAATAGAAGTTCTTCGAGCATTTCTGCCAACTCCTCTTTTTTGCTGTCGTTTATGGTATTTAAATTTCTCAAAAATTCGAATACAAAGGTTTCCCGATCTTTGGTTCTGACGGAGTTCAGTAGTATATGTATCAGTTTAGCCCTTAAACTTGGAGAACTTTTTGAAAAAAGCTGCTTAGTGATTGAGGTGATCTGTCTGTACTTCATGTAGTTTGATACTCATCAAAATAGATAACACTTTTTGTTACTGTATTTAAAAAATTATTATCAATCAAAATCTTTAAAGTTCTAAAGATCGAATTATTGTGGGATCAAGTATGGAGGAAGGAAGAGTAAAAGAAGAACTGAAGAATCTGGGTTACAGGATTTCAGTAATATCTGTTGCATTTTCCACTTTTATGGTCTGCTTTATCGCTTTTCAAACATCGAAAATTGGAACATTGAGCTCTGCAGCAATTTCTGTGTTTCTAGCTTTCTTAGTTACAATCTCTGCAATCTTAATTAAAAAAGTTAGAAATTTTTAATTTGAGCTGCTTTCCTGAGCCTTTTACAAAGACCTTCGACTTCTTTCTCTTTACCTATTGCCTTCATAATTCCCATGCAGAGGTTCAAAATAGCCTCCTTATGTTCCTCCTTCTGCCTGAATATCTGCACAGGCAGAATATTCATGCTCTCGTATCGATCGAAGAATTCATTTCGAACGCCCACAGCTTCAAAAGCTCTTTTGACCTGAAAAAGAAGCAAATGCAAATGCACCAACTCTTCCTTACCAAATTGAGTAGACATATATCTATTCTGTATGGTGTTTAAAAATTTTTTGCTCAAAATAATTTTTAACGAAAAAATGTTCAAATTATCGATAGTAATCTTTTTAAGTTCTGACCTATTTTAAATCTTACTTGCTTTTTGGGAATGTTCTTCAGGATTTTTCGAGAACCTCAATTTTGCCAAAGTTTTTAGATTCCGTGCCGCTTTGCAATACTAAAAACTTTCAAGACCTTTATATCTACGCAAAAAAGATTAAAGTTTTTTTATCATGTACTCCCCCTTTTTGCGATATCCAAGTTTTCTGTAGTAGGGTCTTACACCTACGCCACTTATTACAGCGATTTTGTCATAACTCTCTTTTGCTAAATTTTCGGCAAATTCTATCAGTTTCTCTCCAAACCCTCTGTGCTGGAAAGCTTCCTCACTGTTGCAACCAATCGGTAATGCTCTACCATATACATGAACTTCTCTTATCAAAGCACAGTCCTCTATTTCCTTTATAAAAACCTTGTGTGGGTATCTCAACCTCAAGAATCCAACCAAGGCATCATAGTCCGGAATTTCGAAGGATATAAAAAATTCTTTTCCCTTCGAAGCTTCGTATTCCCTAAGAATGATCTCCGCTTTTTTATATTCTTCAACGGGCACATGTTTATGGCCGACTTCTCTACACCTTATGCATCTGCAAGAGTAGCCGTACTCTATCATTTTTTTGTGGACAAGCTGTCTTATGTTTCCTTTGTCAAGCCCTATTGCTGCCTTTACAGGTATATCCCTCTGTATCCTTTGCACCCTCACCCACTCGGGAAAATACTTTTTAGCCTTTGCTATAAGCTCTACAACCTCTTCAGTTGTGTAAGGTTTATATTCTCCCTTCTTCCAGAGTTCATAAAGTCCAGAACCTTCAACAACAAGCGTAGGATAGATTTTCAGGTAATCTGGCTTAAAATCTGGATTTTCGAATATCTCCCTCATCATTCTCAAATCCTTTTCGAAATCCGATTTTGGTAATCCAGGCATTATATGATAACCAACTTTGAGCGCGGAATCTTTCAAAAGTCTCGTAGCTTCGATAGTGTCAGCCACACTATGGCCGCGATTGATGAAATTTAGAACATCATCGTATATGCTCTGAACACCCATCTCAACCTTTGTGACTCCATAACGAAGCATTTCAATTATGTGCTCTTTTTTTGCATAATCTGGACGAGTTTCGAAGGTCAATGAGACACATCTTGCTTTGGCAAACTCATTTTTTCTCTTTGCAGTTTCAATTGTTAGAGAAGGTCTGCTTCTTTTCTCAAAAGAATTTAAGGCGTTGTATATACTGAGCATGAAGAAATCTCTGTATTCTTTGTCTCTAGCTATGAACGTACCGCCCATGACTATTATCTCAACCTTGTCCACCTCATGTCCTAACTCTCTAAGTTCATTTAATCTAGCTAAAACCTGTCTAAAAGGATCGAAGTTGTGCTGCAAGCCACGCATGGCTGCAGGTTCTAAGCCTGTATAGCTCTGCGGGGTCCCTCTTTCAACTCCCCCTGGACATGGCAAACATCTGCCGTGCGGACATTTGGCTGGAGAGGACATCACAGCTACCACAGCTACACCACTTATCGTTCTCACGGGTTTTATTCTCAGTATATTTCTCAGTCTCTCGTAGAAATCACTACCTTCAGCGGCTTTTAAGATATCAGCATCGCTTGGTAGCTTTCTTATCTTCTTCTCCTTTGCAAAATCTTTTTTTATCCTCAAAACGTCCTCCTTATCCTTTGCATTTTCAGCTATTATCTTCGCAAGCTCATAGAGCACATAGAATGTAGCTTTCGGATTATAAGATATTCTCCAAACGCAAGATATATATTCAAATCCAGCTTAGATCTTGAAAAACTTGAGGTGACGATCATGGCCAGAATGCACGCTCGCAGAAAGGGCAAGTCAGGATCAAAGAGGGTTTATAGAGACAAACCTCCGGAATGGGTAGAAATGAAGGCAGAGGATATTGAAAAGAAGGTAGTTGAACTGTACAATGAAGGTTACGAGCCAAGCATGATAGGGATCATACTCAGAGATCGCTATGGAGTGCCTTCGGTGAGGGAGATAACGGGTAAAAAGATCGTTGAGATTTTGAAGGAGAATGGTATACAGATTAAGTATCCGGAAGATCTGAAGGCTTTAATAAAGAAGGCCATAAACCTGAAAAGACACGTGGAGGTTCACAAGAAAGATTTCCACAATATAAGAGGTTTGCAGCTCATAGAAGCAAAGATCTTGAGGCTTGCGAACTACTACAAAGAGAGAGGCGTTCTTCCTGCAGACTGGAAGTACGATCTTGACAAGTTGAAGATTGAAATCCACTAATTTTATGTTTGAGGCGAGAGATGGGATTTTATACGTTGAAGAAGTAGCTGTCACAGAGATAGCAAAAAACGTTGGGACGCCTGTTTACATAACATCGAGGACTATTCTAGAGAAAAACCTGAAAGCTTACAGGGATGCTTTCAAGAACTCTGAGTTACTTTACGCCGTAAAGGCCAACAACAATCTAACTTTGATGAAGATAATTTCAAGATGGGGTTTTGGGGCTGACGTTTTCAGCGATGGGGAACTTTATCTATCACTCACCGCAGGTTTTGACAGGCGAAAGATACTTTTTAACGGAAATTCGAAGAGCGAAAAAGATATAGAGATGGGGATAAATGCAGAAGTTAAGTTCAGCGTTGACAGCTTAGATGAGCTCGAAAGCATATCTGAGATAGCAAAAAGAGAATCCAAAGATGAAGTGGAGATAGCTTTCCGAGTAAATCCCGCTATAGACCCAAAAACTCATCCAAAGATAGCAACAGGACTGAAAGAATCGAAATTTGGTATTCCGCATGATGAAGTTGTTAAAGCATATGAAATAGCCTTGAAAAAAAGCAGGATAAAACCCATAGGAATTCACTGTCATATCGGAAGCCAGATACTTGAGACATCTCCCTTCGTTGAAGCTTTGAACAGGATGTTTGACGTTGCAAAAGAAGTGGAAAAGCTTGGTATCGAGCTTGAATTCATCGACATCGGTGGGGGGCTAGGGATAGATTATGAAGGAAAGGGAGCTTTAACCCCAAAACAGTTGAGCGAAGCAATTTTGCCTGTTTATGAAAGAAGGCTTAGCGAGCTTAATTCTGAACCAAAGCTATGGCTTGAGCCAGGGAGAAGTATAGTTGGTAATACTACAATTTTGCTTACGAAAGTCAACTCTGTAAAGAGGGCCTTCAAAAACTTCGTTGCCGTGGATGCTGGTTTTAATTTACTCATAAGGCCTGCGATGTACAACGCTTTTCACAGAGTTGCAGTTGCAAACAAGATGAACAAAGAAGCTGAAGAAGTTTACACGATCGTTGGGCCGATATGTGAGAGTGGAGATGTTCTGGCGAGGGATAGAAAACTTCCGAAGGTTGAAAAAGGGGATCTTATAGCGATCTTTGACGCAGGAGCATATGGGTTTGCTATGAGTAGCCAGTACAACGGAAGACTCAGATGTGCTGAAGTTCTGGTGGATGGAAAAAGATGGTGGGTTGTAAGGGAAGCTGAAAGTTATGGAGATCTAGTTGCGAAACAGAGGATACCAGAATGGCTGTTTTGATATTGGGTGATACTCATATCCCTGAAAGAGCTGAATGGTTGCGCAAAGAGTTAGTCGATTTTTTTGAAAGTGAAAGCTTTGATCTTGTAGTTCTAACAGGGGATTTGACTTCGAAGTCTGTTCTAAATTACTTTGAAAAACTTGGAAAGGTTTTCGCAGTTAGAGGGAACATGGATCACTTGAAGCTTCCAGATTACTGTGAGTTCAAGGTTTTTGGATTTAAGGTTGGAGTTGTTCATGGTCATCAGGTTTATCCAAGAGGAAATAGAGAAATGCTGAGCGAGATAGCGAAAGAAAAAGGGGTTGACATACTTTTAAGTGGTCACACGCATGCTGTAGATGTTTACTTTGGGGAAAAAATTCTTTTAAATCCTGGATCAGCGACCGGAGCTTGGGGTGGAGGAGGGGGAAGCTTGAAACCATCTTTCATGATCTTAAAGCAGAACTGCGTTGAGGTTTACGAGTTAGATAAAGATCTGGTTAGAGTTGTTTACAGGCTGAGCAGATGATACTAAGCATCGTTGGCCCATCGGGCAGTGGAAAAACAACGCTCATAACGAGGCTTGTACCGATCTTGAAAAAAGCCGGCTTAAGGGTTGCTGTTGTCAAGAAGGTCCATGAAGATTTTGAGATAGATAAAGAAGGTAAGGACTCTAAAAGGATCTTTTGCAGCGGTGCAGACATTGCTATCTTTTCGTCAAAAAAGTTCGCTTTAATAAAAAGGGTTGAAGATGAAGATCTTGATTCGATAGCAAGAAAATATCTTTCAGGTTACGATCTTATCCTAACAGAAGGTTTTAGAGATGCGAAGAAGCCGAGGATAGTTTTTTTAAACCATGAAGATGAAATAGAGCGATACAAGCAAGGCGAAATTTTAGCTTTGATTTGCGATAAGCCTGTAGATGGCTTCGTATGTTTTAAGAGGGATGAGGTTGAAAGGATAGCCGAATTCATATTGGCACTTTTAAAAAATGAAAAATTCTATGAAAGCTAATTTTGTTTATTTAGATGTATCTTTGTTCCGAAATTGATTTATAGGAGTACTTCATCATTATTACAGTGACAATGGAGGTGGTAAAATGAGGATGGATGAGAAAGGTGTCTCGCCAGTAATTGGCGTGATACTGATGGTGGCAATTACAGTGATCTTAGCAGCGGTGATAGCGAGCTTCGTGTTTGGTTTTGGAAGTTCAGTGACTAGGACATATACGGTTGCTTTTACAGCAACTCAGCCCAATAATACCTCTGTTTGGATAACGTTCCAAGGTGGACCAGACGTAAACTTTGTAGAAACTTGCCAGGCATATTTAGATGGCAGTAGTAATGGCCAACCTAGTTGGAATAAAAACCAAGTGGGTGAGAGTAAGCTCGTGAAGGTAACTACAGGCAACATCACTGATAAAATTATTACGGTGAAATGTAGGTTTGTAGGTGGGCAAGAACAGGTGGTTCTCACGTACGTTGGAAGATAAAAATTCTATCTATTTTTATTTATATTTAATTTTTGAGCAGCTTTTCAAATACCGAAAGCCTTTTTATTTCAGACGTAACCAAAGCCTACTTCAGCCCTTACGACATTTACTTTCTCAATCCATTGCTAAACAGCCTTGTGGAATTTCTGATCTGGCTCAAAGCTTAATTCATACGAGAAAACAGAAAATTGAAGCAGAATAGCTCAAGAGAGCGTGCTGTGCTACACGCATGAGCAAAGCTTGCTACGCTGTATGCACATTAGAACGCCAATTTTTGATTTTCTAAGTAAGCTTGGATTAAAATTTTAAAAAGTCTAGAGCATATGAATTGATCAATCGAAACCTATTTCTATTTTGAAGCAAACTAAATCTATGCCCAAAGTAATCGAGGCAATCTACGAAGACGGAGTATTCAAACCACTGGAAAAGGTAGAATTGACACCCGGAAAGAGAGTCAGGATAAGACTACATAAGGGGCTGTTTGCAGTTGTGCAGGAATATCAAAAATTCCTTGAGGATGTAGAAGAAGATTTAACAAAAACGCTTATTGAGGAGAGAAGGTGATAACCTTCGATACATCCCTAATCCTCGATTCTTTGCTTAAAGGGTCTGGAGAAAGGTTCCAAAAGGCAAACAAAATACTGAGTTTAACAGAAAACTTTGAAATCTTTTCTCCTAAGGTTCTTATTATTGAGCTCACAGCAATTTTGGTAAGAAGAAAAGATCGAATTTTGGTCAGAAATTTGGTTGAAGAAATTTCGAAAGAGTTAAATTTGGTCTCAGAAGATGAAATCTTTGAGATTGCCCGCGAAATTTCCCTTTTGACAGGTTGTAGAGCAATCGATGCTTATTTTATTGCCACAGCAAAGCTAAAAAACTCTATTCTAATAACTAACGACCGAATCATGGCTGAAAATGCCAAAAAATATGGAATTGAAGCCTATTACTTGATCGATGAATTCGATAAAGCGATTGAAAGAATTTCTGGATTTTGAAATCATATAGAACCGTCCTTGTCGATCTACGAAAATAAAGTTTTCCAAGTCCTTGCTAAACCAAAGGCTGGATTAACTTTTAGTTACAAGAAAATAGGAAGTATCGAGCGAAACTTATTTCTATTTTAAAAGCTAAACCTAAATTATGCCAAAGATAATCGAAGCGATCTACGAAGACGGAGTTTTCAAACCACTGGAGAAGGTTGATCTAAAAGAGGGTGAGAAAGTCAAAATTAAGCTTAGCAATGTCGTTGAAAGAACAAGAGGGATAATTAAGGGATGTGATGTAGAGAAAATAATAAAAGAGATCGAAAATGGAAGTTTTCTTTGATTCAAACGTTTTTCTGCATCATTTAGCCAACACTCGGGAAGAGGCGAGCGAAATGCTTGAAGACGTCGAGAGTGGAAAAATTACTGGATATATCAATGATGTAGTGGTTTCTGAAGTTATTTATGGTTATCTTCGTGCTGTAACAAATCTAAAACCTCATCAACTTCAATCAAAACTATCCAAAATCGATTTTGATCTTAGTGCTGTTAAAGAATTGCTCAGTTTATTTCGAGTTCTTTCATGCGGTTTTGGTGTGGAAATAGCTGAAATTGTTGAGAAATACAAACTCCTTCCTAACGACGCCTTAATAGCTGCAACGTGCAAGCACTATGGAATAAAGAAGATAGCTACTTTCGACGAGGATTTTAAAAGAGTTGATTTTCTTGAAATTTTAGAGATTTGAGTTCTCTTTATCCTTCCCATCGAATTTTAAACGAGTTGTCTGCGTACTACGAAGTGTGCAAGCCAATTGCCACGGAGTAGCGAACGCCAATTTTTTAAAATCTCTGCTTTTCCCTTTTAGAGATGTTCTGTAAATTATAGATAAACTCATCGAAAGCTATTTACATTCTCAAAGCAAACTAAATCTATGCCAAAAATAATTGAAGCGATCTACGAAAACGGAGTTTTTAAACCTCTGGAGAAGGTGGAGCTTAAGAGAGGTGAAAAAGTTAAGGTTTTTGTCGAAGAGAGAGGGATCATTACAGACTTGCTTATAATTGAACTCGAAAAAATTCTCAAAAATTTGCCCAAACCCAAAGTGAGTCCAGAAGATCTTGAAGAGGCTTACTATGCTGGAAAAATGCTTTATTGATGCTTCAGCACTTTTAGAGATTATACTATGGAAGAAAACCGAGATCTTGCGGAAATTGTCCAACTATGTTTTGTATACTTCCGTAAATGTCCTTGAAGAGGTTGCATTTAAAATTGTTTATGCCAGCATAGCGGATGATAAAATTGGCTTCTTCAAAATGAAAGAGAAATTTGAGAAAGAGTCTTCAATAGATGTTTTGATCAGCAGACTTCATGCCTTGAACCTTTTGAAAAACTCTATGCTCGTGCTCGAAATCAGCGAGCAAATCTTTGACATTGCGAAGAAAATTATTGCGGAATATAGGCTCTTACCAAACGATGCTTTAATCGCTGCAACTTGCAAACACTACGGCATAAAAAAGATCGCAACCTTCGACAAGGATTTTAAAAGAGTTGATTTTCTGGAAGTTATAGAGCTTTAGAATTAACTGCGTGCTGTGCTACACGCATGAGCAAAGCCTGCTACGCTGTATGCACATTAGAACGCTAAAATTTCTGTTATTTGAGTGCATCAGTTATCAAAAATTGCAAGCACTACAGCATGATGAAGACAGCTACCTTCGACGGGGAGTTTAGGATAGTCGACTATAATTTTTTATTGTTGGTAGTCAGAAGAGCAAGAATCGAGGATAGAGTTTTTTAGAGCAGTCAAACACTTATCAATAGGATTTTTCTCTAAAATGGATATTATAAACCAGGATCTTCTTACTTTCCACGTCAATTCGGAAAATAATCCTCAGTTCCCCCACCCGAAGTCTGAAAAAGCCTTCCCATTTTCCTTTCAACCTTTTTATATCCATTGTTCTAATTGGAAAAATTCCTTTCTCCATGGAATTCACTAGTTCGTAGAGCTTACCCAATATGTGCTCTCTTTTTTCCTTTTCCAATTTTTTAAGAAATTTTATTGCGTTCCTGTGATAAATTAACTTCCATTCCATTCTTCAAATTCCTCTCCGTAATCTTCCGGTTTTCCCGCAACTCTTTCAATCTCTTTTTGCTCTTCATCGGAAACATAGGGAGTAATCTCCATCAAAGCTTTTAAAAGCGCGTCTTTCAACTTCCTTTCTATTATTTCTTCCAGCTCTTCTTTCGAAATTTGAATGACTTCCATGTATAAAATCCTGTTCTCGTAGTATAAAAGATTATGGATTTTGCCTAAAACAATCTTCTATGAGTCAGTAAGAGTTAATCTCAGCTGAAAAAACACATTTGGAAAGAATTTAAAACTCCATAACCGCCGTGCGAAGGTTCCAGTGGTCTAAGTGGTCTTGAAAAAGAAAAGATTAGATCACAGAAAAAAGCCTAGAACTCTTTTGGAAGGGAGATCAAGCAAACTTTGGTGGTTTCAGAAGATCGACTTTCTTAAAGTTTTAGAACTTTGAGTTCTCTCTTATTCTTCCCCAAGAAATTTTTGAGGTTTTAGCCAACAAATCCATCGAAAGCTATTTACATTCTCAAAGCAAACTAAAATTATGCCAAAAATAATTGAAGCGATCTACGAAAATGGAGTTTTCAAGCCACTGGAAAAAGTTGAGCTAAAGGAAGGAGAGAAGGTAAAAATGGAAATAAAGAAAGATATAGAGTGTTTGAGGGGAAAATATAAAGGAAGTGGCTTTTCGCAACTAATAGAACTCAGAGATGAAATCCATGACAGAAGATGCCATCTTCATAGATAGCTCTGCATTCCTCTCTTTTTTCATAGAAGGCATAGATCTGTTTCAGGAGCTTGATGGTAAGCTCGTAACTTCTGTAAATGTGGTTGAAGAAGTTGTTTACGTTCTTATAAAAGAAAAAGCGAGAAAAATTACCAAAATAGACAAACGCTATGATCTTTTGGTCTATCTCAGAAAGAATCCTGAAATAACATCAAAAATCGCAGAAGAAGTCGTTTCTGACGTTTTAGCTCTTCTTGATTACTTCGGAATTGTGGTATTACCAACCGTCGGACACGGAGAGATGTTCGACGTCATTAAAAAATACGGTCTGCTTCCAAACGATGCTTTAATCGCTGCAACTTGCAAGCACTACGGCATAAAAAAGATTGCAACCTTCGATGAAGATTTCAAAAGAGTCGATTTCCTCAAAGTAATAGAGATATGAGCTCCAGTTGCTTGAAAAACCAATTAAAATTAAAATAGAAGTCAGATTCTGAGACTGCATGCTAAGAAGTGCAAAGCCAATTGCCACGAAGTGGCGAACGCCAATTTCTTTTTAATTGTTCAAGTGATCTTTAGCCAAAATTTTAAAAGTTTAGCCAAACAAATCAATCGAAATCTATTTCTATTTTCAGAGCAAACTAAATCTATGTCAAAGATCATTGAAGCGATCTATGAAGACGGAGTGTTCAAACCACTGGAGAAGATTGAATTGAGGAAAGGACAGAGGATAAAGATTCTAATTCAGGAAAATAGAAAAGAAATTATAAGAAAATACAGAGGTCTGCTTGGAAAGGCTGAGGTTGAAGAGTTGAAAAATTACGAGGAGGAGGTAACGTTTTGATTCTCCTCGACACCAATATTTTCTACAATTTTCTATTTGAAACAGATTTAACAGACAGGGCTGAAAAAGTCTTTGAAATTGAAAAACCGTTGTTTACAACTTTTACTGTTTGGAACGAAACAGTTTATGTTATTTCCAGGAAGATCGCTGAAGTGAAGTTTGGTATAAGATCTTATGCAAATTTCAGAGAGCTGATAACAAACCAAGGATACAATTACTGCAACAAAGAACTTTTAGATTTTGAAAAGCTCATCCAGGAGGTTGAAATCACCATTCTGAGGGACTACCAGAACATTTCAGAAACGCAGGAGATAATGGAAAGGTATAGATTGCTTCCAAACGATGCCTTAATAGCTGCAACGTGCAAGCACTATGGAATAAAGAAGATAGCTACTTTCGACGAGGATTTTAAAAGAGTTGATTTTCTGGAAGTTATAGAGCTTTAGAATTATCTTGAACACTAATTAAATTAATTCTAATTAACTGCGTGCTACAAAGTGAGCAATCCGAAGGATTACCACGGAGTAGCGAACGCCAATTTTTCTTATTATTTTTGCTTTAAGCAATCTCTTTAGAGTTAAAATCTCTAAAGTTTAGCCGACAAATCAATCGAAATCTATTTCTATTCTCAAAGCTAACTAAATTTATGCCTAAAATAATCGAAGCAATCTACGAAGATGGAGTATTCAAACCTCTTGAGAAGGTTGAATTGAAGAATGGAGAAAAGGTGAAATTAAGGCTGGAGAAACGGGAGCTTAGTTTCGATCCCATAGAGTTGGGAGAGGAAATTAAGGTGGATGAAATAAAAAAGCTTCGGGAAGAATTATGGGCATCTTTTTAGACACATCTTTTTTGGTCTCCCTGATAATTAAAACGGATAAAACAGATAAAGCGAGAGAATTCTTTCATATAGCAGATAATTTAATTACAAGTTTGGCGGTTTACGAGGAAACTTTTTACGTTGGATTGAGATTGCTGGCAGATAAAAGGCTCAATATCAAAAGCCCTTTTTCACTTCGGGAGCACATCAGGAAGAACGGTTACAACTTTGCCAGCGATTTTATAGCATCTCTGGACGAAGTCCTCTCTAAAATCCAATTTGTAAGCGATACAAATGATTTGAGTGTTATCAAAGATATTGCAATCCGATATAGACTTCTTCCCAACGACGCCTTAATTGCTGCGACGTGCAAGCATTATGGAATAAAGAAAATTGCAACTTTCGATGAAGATTTCAAAAGAGTTGATTTTCTGGAAGTTATAGAGCTTTAGAATTCTCTTTGTTTTATTCATCTAATACCGGAAGATCTTGAAGAGGCTTAATACGCTGGAAAAATGCTTTATTGATGTTTTAATGCTTTTCAAGTATAACAATCAACGGAAAGTATTTGCTTTGAGGCGAATTAAAAAGTAAACAGTAAACATTTTTAAATCTGGCTACGATTATGTCTATGCAAGAGAACATCATCTCTCATCTCCAGAGGATCGAAAAAATGCTTGAGATCATCAATTCTAAAATAGACAATTTTCTAGGGTTCGAGGAATTAAGCAAAGATGAACATAGAGAGTTGGATTCTATCGAGGCTGAAATGGAGAAGGGGGAGAAATACAGGCTCGAATGACTTTTGAAATTTTTCTCAGCAAACAGGCTAAGGATTTTCTTGAGAGACTTGACTTTGAAACGAGAGCGAGAATTAGAGAGAAGCTGATAAAGCTTTCCGAGAATCCATTTTCAATACCATATAAAAAGATCAAAGGTAGAGAGAACACATACAGAATTCGTGTAGGAAAATTATATAGGATCATATATACTCTAAAGGGGGAGAGATTTGGGTCCTAAAGATCGATAAAAGAGAGCGGGTTTACGAACGAATATAGGCGAAATCTCGATTTAAATCTTATTCCATTGAAAAATCTAAGTGAAATAAAAAAATGATCGGATTTGTAGCTGCAGACTGCGTGCTACGAAGTGCAAAACCAATTGCCTCGAAGTAGCGAACGCCAATTTTTAATTTTCTAAACAAGCTTGGATTAAAATTTTAAAAACAAGTCTGGAGCATCTGAACTGATCAATCGAAATCTATTTCTATTCTCAAGCTAACTAAATTTATGCCTAAAATAATCGAAGCGATCTACGAAGATGGAGTTTTCAAGCCACTGGAAAAGGTTGAGCTTAGAGAAGGAGAGAAAGTGAAGATTATAGCTGGAGATTTAGTCGGAAGGCTAAGAAAATATAGAACAAAGGTGGATAAAGACTTGGTTTTAGAATTTGTTTCGGAGAGAAGATGAAACTAACGGTCGATACATCGGTTTTTGCAGATTTCATCCTCGAATTCGACGAGAAAAGAACTAAAAAAGCTGAAAAAATACTGGAAATGGCTAAAGAGGGTATTTTAAATCCAAAGTTGTTCAAAATCGAGTTGGCGTGCATTCTTGCGAGAAGATTTCATTCAAAAGAAGTTGAAAAGATTATTTCTGAAATTATAGATGAGATAGCATTAGTCGATAATCCTGACGAGATTGCATACCAAATAGCCCTGAATACGGGCTGTAGAGCAATCGATGCTTATTTTATTGCCACAGCAAAGCTAACAAACTCAATTCTGATAACGAACGACCGCATTATGGCAGAGAATGCTAAAAGATATGGAATTGAAGCCTATTATTTGCTCGAAGAATTCGATAAAGCGATTGAAAGAATTTCAGGGATTTGAAAGCTTACAGGATTGCAAAATTTGACAAAGATTTCAAAAGGAGCTATTTTGATTTTTTTGGAGATTTGAGCTACCCGCGTGCTACGAACTACGCAAGTCAATTGCCTCGAAGTAGCGAACGCCAATTTTTAATTTTCTAAACAAGCTTGGATTAAAATTTTAAAAACAAGTCTGGAGCATCTGAACTGATCAATCGAAATCTATTTCTATTCTCAAGCTAACTAAATTTATGCCTAAAATAATCGAAGCGATCTACGAAGATGGAGTATTCAAACCTCTTGAGAAGGTTGAATTGAAGCCCGGAGAGAGAGTAAAAATTAGACTCGAAGATGCGGATTCCATAATAGAAGATGTTTTTGGTATTTTGGAGGGAAAAGATACAAATAAGGCTCTTGAAGAGTTGGAAGATGAATGGGGTTTTTGTTGATTCCTCTGTTTTTCTTAAAGTTTTAGAGGGCAACGAAAAAGCTAAGAAGTCATTTAAGTCCCTAATAAGAAAAGAAAGGTTGTATCGTAATGCAATCGTTTACAGCGAAGTTCTTTATGTGTTTATAAAGCTAAAGACAGGTAAAAAGAGTTACGAAATCAGAAATCAGCCAGAGATTATCAAATCCAGCATAAAGGAGATTCAAAAACTGGTTGAATTCCTTAATCTGGCGCACTCGCTACCGATAACTGAAGAAGTGGAAATGATCTCCGTGAGTTTAATGAGGGAATACGGTTTACTTCCAAACGATGCCTTAATAGCTGCAACTTGCAAGCACTACGGCATAAAAAAGATTGCAACCTTCGATGAAGATTTCAAAAGAGTCGATTTTCTGGAAGTTATAGAGCTTTAGAATTAACTGCGTGCTATGAAGTGCAATCCAAGGTAGCGAACACCAATTTCTTCTCAATATTCGACAATAGATTGAAACACAACTTATTTAGGAGAATCACAACTAATCTAAATATGGAAGAAAGGATAGTGGTAAACCCTAAGATCATGGGTGGTAAACCCGTTATCAGGGGCACAAGAATACCTGTGGATGCTATTATCAAAAGACTGGCAGAAGGCATGAGTATAAAGGAAATACTTGAAGAATATCCAAATCTTAGAGAAGAAGACATCAAAGCTGCTTTGCAATATGCTGCGAAAGTCCTTTCGGGAGAGGAGATAATCCCAATGGTGGAATAGCCTTGATAAAGTTCCTTATTGATGAGTACACGGGCAAAAGACTTGCGATTTTAATGAAGAACGCCGGATATGGTGTGGTTTTGTAGGATATTAGAAACCCTCAGCAACTGATGATGAAGTTCTTGAAAAGGCTGAAGTGGAGAAGAGGATTTTTAATTACAGACGACAAGGATTTTGGTGAGCTCATTTTCAGATTGAGAAAACCTTCAAGTGGGGTTATTTTGATGAGAACTTCAACAGCGGAGCCATCAAAAAGATTTATGATTCTAGAAAAAGTGTTGAAATCAGTTGATGTGAAAGGAAAGTTGTGGTTGTGAAGGACGAAGTTGTAAAGGTGAGAAGAATTTGAATAGTTCCAAATTCTAAGCTTATTTTAGAAGATGTAGAATGGATTTAAACTCAGAAATTAAGCCGACAAATCCA
>CAYZIW010000003.1:11060-18651 GCA_964478605.1 uncultured archaeon | reverse complement strand
ATTCTATGGCAAAGATCATTGAAGCGATCTACGAAGACGGAGTTTTTAAATCGCTTGAAAAGGAGTGTAGATATGAAAAACGTTGAGGAGATAAAGAAAAGATTGGAGGAGTTAAAACCACTCTTAAAAGATAGGTTTAAAGTGAATTTATCGGTATCTTTGACTCCTACGTTAGAGGAGAAGAGAAAAAGGGGAGCGACCTTGACATTTTGGTAGAGTTTGAAGATTCAGCAGACTTGAGTCTTATAGATTTCATAAGATTGAAGAATTATTTAAGTGAAGAACTGGGTATTAAAGTAGATCTGGTTGAAAAATCACTTTAAAACCAAGGATTGGAAAGCATATCTTAGAGGAGGTAGTCAGTCTGTGAAGATAGAATTTTTGGACTATGTAGAGACATCGTTGAGGCAATGAAAGATGCTATGAGTTTTGTGGAAGGAATGGACTACGAAGATTTTGCAAAGGATAAAAGAACTGCTTATGCGGTAACAAGGCAATAGAGGTTATTGGAGAAGCTGTTAAAAAGGTGCCAATTTCGGTTAGGAAGCACTATCCAGAAATTCCATGGAAGGAAATGGCAGGAATGAGGTACTTTTTTGACACGAACGTGCTAATTGGGTATCTCTCAGGAGACAAAAGAGCTAAAAAAGTTGTTGAAAAGGTTGGAATTGGAGAAATAATTTGTAAATCTTCTAAAAAGAAATAACGTGGATTTCTATTCAAGGTACTTCGAAAACGCAGCAGAAAGCTAGATAGCACTGTTATTTTGATGAACGGATCAAACTCTACAGAAAAAAGCGATTTTCAATTTCTCAAATTAAAGTCGTAAACTCTTTCTCTTCGATCTATTTTAAAGACCACAAAGACTTTTTTTATCTTCGTTAAGAGTATAAATATTCCTGTAATCCCCAACTATAAATCTTTCCTTAGAGGCCTTCTGAGAAATTTTAGAACTTCAGGACGAAAATAGACCCTGTAAGTCTTTTAAACACATCATCAAGCTTCCCAATTGGAATAAAATTGATAAAATCTCCTTTTTTATCTTTTTTCAGATTCTCTAGGCAATTTCTCATCTTCAGAAGCGAAAATTGAATCCACAAAATACTCTATGACTTTTTCTATGTGCTAAACCCTGTTCTCGATTTCTCTAAGTTCATCGAGTATGTCTATTAAGTACTGATTCTTGCATAATTGAAGTCAGCTCTAAAATCTAGCAAGATTTTGCCAACTTTGAGAACATTTCAAGCGAAGATAAAACTCCACAGCCATCAAAGCATAAATCAACCAACTCAAATAATCGGAAATTAGATGGCGATCTTCTGAATTGCTCCAATTCTCGTAAAATCTGGGTCCGGAGGGATTTGAACCCTCGACCGCCCGGTTATGAGCCGGGCGCTCTGACCAGTCTAAGCTACGGACCCTACTGAGAGTTAAATTTTGGACATATAATGTTTTTGGTGGGCACGCCTCAGGTCGATCTGAAAGCACAGACAGCGTAAAGCCTGTGACCCCTCCTCCCCGCACCCCTGAAAGCGCCGGTCGTCCGGAGTTAGCCTGCTCCCTTCCGGGCCTGGGCCGTTCCCTCCGGTTAATGCAGGAGACAATCCTTCCGGATAGCCCCCTGCAACCGCCGACCCTTCAGGACGAGGATTCTACGGGGTCGCAAGCCAACGCTGTCTGTACTATTCAGACCTCCCCTCGGCTTCGGCTCCCGCATGTCGACGGTTTCGGGTTACAGGGGACGCCGAGTCCCCCAGCCTAGCCCACCAATTTTAGTAGTGATTAGAATAGTTAAACCTTTCTCTAGGTTTTAGGTAAGGCGATTATTTTTCTACCTTCTAGCTTACCGATTTTTGTTTCACCTTCGATCAGTATAACATCTCCATAAACTTCTTCGAACTTGCAACCCTTGCTGATCTTTATAAGACTGCCTTTAACTCTTTCTCCCGTGCAGTTGCTTAAAATTTTGACATCTTCAGCCTCTATCTCCCCAAAACTGCTGAATGCTCCAACTACAACTTTCTGACATTTTATACATCTAACACTGCATTTTTTAGAAATGGATACTTCTTCAGCCTCTATGTCTCCAAGGACTACACTACCTAAGCCTACAACGACTTTTCCACTGAACTTTATTCTTCCGGTTATGACACTCCTTCTTTTGATTATCAACAGATTGTTTTTTCTATCTACTAGCATCATTTCTTTTTCGCTCCCTGTCGGACTTTTACAGCCATACCTCTGTCCATTTCAAGCATCTCAAAAGCAGAAAGTAGTGCTTGACCTGTTGCTAGGAGCTCATCTTTTGTATTTGTGACCAAAATCTCATCGTAAGCTCTTATGTTCTCATCTACCTGAACAACATGCTTGGCAAAAACGCTCTTTCCAGCGGCTATGAAGTCGGATACATCGTCGATAACGACCACTCTCAACTTTGGAAACGGAAATACCGAATGCAATCTTTTTGCACCTTCTATACTTAAAGTAAGCAGCCCAGAATCAGCTTTTAAGGTTGCTATTCTGACGTTTCCATCAAATACTTGCCTAACCTTTCCTGTGGTCGAAAAGACGAATTTGCAAGAGTCTGGGAAAAGAGCCCTTCCTGCACCGGCTCCGAACTGGTAGTCAGCTATGGTTCTTACGAGTTTTAGGTTATCTACCATACCTTCTCTCTCTCCTCTGATATTCTCTTAGCATCCTTAGGAAATCTACGTATCTTAACTGTTTCCATTCTGTGTCTGCAAAGTAAAGTTCACTATAAATACTCTGCCATATCAAAAATTCTGGTAGATCTTTTCCCACCTTTACAATCATATCTGGCGAAGATTTTACAGCTAGGTAGCTCTCTATTGATTTCTCGTCGATCTTTTCCGGATCCAATTCCCCATTTAAAACTTTTTCAGCTAACTTCTTTATTGCGTTCGTTATCTCCTTCTTCCCATCAAAGTTCGCTATTAGATTTACAATTATCTTGCCTTCCCCACTCTCAAGCACATGACCGTCATGTATTTTTCTAATTCTTACACCTCTCAAATCCAGCTTTAAATCCTCGTGGAGACAAAGCGTCACCTCTCTGACACCGAATTTTTCGCACCAATTCAAAAATTCCATAAATTTTTTACTGTCAAAATCTGGCGAGATAACAACGATATGTTTTGGAACTTTTTCAATCTCTTTCTCAACTTTCTTTTCATATATCTTCATCAACATTGCATAATTTTAAATGGCTAGACTATTAATTTTTCTGATGCTGCCAGTATTAATGTCCTCCCTGTTATCTCTTGCAGCTTTGAAGGTAGACTCCTGGATAGTTTTTGTTTTTCTTCTCTCTTTGGCTGTATCTTACTTTAGAAAGGGGGAGAGATTGAACTTGGGGAGTGAGAACTACACAAATTTCCTTTTCGTAGCATCTTTGCTTGCAGCACTATCTTTTACTCTCCCAAAACCCGTAGTTTTTTGTGCCATATTCGCCAGTCTAGCTCACGAATTTAAAAAAGGCATATTTCGGAATCTTGCCCTCTACTCTTTTATGGGTTTTGTTTATCTTTTTGTGTATTACAACTTTAATTATTCAGTCATCTCCCAGATACTGTTTATATCCATCTCTGGTGGGATAGCTGCAGCTCTAGTTGAAAGTGTTAATGCAAAGGTGGACAAAAGAGTGACAGTTTTGCTAGCCTTAGCAACTGCCTACACTATATTTACTCTATATATTCCTGACGCATCGCTTTACGATCTAAGCTATGCCCTTGCAATATCTCTAGTATTGAGCTACCTGGCGATGCGAACTGGGGTTGCAGATGAAAGTGGTTTGCTCGCAGCAACGCTTTCCGGTTTGATCGTAATTCTTTTTACCGACATCAGATTTTTTATGGTTCTTTTATTTTTTTATGCTTTAGGTTCAGCTATAACGAAGTACAAGTACGAAATGAAAAAAGCTCTTGGTATAGCTGAGCAGGCCGGTGGTGCAAGAGGTTATGCAAATGTTCTAGGCAACAGTTTACCAGCTCTATTCTTCGCTATGAACTACTCTCTGGATTTTAAATTTGCTGCAGCGTTTGTTGCAAGTGTTGCTGCTGCTTTATCCGATACCATGGCAAGTGAAGTAGGTAAAACAGCAAAAAAGGTTTACCTCATAACCAACTTCAAATTGGTCAAACCAGGTGAAAGTGGTGGGATATCTCTGATAGGCGAACTTGCAGCTTTAATTGGTAGCGTTACAACGGCTTTTATCGCAGTTGGATTAGGTGTGGTTGAAGTGCAGTATTTAGTATATGTAGTGCTGGCATCTTTTTTGGGGGTACACGTAGACAGTCTTTTGGGTGCAACCCTTGAGAAAGCCGGTTACTTAACAAATTCCACAGTTAATTTGCTGGCAGCTCTGTCAGCTGGAGTTGTATGCTATCTCTTGCTGCTTTTTTGATTATGCAAAAAATTAAAAAAGAAAAAATGAAAGTTAGCTAATTCCTTCAACCTTGGGATCTGGCTGTTCGTTTATGTACTTTTCCAGTTGGTCAAAGAACTTTGCTAAAGTCTGCTCACTTGCTGGCTTTGTCAGATAGGATATTACGAAGAACAGTATCAGCTCAACTGGGAGCGCTATTACGAGTGCTGGCAATCCCTTTATACCAGTTAGCATGTAAGTGAACGGCTGGTATACGTAACCTATCGCCAGTAGTATGAATCCAACTATGAACGAAATTATAGTTGCTTCCTTTGTAGCTCTTCTCCAGTACAATGCTATCAGCATCACGACGTTTAAAGCAAACCCAGGAGATGCAAGGAAGTTCAAGAAATCAGCCAGCGGTACAGGGGCTGGCAGTCCAATGTACTTCCAACCGACGATTGCAAGCCAGCCGAAGAACGTTGCAACGATTACAAGGATCCAAAGGAATATTCTTGTCTGCCAGATTATCTGTTGATCAGTACATCTACCCTTCTTCAGGCATCTGTAAATGTCGTAAGAATAAAGCGACGCAGCAGCAACTATCATAGTCCCCATCGTCGAGACTGCAGCTGCAAATGCACCTATGTATACAAACGCGCCCCACCACACACCACCATACTGAGTTGCGATGTACTGGAAAACCTGGTCTGCCTTCGGTAGATTTGGAGCTAAAACATGCCCTATTGTTGTGCCTATTGTAACTCCGATTACTGTGAAGATTATCGGGAATGAGATCAACTGTAGGGTTGGATACCATTTCATCGCTAAAGGACTTCTCAAGGTCATTGGAACGTACATCAAGTGAATCCAGAGTGCTCCGCTAAATCCAGAGAGAATGTAACCAAGTGCATATGCCATTCTGTCTGCTCCAGTAAGCTTCGCCGGTCCGAAGGGGTCTGGATTTGAGTACAGCCATGGTTTATTTTGGACTATGTATTCAGCCGCTCCGGTTAATCCATTAGGTAGATTTATGAGTGCTATGATGAACGTTCCAACGAAGGCTATGAGGAACCAAGCGCCTAGGAAAACGTTGGTGTAGGCAACGCTTCTCATTCCACCAATGAAAGCTATCAAACCGCTTAAAATTGCTCCGTATACAAATCCAAACTCCAAAGGAGCACCTACTAACGCGTTAAGACCTATTGCAATCGCTGCTGGTTGTAAAGCTAAGTATATTGCCACGAATATCAGATTAACTGAGCTGAAGATGTATTGAGCGTTTTGAGATTCCAAACGATCGGCTATAACTGAGAGAGGTGTAGAGTAGCCGTAATACTTTGCCGCTCCCCAGAGTTTTATACCAAGCACGGTAATTATCAGGACTTGGAAGAGGTGTATGAACATGTACCAGGGTATCATTATACCGTGTCCATAGGCGTAAACCCATCCCGGCAGGCCGTAGAAAGTCCAGGCACTCATGATTGTGAAAGCTCCGTAGAAGTAGAGGACGAAGATACCCAGGCTACTGCCTGCAAGAACGTAGTCCTGCACGGTCTTCTTCGATTTTTTCGAGATGTATATTGAGACACCTATAACGACAAGCGACAGAAATATAATCAGTCCAAGTATAATTCCTCCTTGCCCGGTATACCATTCGGCCATGTTTTTCACCTCTCAGCTTTCTTTCCTTTCATCATCTTTTCCCTAACCTTTACAGGCTTCCAGAACTTGTTTAGATACACTGCAAACACTGCTGCGGCTGTGAAATACCAAACAATAGAGTTTACTTGCCACCAAGATAGCCAACCGAAGTAAAGCTGCTTCTCTATCGGATTCGTAAATGCATACCACTGCGAAACAAAGTGCCAAATAGACCATATCGCCACGAATACCCAAAACAATTTTGTGCTCAACTCTGGCATATGCAAAAGGATCAGTTTAATGATTTAATATGGGCTGTTAACCGATTAACCCTATTAATGTTAGCATGTTAACCTGTCCATATTTAACCAGAATCAAAAATCAAAACGCATGGCTTTACTACCAGAGGTTAAAAAGAATTACGGAAAGCTAAAAGTGTACGTTGATGGCGAGTTTGTAACACCTTCTACAGACAGGTACGATCCTGTCTACAACCCAGCGAAAGATGAAGTGATAGCAGAAGTTCCGATGTGCGTAAAGGAAGATGTCAACAGAGCAGTTGAAGCAGCAGCAGCTGCTTTTGAAGAGTGGAAGGAGCTTCCGATAACTACTAGAGTCAGATACCTTTTTGAATTGAAAAACGCATTGGAAGACAGATTCGAGGAGCTTTCAAGGGTGACTACGCAGAACCATGGAAAGATAATTGATGAAGCTAGAGGTGAAATGAGACGTTTGATTGAAAATGTTGAGACAGCTATAGCTATCGCTTATACGTATTTCAAGGGAGAGAGACTTGATCAGGTCGCTTCTGGTATTGACGAAGAACTCGTGAGAGAACCTCTTGGTGTCTTTGGAATAATAGGTCCATTCAACTTTCCAGCACTTGCTCCATTCTGGTACATCCCTTACGCTTTAGCGGTCGGATGTACGCTTGTTGTTAAACCTAGTGAAATTTGTCCGATCCCAATGAGTGAGATATGCTCAATATTTGATGAGATAAATCTGCCTCCGGGAGTTATAAACATCGTTCATGGTGGAAAGGAAGTTGGAGAGGAACTTATCAAGCATCCAGACATCGTTGGTGTAACCTTTGTAGGTTCTACTCCTGTTGGAAGAGCAGTTTACAAGCTTGCAGGGGAGTACGGTAAGAGGGCTTTAGTACAGGCTGGTGCAAAGAACTACGTAGTGGTGATGCCAGATGCAAAACTTGACAAGGCAATACCTAATATGATCGCGTCTTTCTACGGAAATTCTGGGCAGAGATGCTTGGCAGGTTCAAATTTAGCTGCAGTTGGTGAGATCTACGACGAATTGAAGAGAAAGTTTGTTGCAGCAGCAGCTAAGCTAAGGCTGGGTTACGGTTTGGATGAGAACGTAGATATGGGGCCTGTAGTTTCGAGAAGGGCAAAAGAAAGAATTCTCTGGTTTATAGAGAAGGGGGTTGAGGAGGGTGCGAAACTTATACTCGATGGAAGGAATCCAAAAGTTGCAGACTATCCGAATGGGTATTTCATAGCTCCGACAGTTTTTGATGATGTGACTCCAGACATGACAATTGCTAAG
>CAYZIW010000003.1:8732-11050 GCA_964478605.1 uncultured archaeon | reverse complement strand
CTTCGATAATCCACTTTGAAACGCTTGAAGATGCGATTGAAGCTATAAACAAAAGTAAATACGGAAACGCAGCAGTGATCTACACTTCAAGTGGTGCAGCTGAGAGGAAGTTCACAAGAAGCGTGAAATGCGGAAACGTCGGTGTTAACGTCGGTATTCCAGCACCAATGGCATTCTTCCCGTTTGCTGGCATGAGAGAGTCCTTCTTCGGAGTACTGCATGGACAGATAGACTGTGTAGACTTCTTTGCAGATAGGAAGGTCATAATAAAGAGGTGGTTGGACTGAATTCAGCCACACCAAGTTCAATAATTTCTTTTGTTTTAGACGTTGAGAAGAAGCTTAGTAAGCGATATTTAGAGCTTGCAAAGGAGAATGCAGAATTTAATAAGGTAGGAGAGGAATGTATAAGAGATGCAGAGAAGTTGGAGAGGATATTTAAAGAGACTGTGGTTGAGCTATCTTTGGAGCCGATTCAGGGTTTTGATGTTGATGAGTTGAGGAGAGAAGTAGATATTTTGCTGAGTTTAGAAAATAGAATTTCAGCTACTTTGAATCTGATTTCCAAGCTTGAGAAGTGGTATATGTCGTTTTCAAAGGCAATAGTTAGCATATCTCCTGAAGCTTCAATGCAGCTCCGAAAGATGGCAAAAAGCAAGGAGAAGCAAAAGAAGTTGTTAGAAAGTTTAAGAGGTTGAGATGTATTATGCTCACACCATTTTGGTGTGAATTTGGGTTGGGAGGTGAAAAAGGATGGGTGGAAATGATAGGATTTTGAAGCAGTTGCAAGAGATAGTAGGTCCAGAGTATGCAACAAACGATGAAGCTTTGATGTACCCTTACTCCTACGACCTTACATGGAACGACCCACACATGCCTGATTACGTTGTACTGCCAAAAACCGTTGAACAGATTCAAAGAATTCTGAGACTGGCCAACAAGGAGAGGATACCGGTTGTACCCTACGTGACTGGCACTAACATTGGAGGTTTATGCATACCTGAAGAGGGCGGCATATTGATGGATCTTAAGAGGATGGACCAGATACTGGAGATAAACACAGAGGTTGGCTACGCTGTAATTGAACCAGGTGTATCTCATGCGAAGTTTTCAGCTGCTTTAAAGAAGCACGGCTACGAATTTGGCTGGGGGGTACATCCAGCAAGTGCATCTGTTTTGGCGATGGCAATAAACCATGGAATAGGGCATCTTAACGGGAGGTTTGGCATAAACAGCCAGATGATAAGCAGCATGGAAGTCGTTCTTCCAACTGGAGAGGTTGCCAAAATAGGTTCCTGTGCTTATTCAAACAGTTGGCACAGTCTATATCCGCTGCCAATGCTTGCTGGGCTTTTTATAGGCTGGTTAGGAACGACTGGAATTGTTACGAAGCTTGGTGTTTGGATATCAAAGATCAGGCCGTATAAAGATGTTCTAACGATCGCCGCCGAAAGTGCTGAAGATATAACGAAGTACATGGTTGCTTGGAGAGATCTAGAGCTATGTGATGAGGTTACGGCAGTATCTTGGTGGTTAGCTCAGGTTCCGATACCGTATCCATACAAAGAAAAACCAGCTGATGCGCCAGAGTGGTTCAGCTATACCGTTATAAGTGGCTGGAGCGAAGAGGAGCTGGCTTACAAGAGGAAGATGTGGAAAGAAGTTGTTGAGAGGGAAAGGGCGAAGGGTGTGAAGTTGATAGATTACGAATATCCGCCAGAAGCTAAACGTGGTAGAACGGAGCTTCCAAGCAGGATCGTTGGTTCAACAAAGAATTATTCAAAAGCTTGCGGTGGTGGATTGGCTTGGCCTGGAACGTTTACACCATGCAAGAGCTGGCCAATAATATACAACAAGTGGAAGGAAATATACATAAGGCACAACCTCTCTCCAGCTGTCAGATTTACGGACTTCAGAGGTAGCCACTATGGTATGCTCAGGCTAATGACACCTTTTGACAAGAGAGATCCAAAGGCTGTTGAAAATGCAAGAAAAGCAATGAAGGAGTGTGTGGAAGTCGGAGTTCCGCTTGGATTACTTCCTTATAAGCCACCCGTAGAGTACTGGAACATAATGAATAAATATGCTGATCCTGGCTGGATAATGCTGCTCACCAAGATAAAGGATTGTCTGGATCCGAACCATATTATGAATCCCGGTAAGCTGGGGGTGAGATGATGGGAGCTGAGCATCCTTTATTGAGGAAGGATTACGAAAAACTCGCCGAACTTTACAACTACATATCAATGTGCACTCACTGTAGCAACTGCAGGTACCTCTACGAATACGGAGCAAAGGAAAATTTTGCTGCAATCGGCT
>CAYZIW010000003.1:0-8722 GCA_964478605.1 uncultured archaeon | reverse complement strand
GGGGATAAATTCAAACTCGACTCATACTTTGGAAGCAGAGCAAAATCTTCACTTGCAAGAGGTCTTCTCAAGAACAAGCTGCAGTTCACAGATTCGGTGATGCATGCAGTATTTACATGCACAACATGCGGAGCTTGTCAGCAGATGTGTGAAACGGACTTCAAGCCAGCGATAATGAGAACTATCGAAGCTTTGAGGGCTGAAGCTTGGAGGTTTGGGAAGGTTCCCGAGGCGATAAAGAGGTGGAGCAACCATATAAAGGTGGAGAGAAATCCGTACATGGAGAAGCATGCAGATAGACTTAACTGGTTGCCAAATTCCGTTAAAGAATCTTTGCCGAAAAAAGCAACCTACGTTTACTTCGTTGGATGCACAGCATCTTACAGACAGAAGCAGATAGCCTTGGCGACTGTCAATATCTTTAAAGCTTTAGGAGTAGATTTTACAGTAGCACAGGATGAATGGTGCTGCGGTTCGCCTTTATTCAGAACGGGACAATGGGAGCTTGCAAAAGAATTCGCTGAGCACAACGCAGCTTTGCTTGATAGATATGGTGCTGAGGGATTTATAACATCATGCGCTGGATGTTACAAGGCTCTGAAGAAAGACTACCAAGAGGAATTGCCAGAGGGTTACAAAGACAAGCTCGGAATTAACTTCGAGGCAAAGGTTCTGCATTCAACGCAGGTAATTGCTGAGATGATAAGAAAGGGAGAAGTCGAATTCAAAGGCAAGTTCGAGAAGGTTGTAACCTACCACGACCCATGTCATCTCGGCAGACACTGCGAAGTCTATGAAGATCCGAGAGAAGTTCTTAAAGCGATTCCAGGTTTAAAGCTTGTCGAAATGCCAAGAAACAGAAAGTTCTCGTTCTGCTGCGGTGCTGGTGGGGGAGTTAGGGCAGCATTCCCAGAATACTCGCTGGAAACAGCTGCGAAAAGAGTGGCAGAAGCTGAAGAAACTGGAGCTGAGATACTCACAAGCACTTGTCCGTTCTGCTATAGAAATCTGAGCGATGCAATAACTCTTGCTGGTTCAAAGATGAAGATGATGGATGTGACCGAAATTCTCAACGAAGTTCTGAAGAAATAATTCTTAAAATTTTTATATTTTAATGGTGGTTGATTGATATGAGTCCGAAAAGAAGGGTTCTGGCGGCGTTGATGAGGGGTTCCGTAGATTATACTCCCGCATCTTCAGCTACGACTTTAGGTATAAGAGATGCAATGGCCGTCTTTAACGCTTACTATCCTGCAGTTCATAAGGATCCGGAAAAGATGGCAAAACTTGGGGCATCACTTTGGGAGCTTGCAAAGCTTGAGGTTGCAAGAGTCCCATTCTGCTTGACTGTTGTTGCAGAGGCGATGGGGTGTGGTATAAATTGGGGTACGGAAGTCAGACAGCCATCGGTTTCAAAACATCTGTCGATTGATCAAATAAAACTTCCCGATGATTTACTTGAGAGGGGAAGAATCCCTGTTGTGAGGGAATCGATAAAGATCCTTAGAAGATCCGTTGGTGACTTCTTGCCAATTCTTGTTGGTTTTGAGGGTCCATTTACCTTAGCTGGACATCTCATTGGTACAGAGAAACTTCTTGGAATGTGCATAACAGAACCAAATAAGGTTAAAGAGATCTTAGATATCGCTACCGAGGCTTTGATAATAGTTCTGAAGGATATGATAAAAGCTGGAGCAGATTACTATGTTATTCCAGATCCTACTGCTGCTCCAGATGTTTTAGATCCATCGATGTTCAAGGAATTTGTTGTCCCAAAGCATTTAGAAATAACCGAAAACGTTGGGGCACCATCTATCCTCCACATATGCGGTGACGTGAAAAAGATCCTACCTTACATGGCAGAATGCGGTTACAACGGGCTTAGCATTGAAGAGGTCGTAGACTTAGTAGAGGCTAGAAAAATTGTGGGAGAAGATATAGCTCTCGTTGGAAATGTTTCAACCAAGAAGACGCTGCCGTTTGGAAAGCCTGAAGAGGTTAAGGCGGAGGCTTTCAAAGCTCTGGAGAGCGGTGTAGATATTTTAGCCCCAGGATGCGGAATACCTCCAATAACACCGCTGCAGAACATAGTAGCATTTGTGGAGGCTGCGAGAGAGTATGCGGAGAAGAAGGGAAAGAAGATAAAAACAACTTCCTTGCTTGCCGCAGAAATTTTGAAAGAGGAGGAAAAAAGAAGATCTCTGAATCCCGAAGAACTTATAAGAGGTATGCTTCCCAAAGAGGAACCATTTAAATCCATAGCCGAAGCTGTTTTCAGAGGAGAAGCTGAAAAAGTATCTAAATTGGTTAAAGAAGCGCTTAAGAAGTACAATGCTAAAGAAGTGGTAGACAAGGGCCTAACCTTGGGGATGAACGCTGTTACAAAGCTTTACGAAAACGGAGTATTCTACCTACCACAGGTCGTTTTAGCAGCGAATGCAATGCAGGAGGGTATAAAGATACTTGAAGAGCTAAGCGGAGAATCTAAAGTTGAGAAGAAGGGTAAAGTAGTAATGCATGTTGCCGAAGGGGATCTGCACGATTTAGGCAAGAACCTTGCAAAGGCTTTCCTGATAGCGGATGGCTGGGAGGTAATTGATCTCGGTAAGGATGTGCCCGTCGATGAGGTAGTTAAAGCGGTTGAGAAATACAGGCCAGTGATGGTAACTGGAACTGCATTGATGACAACGACGATGACAGCTTTCCCAAAGATTGCCCAGAAACTTGTAGAGCGTGGAATTGAGATACCTTTCATCTGCGGTGGTGGGCCTATAACTGAAGAATTTGTAAAAACATTCCCGTTAGGTATAGTCGGCAAGAAAGCCTATCAGGCACCAAAGTTTGCTGATGCTGCAGCTAAGAAGATGAGCTGGAAAGAAATAAGAAACAACTGGCAAAAGATCGCACCAGTTTAATTTTTAATTTTATGAATGAAAAGTTAAAATTAGTTGGATGTGCTCTAGATGCGGATGAGAGAGAACCCGTTATAGAATTTAAGCGAGAGATGGCTTTTAAAGGCTATCCGGGTTTGAATTTTAGAGATCCCTACGATGCTGTTTTACACAGGCTTGGTAATAAAATTGATGGTTTTAAAATCGATGTAGAGCCATGGCTTTTACCTGCACCCCCTCTAGAATATGTGGACCTGCTTACAGTGGAGAACATGGTATCTTTTATAGATTCCAACGGATGCTGGGAGTACTCCAAAGTTCTGTATGAAGAAGTAAGAGATATTGATCCAGAAGCTTTGGCAATGGTAGGTGTGGACCACTCTTTGAGCGGAGGTGTTTTGAAGTTTTTTAGTGAAAAGTATGAAGATGTGGCTTTGATAGTATTAGACAGCCACTTTGATGCTATACTACCTTCGGTAAGGTGCGGTATAATACAGTACGATCTAGAAACAAATCCCAACAGCCCTTTTGATCCAAGAGACCCATACATAGTTTGGAGACCTGAAAGCTATAATGCAGACTCATTCTTAAGTTTTCTGATTGATGAAAAAATTGTTGAACCAGGAAACCTAATAGTTGCGGGAGTTTCAGACTATCCACCATCGAGTGCCTTTGAAATCGACGATAGCAGGGTGAAGAGGTATCTAAACCACTACCTGAGCTTTGAAAAGAAAGGAGTTAAGATAATCTCCAAGAATAATTTAAACCTTAAAAATATCTGGAAAAAAACTATTAAAGAGCTCGATGCAAAGCACATCTATATTTCAGTGGATATAGACGTTGGAGCCAACAGTGCGCTAAGGGGAGCGAGGTTTGTAGATTACCAAGGTATTTCTGAGGATGAAATCTATAAAAATATATCTGAAATAATTAAAGCTGTTAGGAGCAGAGACATGAGGGTCTTGGGATTTGATATAATGGAAACGGATGTATTCAGGGCGGCAAACGATAGAACTTACGAAATAGAGAGAAGTATCTTTGAAATGCTAGCCAAAATTGTTATCTGAATCTGGTGACTTCTTTTATCACTTTCTGTTGCCTCTTCGTAAGCTTTTCGGCACTCTCTTTTGAACTCATGTTCAAAAGAAGTTTTACTAAAGCTTCCATCACTTTATGCTCAGCCCTTTTCAAATTCTTGTAAATTGCAACCTTCGAAGTTCCAAAAACGTCTGATAGTTCAGAGAGATCGATCTTTTTGGGCTGCTCGTAGTATCCTCCTTTTATAGCTTTTATCAAAGTTTCCTTTTCAGTAGGTGTAAGTTTTGCGAGAGTGTTTATCAGAGCTATCAGGTCATCCAAGTTCTCAAGGATCTCGCTCATCTCATCTACAGCTGGTAGAGTATAGTGGTTCAGTATTGTGTAATCATCGACGGGGAATAAATCATCTAAAAAATTCTCCATGGAATTCCTGTCATCGAAACCTATCTGCCAGGTTTCTTTACCTTTCTCGGCAATGAAAGGCCCCACGATATATCCTCCATTTTTTATAAGTGTCTCCATTGCATGCGTGAAGTTCAGGTCCATCCTCATTGAGATGCACTTTTCACATCGCTCATAGATTAGGTATTTTAATATTTTGTCTTTAGATAAAAGGGTGTTCAAACAATTTTGAAGCTCTTCAGGATCTTTTGCAGCTATGTATCCCCTCTTAACTGTTGTTTTGTTGTTTATATCTATCAAATTGTGGCAGTATTTCACTTCAAAATCCTCAGAAGTAAGAATAAAGGGACAGTCAGACTGATGGATCCACAACTTGACAATTTCCATATCAAAACTTTGTTGTCAAGTTAAAAAATCTATCGCTTTAAAGTTCATGTTTATATATCTCAAATTTGCATTTTAAAGTCCAAACTCCTCGATAAATTCACGTATTTTATTATATTTTTGTACAAATTTAAATCCTTTGTCCGTTAGAGTGTAATATTTTCTACCCTCCTCATCAAAGACCTCTCTAACAAAACCTTTCTCGATGAGTTCAGACATGTATCGGTTGAAATTTTGTGTGGATAGGTTGGAAAACCTCAAAAGGGGTGTGGGAAGGATGGAGTTTCCGTGTGACATTATCGTTTTTAGGATGTCGTAGATTATTTCCAGCCTCTCTCTTCTCTCCTTCTTCATCGTTCTTCACCCAATTTTCTTTAGAACTCTGTATGCAATTACGAGAAGTATTAATGTGGATAGTGTGTATATCACAAACCTAAACTCGAAAGGTATGAATAATCTAAGAGATACAAGCAGATTGAGGATCCAGAAAAAGAAAGTCAAGATGTAGAGAGGATATATTCGCCCGAGCATAGTTTTACGTTCAGCGTCGTATTTTTTGTAGTTTATTACTATCGCAAAAAGCAGAACAACTAAAAGTACCGCTTGAGTAATCAGTGTAGAACCGGGTCTACTTAAAAGAGATAGCACTGTTAAGATGATTGCTAAACTATGTAGAAAGGCTTCGTTTCTGAAAATTTCTGTTATCTTCCAAATCAGACTGTAAATCAGATATAGAATCGAAGTCGAGCTTGAGTAAACCATAAAGGCCATACTGAATATCACTAGGTTTCTGAAATCCTCAAATCCTGGATCTGAAGAATGTGTAAAAACAAATAAAATGAACCTTAGAAAGTAAGCTAGGCCGAGGAATAGAAAGGTGTTTGAGAAGTAATGTAAACCGTGGTACTCTGTGAGCTTATATATACTTCTTAATTTATAATATAAAATGAAACAAATTACAAACACAAAGATGGAATATCCTCCTTCAAGCATCGTTATCTCTGCAGGAGGAGGTGTAAATCTCGGTGCCATGCAACTTTTACGGGTATTGATTTAAAAAAAGAGTGGACCAATTGTACATCTCGCTCTCCGTTAGTTTTTATATTTTCCGTGAAAATATAATTTTTGCATCTCCCTCAAATTTTTCGATTCTGAAAACTTCGAACCCACATTTTTCGAGGTTTTTTATGTATTCTCCAAGTGTGAGATCATTTTTGAAGGTATATATTTTTTCACCCTTTTCAATCCCCTCAAAACTCCAAAAGTTCCACTCGAGGTCTTGAAGTGAAAAAGGCCTTTCTTGAGAAAATATTTGCTTGTTTATATATATTCCTCGCTTATTAAGGGCTGAGTATATCTTCGGGATGAGCTCGACCTTCTTACCCCCGGGGTTGTAAGATGAGAAGATTATGTCGTAACCTCCCCCTATATCATCCCTAAAAAAGTTTCCCGCAATCACGCTAACTCTCTCTGCATTGTACATCTTTATATACTCTTTCGTTTTTTCAACAACTTCGGGTAGATCAAAAACAAACGCCTGCAGATTTTTATTTATCGCTGTAAAAGCTATAGCATAAAGTCCATGTCCACCGCCAAGGTCGAGTAGTTTTTTGGCATCTCTAAACTCTTCAAGTTCGGAGATTATCTTTACCGTTTTTTGTAACTCTCCAAGCTTGCAGTTCTGGGCGAGCGAATGTACGGCTCTTTCAGAGAAGAACCTGTTTGGTTCCCGCTTAATCGGTCCCTCCTTTAGGATCTTGAGTAGGTTGTTCCATAGGCTCATATTATATTTTAAATTTTCGACGAAAATTTTTTGCGAATAGAAAGAATCTTCAGTTAGGAATTCCAATGATATCTCGCTGTCTACATATCCTTCATCTACTCTTTCGAGAAGTTTAAGCTCGCATAGAACTTCGCAAAAAATTCTTAACAACTTTTCGTTGCAATTTAGTTTCTCGTTCAAATCTCTAAAACTTTTAGGTGTTTTGAGAAGATCAAAAATCCCCAATTCTACGGCGGATGTTATAAGGTGGTACAACCTGAACCCTTCGAGAGCATCGTTTATGAGTCCTTCTAAGTATCTTTTGTCTGTTTCAGGTTCTTTTAGAAGATCCCCCGGTGTTGGAACCATGTTAAAAGTTTAGTAAGTAGTTATAAATATCTATCGAAAATTCACAAATCGTCTTAACATAATAGTAAAAAATAATATTATCTCCTTCCAAACTTCTTGACGATGAAGTAGATTGCGACCAGTGAGGCAAGAATTATTCCTAGTCCTAGGAATTTCGAGTATCCCTTCTCCTGCACTACAAACGTTATTCTGTCTGTAGTTTCGACCTGATCTGCTTTAACACCTACTGTAATTTTGTACTCACTCGGTGATGCATCAGCAGGGATGCTAATTTTTGCTGTAACTGGATAACTCTCCCCTGGTTTAAGAGAGGGAATAATCTCGGGAGATATATCTTCAAGCTCCCAGTCACTGTTTGGCAAAGTGATTGAAATTCGGATGTTTGTCAATACTGTCCCCACTCCGGAGTTTTTAATGTACCCTTTGAGTTCAACTGTCTCACCTTGAGATGTTGTAATCGTATATTTCCCACTTTCTGGCTCGAAGTAGAGTTTAAACGTACCTACGATCTTAAGGACTAACTCAGCTTCAGCAGTGAAGTGTCCTTCAGCTACAATTTTTAAAGGAATCTCGGAAACTTCGGCGGTTGATGGAACATAGATTTCAAGGTTTAATTCCTTTGTATTCCCACTTTCAATGAATACTTCCGATACAGCTAAGTTCTCTTCCTTAAAATTCGCCGTATAACTAGCTGGCAACCCTTCAACTCTAAGGGCATAGCTATCGTCTGCATAGCCAGAGTTCTTTATCTTAATTGGAATACTCGTAACTTCACCAATAGTTGCTGAAATCCTCGAACTTACAGTTACCTCAGCATAGTATGCCTTTTTCTCAAGTAAAACTGTACCTATATTGTTTGTTCTCCCCCCTTTAACCTTTACGTCTCTTATAGTCTTCTCATAGTACCCACCTTTCTCGATCTTCAAATCGTAAGTTCCTGGAAGAACCTCAATTACCGCCTCCCCATCTCCGGAAGTGTAAAAAATTTCGTTTCCAACGGTGATTTTTGCTGAAGCGACTCCTTTTCCATCTTTATCAACAACATTTAGTCTTATCTCTCCTTTCTCTCCAGCATGAGTTTTGTTAATCAGTATCTCAATTTCTTCTATTTTATCGTTAAACTTCAGTTCGATTACGTAACTACCTGTCTTTGAAGAACTCTCAGTTTCAATTGAAGCTTTTATGGTTCTACTTTCCCCAGACGAAAGCGTTAATTTCTTAATTTCATAATTTCCATCATAGAAATGACACTCCCAATGTTCAGGTATCTCGCAGTCCAAGTTTATCTCGTAGCGAGTACTTAGCTTGTTTTTTAGAGTGATATCTATGTTCGCCACATCTCCTGCCTCAAGAATAACACTATTTATCTTTGGAATTATCTCGACAGAGTTTTCTGGATAATTTACATTCAAGGCTATTCCAACGCTTTCGTCAGCGTAGAGGGAGATATAGTACGTCCCAACCTTTTCTGGAGCTTTGAAAACGAAGTTTAGAGTTGCAGATTCGTTAGCTTTCAGCTTTATCGAGCTAACTCTTTGTCCATCATAGTAGAAGTAACCTTCGATATCTCCGTAGTAGGATAGGTAGTATGTCTCTTCGCGCTCTTCAGTATTTGTGATCTTAAGTGGAATTGTTATCTCTTCTCCAGGCGCTGAATAGATCTCTGTAAACTTGCACTCCAGTGCGGCTGCTGGTGTTAGAATTAGAAAAATTGTTATTATAAAAAATAAAATTTCTCGCATCATAACTCCTCCCTCGTAAATCTGACGTAAGCTAAAGCGAATAGAACTATGGGGACTACGATAAAGCTCAGCAGATTCTTCGTTATATCTACTGTTCTAAAGTACCCAGCTGCAGTCAGACTGTTTATTATCGT
>CAYZIW010000002.1:88133-99555 GCA_964478605.1 uncultured archaeon | reverse complement strand
AGATGCTCGCTGGGGTGAGATGATGGAGGTTGAGGAGGTTAGGAGGGAGAGACTAAAGAGGATAGAGGATGTAATAAAAGGAAAGGAACCTGATAGAGTTCCAATAACTGGAGCTACAGCAGTCTGGCATGGAACTTATGCAGGCTATACAACTCAGGAGGTGCTCTTCGATTACGCCAAATGCAAAGACGCTTGGCTTAAGGTTGCAAGAAATTTCGATTTTGATACATTTACAGTAATAGCTGGCCTTGAGGGAATGATCTACACTGTGGCTCTCCTTGAACAACCGGAAATGTCTGCAGCTGCAAGATTTATACTTGGAAATACTCATCTTGTTCTCGGGGATGTATATTCAAAATGGCCAGGTTGTGAGTTGGATAAGAACGCTCATCCGCAATTCATAGGCAAGGAAATAATGAAAATAAACGAATACGATCAGTTTATCGAAAATCCGCTTGAATTCATTAACAAGGTCGCGATGCCTAGAATCAACAAGAAGCTCAGTAATGTTGGATCTGCAGAGTACAATGCCGCACTTGCAAAGTATGGTGCAGAACTTGCAAAATTTGGGGCTTTTATGGCAGATACCTCGATGGAACTTGCAAAGATTGGTTACCCCACGATCCCGATGGCTTGGGGTTATGCACCCCTCGACCTGATAGGGGATTTCCTTAGGGATATAAAGAACATAGTTTTAGACCTTTACAGAGCTGGAGATAAAGTGAAAGCAGCCGTGGAAGCTGTTAAACCTTTAATTATCAAAGCAGCAACTTATTCAGCTCCACCAGAAAATATTAGAAAACAGGTATTTGGAACAGATGTTGTAGAATGCTTCTTCCCATTGCATCTTAACGAATACCTAAACCCCAAGCTTTACAACGAATTCTACTGGCCATCCCTTAAAGAAGTCTTTAAAGAGGTAATAAAGCTCGGACTAACACCTTTCGTTCTCTTCGAAGGTAAACACGATGCACACCTCGAAACCCTACTTGAAGCGCCAAAAGGAAAGATCGTTGGAGTTTTTGAAAAGACCGATGCAAGAAAGGTTAGAGAAGTCCTAGATAACCACGTTGTACTCGTTAGCGGTCCACCAAATTCGCTGCTGATTAGCGGAACTCCACAGAAAGTTGAGGAGTACATGAAGAAGTTGCTAGATGATTGCAAAGAAGGTGGATTAATGATTTATCCTGGGGCCGATGGCGGAATTTCGAGAGATGCGAAGCCGGAGAATGTTAGGGCTGTAATTGAGGCTGTAAAGAAGTACGGGAGATATTAAATTTTTATCTTTTGATTTTTTATGAGAATAAAAATTGAAAAGGAGTTTCGAAGTTTCTACCCAGTTTCAGTAGCTTTACTTTTAATATTTGGAATGATAAGCCTTATCTGGAGTCAATTTTACCCTTACATTCTTCAAATATATTCATTGAAAGAGTTAGCTCCTGTAGTCATCTCGGCATCTTTTATAGGCTTTGGGATGCTGATATTCCAATTGATCTCTGGTTTTTTGGCAGATAAACGTGGTCCAAAGTTAACAATGACCTTCTCGAGCCTACTTTATTTCTTGGGAATGTTCATAATCTCAGTTATGTTCAACTTCGAAGAATGGGAAATTGCGAGAGTCTACTGGTATGCAGGAAGCTTTTTCGTTGGTGCTGGTGCAGGATTGTTCGTAGGAACTTATCCAGTGGTTATAAGCAGGTGGTACCCTGAAAATACCGGAAAAGCCTTTGGAATTGCAATCTTTGGCCAGAACATCTCACCACTGATAATGTCACCGCTTGTAGCCTTTTTAATCTCCAAATACGGAATTCAAGAAACCTACATAGCAATAGGATTATTAGTGGCTGTATCTTTCTTCACTGTTGGCACTATACTCTGGAGAATACCCGAAGTAAAATCGAAGAATGAACAAAATTTGAAAAATGCTACGAAAGATGGAAGGTTCTGGATCCTATTTACAGTTATGTTTTCAACAGCGACGGCTTGGTTTTTGATTTTGATGAACATAGCTACAATCGTCTCTGAAGGTTTGACGAAAGCATCCATAAGTTTGGAGTATATTTCAGCTCAATTTATTCCACTGTTCCTAGGATTGACAGCAGTCGGTAGTGCTTTAGGTTCATTGTTTTGGGGCAACTTCAACGATCGAAGTAGAGATCCGTTGAAAACGCTACCAATTCTTTATGCAATGGCTGGAGTTGCGATTGCGATGTTCGCAGCATTCTATTCGGACCTATGGCTAATATTAGTAGTAGGCATTTTTATGTACTTCTGTTTAGGTGGAGAACCAACCGTGCATTTTACAGCAGTTCCAACGTTTTTTGGTCAGAAATATGCAGGCAGGATCACGGCAATGCTGAACGTTTCAGTTATGATTTCTTCAATTTTAGGACCGTACTTGGGGGCAGCTATAAGAGATCTAACATCATCGTATATCTCTGCTCTCTATTTAGCCGCATTACTTCATTTCTTTGCAGTTGTAGTTGTTTTGTTAGGTAGAAAACATGTTAAGGAGGAGGTGAAAGAATGCTAAGATTTGGTGAAGCAAAAATTTTCGAAATAGGCGGAATAAAAGTCGGAGGCAATCCGGGAGAGAGCAAAACTTTGCTTATTGGCAGCATATTTTACAAGGGACACAAGGTGGTGGAAGACGAAAAGAAGGGAATTTTCAATAAGGAGATGGCAGAGAAACTGATTAAAGAGCAGGAAGAACTCAGTGACAAAACTGAAATCCCTGGCTTGGTTGACGTGGTAGGTATGAGTGAAGAAGCTCTCAAAAGATACATAGAATTCGTCGCCTCAGTAACAGAAAAGCCATTCTTGATAGATTCAGCAATGCCCGACACAAAGATCTCCGCATTAAAGTACATAAAAGAGGTTGGGCTTGAGAAGAGAGTAATTTACAATTCGATCTCTCCAGAAGTTAAGGATAAAGAACTTAACGCTTTGAAGGAAAGCAACGTAGATTCTGCGATCGTTCTAACTTATACTATGAATGTTCTAAGCAGCAAAGCAAGAGTTGATGCGCTTCAAAAAATTTTGCCAAAACTTGAAGTTGCCGGGATAAATAAACCTCTTGTAGACACTTTCGTAATGGATGTTCCAAGTTTACCTGCAGCCGTTAAAGCTGGAATCGAGATAAAGAAGAAATTCGGATTTCCATGTGGCTCTGGTGCTCATAATGCTGTTGCAAGCTGGAAAGGGCTAAGAAATTTGCTTGGAAAAGAAGCTGAGAAGTATGCAGTACTGATTGCAAACACCCTACAGATAGCTTTTGGACTAGATTTTGCATTGTACGGGCCAATTGAGGATTGTAAAATCGTATTTCCAGCGGTATATACACTAAATACAGCCTACAAGAACTTTTTAAGAACAAAGGACTTTATACAGCTCTGAGATCTATGAGAGTTGTATTTGAGCCGATAGGTAGAAAGGTTGAGTGCGAATCAGGTACCATACTTGAAATAGCAAGAAACTCAAATATTGGAATCAGATCAGACTGCGGTGGTAGGGGAGTCTGTGGAAAATGTCGAGTTTTACTAATAAAAGGTTCTCTTAGTGAACCGAGTGATGCTGAGAGAAAAATCTTAAGTATCGAAGATCTTAACCAGAACTATCGACTCGCTTGTCAGGCAAAAATAACTGGAGACTCAACTATTTTTATACCCAAGGAGAGCAGACTTGAAGAGAGAAAAGTGGAAGAATCAACTATAGATCCCGAAGTTGAACTTGAACCGGCTGTTAGGAAATTAACTATTCATCTCACACCACCAAGCTTGAGAGACGTTAGAAGTGACGTGGAAAGACTAAAAGAGAAGCTTGGAGAATTTGAAATACCTTTAACTCTGTTGAAAAAACTTCCATTTTTGCTGCGAGAAAAAAACTGGGTGATAAATGCCGTTCTATGGAAAAACAAGTTAATAGCGGTTGAAGAAGTCGATAACACCGAAGTCCTAGGGCTAGCAGTGGATATAGGTTCATCCAAAATAGTATGTCATCTTGTAGATTTAAAAAGCGGAAAAACCATCGCAAAAGCTCACGCTGAGAATCCACAGGTTGCTTATGGAGAGGACATAGTTTCAAGGATAAGCTATGCAAAAAACGAGCATAACCTGGAGAGGTTACAAAGAATTGTAGTAGAAACGATAAACAGGCTCATAGAAGAAAACTGCAAAAAAGCAAACAAGAGTTATGAGAATATTTATGAGGCCGTTATTGTCGGGAATTCTGTGATGCATCACCTATTTTTCGGAATAACACCGAAATTCATAGGTGTTGCGCCATTTACGCCTGCAGTAAGCGAAAGTATAAGCTACAAGGCAAAAGAGGTGGGTTTAAAGATAAATCCTGAAAGTTTTGTAACTTCCTTACCACTTATAGCTGGTTTTGTCGGTGCTGACGCATCTGCAAATCTCCTACTGACAAAGATATACGAAAGCAATGAGGTATCGATGGTTATAGATATCGGAACAAACACGGAGGTAATTCTTGGAAACAAAGATAAACTTTTTGCTTGCTCAACACCTTCTGGGCCAGCTTTTGAAGGAGCACATATAACTTTTGGTATGAAAGCAGTAAGTGGAGCTATAGAGGAGGTAAAAATCTTAAATGGAGAAGTTTTTTACAAAACGATCGATGAAGAAATGCCAAAAGGTATCTGCGGAAGTGGAATGATCGATCTGGTTGCAGAACTTTTTAAGAATGGCTATATAAACAGAAATGGAAAATTTATTAAAGAAGATGATAGAATAGTAAAGGAAGGCAATCCTCCAATCCCAAAGTTTGTTGTCGCAAAAGCAGAGGAGACTGAGTTTGGTAAAGCTATAACAGTCAGTGAAAAAGATATAAACGAATTTTTACTAGCGAAAGCAGCAATAAAAGCCGGATGGACTATTCTATCAGCAAAGTTTGGAATAAAACCTGAAGAGATTCGCAAGATCTATCTCGCGGGATCTTTCGGCAAACACGTTGATATAGAGAACGCAAGAACGATTGGTCTTATTCCAGCAAATGGTGATATAATATTCGCTGGAGATTCAGCTGTAAGTGGTGCAAAGCTTGCGCTTAAATCTATAAAACAGAGGAATGAGATAGAAAAAGTAATCAGAAAGGTTGAATACGTTGAGCTATCGGTTGAAAAAGAATTTCAGAGAGTTTATCTGCGTTCAATAATGCTTTGAGGATGAATATTTATGATGTCTATTTCTTTTGCAAAAATTCGAAAATTTTTAATTTTTTAGAATGCAAAAGGAGAAAATGAGCTATCTTGTGGTTGAAGTCAAGAACAAAAGATCTTCAGCCCTGATAGCCTTAAATCAAAACAAATACGATGTAATAGACTGCAGCAACAAAACAAACTGTAAAATGCAGGGTTTGGGGTTTAAATGTCCTGCATACTGTCCTTATATAGTGGAAGCTAAGAAGTTTTTCAGGGGTTTCAAAACTAACTTCAGAGTAGAGGTTTTGAGCAGCAGCTAGGAATTTTAGTTATGCAGATCAACGTATATTTCGTCGGTACAGCCGGATCTGGGAAAACGTTTTTCACAAAAGCATTTGCAGAGTGGTTAGACTTGAAAAAGCTCGACTACATGATAATAAACCTAGACCCTGGAGCAGAATATATTCCCTACTCGGCAGATTTTGATGTAAGAGAGTACTATACTCTTGAAGATATAATGCATCGATATAAAGTTGGCCCAAATGGAGCACAGATAATTGGAGCGGACATGATAGCCACGATAATCGACGAACTGAAGTATGAAATAGAATATTCGAACTCAGAGTACGTTCTAATCGATACTCCTGGACAGATGGAGCTCTTTACACTTAGAGAAAGCAGTAGAATGCTGGTAAACTCTTTAGGAGCTAAGAACAGTGTTATGGTTTTTCTTTTCGATCCGGTGGTATCAAAAACACCAAGTGGGTATCTTTCACTGCTCTTTATGGCCTCTTCAGCAGTTTTTAGGCTAGAGATGCCCCAGATTCAGGTTTTAGCGAAGTCAGATATTTTAAGCGAACAGGAGATAGAGATGATAACTAATTGGAGCACCAACCTCGACAACTTGCTTTCAGATCTAAGTTTTGAAAGAAAAACCTTGGCCAGTGAACTTTTTGCAGTTCTTAAAGAAGTTGGATTTTTCAGACCGCTAATACCGGTTTCTGCAATTACGGGAGTAGGGATAGAGGATGTTTACGATGGTATTCAGGAGATATTCTACAGCGGAGAAGATCTAGAGAGGATCTTGTTTTAAGGATTTACACAGGGGTGTCCCTTTCCCAACATCACCGATTTTTTAACACTTTCGAGCACAAAAAGTCTGGCAAGTCTTACAGCATCTTCTAAATTTCCTCTTTCAGCAAGATAACACGCCAAAGCCGAGCTATAAACGCAACCCGTGCCATGTATTGTAATGTTACTAAACTCCGCTTCCACTGTATAAAAGTTGTTTTCAAAAACGTGGTCTTTTCCCCCAAGTTCACCCCCAGTTATAACTACGGCTTTCACAAGCTTTTTCAACTCTTCTCCAGCCTCGAAGACCGAATTTTTCGAGCTTAGTATCTTAGCTTCGGTAAAATTTGGTGTTATAACGTCAACGTATCTCATCAGCATCTTGTAAGCATCTTCTGATCCCATCTTCGTTCCAGTTCCAGAATAGATCACTGGATCGAGAACTTTAACAGCATCTAACTCTTTCAGAAAGGTGGATACAACTTCAGCTACTTTTAGATTCGGCAAAAGCCCAATTTTGATGGCATCTATTTCCAGATCTTCAACGATTTTTTTCATTTGCTCCTCAATTATTTTCGGATCAACCGGATAAACTCCATAAACGCCAGTTGTGTTCTGCACTGTAAGAGTAGTTATGACACAGAGGGGGAAAAATCCTATGGATTTTGCCGTCTTTATATCTGCGACAACACCAGCTCCGCCACAGGGATCAAGTCCTGCTATGGTTAAAAAAATTTTCATAAAAATTTAGAATAGGTCTTTCAGATTTATTATATGCTTTCCAAGCTTTCCTCCGTAGTTTCCGGCGGTTATCTTCACAACCCCTGGTATCTTTGTAGCAGCTAAAATTCCAACCCTCATCGCATTCTTTACTGCATCTATGTTTAACCCGTTTATAACTATCTCATATACAGCATTAACTCCTGGCGGTATTTGAGATCCTTCAACCTTATCTCTCAAAGTTGGGCAGTACTTTTCATTCGTTGAAGCCTTCAAGAATTTGTATTTATTTGCCCCAACTTTAGATCCAGAAGCTACTATTCCTCCTGGGAATGGAGTAATGACTCCTTCAACATCCGCAATTGCATCTACAGCAGCTTTTGCAGCGGCAAGTGCTGATGGTTGTGTTTCAGCCATTATGAAGAAGTTACCTCCAGCAATTCCAGGCTGATAGCCGAAGTGGCTCTCAACGATGAACTCTCCTTGCATCATTGGTATTGCGTAGCACTTTCTTCCACCTACTTCGACCTCTCTTTCATACCCATCTCCAAAGAACTTCAACTTGAAACCCGTATCGAACTTCTCAGCCGCATTTGGTAAACCATTAAAAGCAGCCGTTGTTGGGGCGGTAAGAACGCATTGTCCAATCCTAGCCAAAAGCTGTTCCTCCAAACCCTTCTTACTCATATGGCAGATCTGGATATAATATCCTGGCCTTCCGTCTGGTGTTTCGCTTGGTTTTGCTTTGATCTCAATCCCAGCCTCAGCCGGGCACATGATAACAGATGTTCCAAAACCTGTGGCTTCATTAGCCGCAACCCAAGCCCAGTAGTAGTCGTACGCAGTTATCAAAATCCTCGCAATCTTTATATCAAAGGCCTCCGCAAATGTCTCTTCAACCTCTACTCCATTTACCTTCATGCAATCACCAGAATTCTTTAGCTTATGCCATTTTTAAACCTTTTTATTTGGCCACACTATACAGCTGACAATAAAAAACATACATACAAAAAAACCTTTGAGAAATTTTATTATCCCCATCAGCTTGCGAAATTCATGAAGATAGTTCTGAAACCCGAAGAAGTTAGAAGAAAATTTGGAAGAATGTTTTCAAACAGCATATTAACACTCGTTGATGAAAAAAATGCTGTTCTTGAGTTGATAGAAGATTGCACAGCCAAAGGACCAGTTGAATGGTATTTAATAAACAGGCTTAGAGCCGGAGGGGCTGCTTATGCTGGCTGGATTGAAGGAAAAACTCTCTTCTTAAGAGCGAAAATTGGAAAATTCGATGTAAATTTTGGTCCTGCAGACTTTCAACAGGGAGGACAAGCTTTGGAAAGTGTTGAGGTTACTGAAAAAGAAGTTATAACGAGTTGGATTGGAATTGCAGGTGCCGGTTTGGGTTTAGCAGCCTGCTTATCTCAAGCTCCGGGAGTTCTGGAAGCGGAGTATCCTTCAAAAGATGATCTTGAAAAGGTTGGAGGAGGCTTTCAAAATAGAGTAAAAATAAAAACACCTAAATATAAGAAACTTGTCTTGGGAATTGATAACACAGATGTGAAGACAAAGGGTGCCACTTGGGCTTCAGCTTTAAAAGTAGCTTTGGAGGTAAGTGAAAGGATGGGATTAAAACTTATAAGCCATAGAATATTTCAGTGTTACCCAGAAGTTGAATGGAAAACCACAAACAACGTCTCATCCTCGGTAGTTTTTGCATTGCCTTGGAATGTTAGTAGTGAGGAAGTTTTAAAAGCTTTTGTGGAAAAGATCAAACCGCTATGCTATTCCAATGACGCATGCTTGGTGGCTTACGAAGGCATCGAAGTTCCAAAAGAGTTGAAAGACTTTGGTTTGAGAGTTAAAAAAGAAGTAGTTGATTTAGAGGAGGCTTTGGAACTTGCTGAGAAATTTAAATTTAAGGTTATACCTATTACTGGCAAAAAGGGAGCTATAGGTGCGCTTGCAGCTTTAGCGTTGTACGATGAAGGTATAGCTTATGCGGCATTCGATGAAGATCCTGCCTTAAGGAGAGTGAAAACTTGAGTGAGCACATAATGGAGATGCTTGGAAAAGCGAGAGTTGTTGTTGAAGATGGTAAAGTTATCGATGCTTCAGAACCGATAATTAGCTACTGTCCCCTTTTTGAAAAGCTTCATAGTATAAAAAGAATAACAAAAATAGAAGTCATAAAAAATGCTGAATACAGGATCAAAAATTTTGGACTGTTTACGAAGGATAGAAAGGTTGAAGATGATAGAATTTACGCGACTTTTGGAGCTTCTGAAATACTTTCGTGCTGTTTAAGGAAAAAACTTCTCGACGCTGTTGTGATTGCTTCAGATTGTGCTGGTACAGTTGTAACTTCAAATCCAAAACTTGTCCAGGGTCTAGGAGGGAGACTTTCCGGTTTAGTTAAGACTTCTCCAGTAAAAGAGGTCATTGAAAGGATCGAGAGAGCTGGTGGATTTGTAGTGGATAAGAAGTTTGCTTCCATAGATCAAGTCAAAGGTGTAGAAGTCGCAAGAAAGATGGGTTTTGAAAGGGTGGGAGTGACGCTACTAAATCCTGAAGATGCCAAAAGATGTGATGCCACGCTTAAATTTGCTGTACACACTACAGGTGTAGACTGGAGTGTTGAGGATCTAAAAGAGTTCGATCTGGTAACGCTGTGTGCATCAAAGAGGCTTCGAGAGTTGAGCAAAGCTCTGGCAAAAGCTCAGGCTGGGGAATCGATACCAGTAGTTGCTATATCAAAAATAGGGAAAGAAGCTTTGTTAGAGAGGGCTAAAGAGATCGACAAAATTCTTATTTCGAGCACTGATTTACCTAAGTTAGGAAAAAATCAACCAGAACCACTTGTTTAGGTGAGAGATATGATAATAAGGGTGAATAACCTAGTAAAATACTATCAACTGAGCAGTGGAAATAAAATAAAGGCATTAGATATAGAAAAACTTGAGATCGAGAAAGGAGAAGTTGTAGGCTTACTAGGAAAAAGTGGCAGCGGGAAAACTACACTACTAAGAATCTTGAGAGGTGTTGAAAGATTCGACGAGGGTACAGTTTACATAGACGGAATAAAGCTAACTCCCGAGTCTGAACCTCCAGCTTTCAGAGAGGTTAAGATGCGTACAGCGATACATCTGCAAAGAAGCTTTGGATTGTGGTCTGAAAAAGTTGTTGAGAACGTGATAAGAGCTTTGAGCTTCGTAAGATATGGCGATGAAATTCTACCAGCTCAGGCTGAAGATTATGAGGAGATGAAAGAAGTAGCTATGGATCTGCTGAGGCTTGTAGGATTAGAACATAAGGCCGAATGCTGGGCTGAGATTCTAAGCGGTGGCGAGAAACAAAGACTTATTCTTGCAAGACAGTTAGCAAAGAACCCATCGATCCTAATTCTAGATGAATTTGGAACGATGACATGCAACGAAACAAGAAAAAAATCCATAGAGCTTATAAAGAAGATAAATGATGAACTAGGAACAACGATCGTTTTCTCTTCCCACATGCCTGAGGTCCACAAAGATCTAGCAGATAGAGTTGTGCTATTGGAAAAGGGTCGTGTAATATCTGAAGGAGATGCTGATGAGATGATAGCTAGATTTTTATCAGAACTTGAGCCACCATTGCAGAGAAATCCAAAAATAGAGGATGAGAGAGTCAGACTTGAAAATGTTTATAAAAAGTACTACGTTGTTCCGGGAGGAAAAACTCTAGAGATGAAAGATGTAAACATCTCGATTCGTAGAGGTGAAATCATTGGAGTAATTGGAAAGAGCGGTAGTGGAAAGACTGTACTTACTCGTTTAATAGCTGGTTTAGAATTGCCAGATAGCGGAAAAGTCATTCTAAAAATAGGTAACGAGGTAGTAGACTTTAAAGAGTTTGGTAGAAAGAGTATAAATGTTAGAAAGAAGATAGGTATACTACATCAGGAGTTCTCTCTTCCTTTTTGGGCTAAAGTCAGCGAATTAATAGCCTACAGGATTAGAACGAAGAAAAATGAGAGCGTTGAAAATGCTATAAAAATGGCAAAAGAGATGGGGATAGATGAAAAGATTTTTGATGCAATCTACAGACTGACAGACTTACCAAAAGATGAGGCTGAGATGAGGCTTCAAAGACTGGGTTTGTCGTATCATATTATTAAAACTCTTTTTCCAGAGGGGGAGGAGGATCTAAACTCTATAATACCAATGCTCGAGCGCCTGAATTTATCTACTGATATCTTGGAGAGATTAAGTCATGAACTATCTGGTGGAGAAGCTGTAAGACTTGGAATTGCTCTTGCCGCTATAACAAAGCCAGAACTGTTGATACTCGATGAACCTTTTGGAGATATAGATCCAGTTACGCTAAGAAAGGTAGTGAACGTTCTTAAAGAGATAAATATCAAAAACGGGACTACAACGATAATTGTAAGTCACCAAATAGATGTTTTAAAAGAACTTGCAGACAGATTCCTGC
>CAYZIW010000002.1:51567-88123 GCA_964478605.1 uncultured archaeon | reverse complement strand
ATGGTAGAGTAAGTTTCATAAGTAGCTTTTAATTTTTGCTAATTTTTATTTTACCGAACTTGAGACTTAATCGAATTTTCGATTCTTCAAGAATCATCTATCTGGATGCCCATAAAAAACTGTGGTCGAAAGTTTTTTTAACCCTTTCAGATTCTCTTTTATAGGCTCGCGGGGTTTAGCTTCGCTAGCTGTAGAGTCAAAAAAGGGTGTGGAAAAGGTGTTAGGTAGATTAGAAAGCTCTAAATGCAAAAAGAAGCTTCATAATCTGCCGATATAAGCTTAAATCCCGCTGAGCTTGGTCTAAATAATTAGGAGGAGACACATGAAAATCCGACTCCAAGACCACATACTTGTCCCGAAACATGAGATTCTAAGTAAGGAGGAAGCTGAGGAGCTTTTAAAGATACTCGGTATTAGTAAAGAGCAACTCCCAAAGATAAAAGCTAGCGATCCAATAGTTGTTGAGATTGGAGCCAAACCAGGAGATATTATAAAAATAACGAGGAAAAGTCTTACTGCTGGAAAGAGTGTTTTTTACAGATTGGTTGTATGAGGATGTTTGTGAGGTGATCAGATGTTAGATACAAGAACTTTGGCAAGAGCCTACTTTACCCACGATCGTCTCGTAAAGCATCAGATAGACTCCTTCAACAGATTTATAGATGAAGGACTTCAGAGAGTTATAGATGAGCAGAAAGTTATAGAGCTCGATATACCTAACGTCTACGTAGAACTTGGTAGAATTAAGGTTGGAAATCCGATAGTTAAAGAGGCTGAAGGCACCAAAATCCCTCTGCTTCCGGCAGATGCAAGATTGAGGAACTTAAATTACGCTGCTCCAATCTATTTAGAGTGCACAGTCTATGATGAAGGGAAACCACTCGAAGTTGAATATGTCGAAATAGGTATGCTTCCTGTAATGGTTAAATCAAAGATCTGTAATCTTACTCCCGAAAATATAGATAACGCCTTAAAAATTGCAAGAAAGATAGAAAATCCAGAAAAGTTTGATTATGAAGAAAAGCTTTGTATAGCTGGCGAGGATCCCTACGATCCTGGAGGTTACTTCATTATAAACGGCAGTGAAAGAGCACTTGTTACTTTAGAAGACTTGGCTCCAAATAAAATTTTGCTAGAAAGAGAAGAGAAATACGGAGAGATGGTAGAGATAGCAAAATGTTTCAGTCAACGCTCGGGATACAGGGCTTTAATCGTAGTTGAAAGGGGCAAAAACAACATACTTGAAGTGACTTTTCCGCAGCTTCCAAAGCCTATAAAGTTCGTAAATATGATGAAAGCTCTTGGAGTCGAGACTGATCAGGAGATAATCGAGATGGTTAGTAGCAATCCAGAGATAATTAAATACATGCTTCAGAACCTCGAAGAGTCGGATGTTGATAACGCTGAAGATGCGATTGAATATATAGGCAGAAGGGTTGCCCCAGGGCAAAGTAAGGAGTACAGAATCCAAAGAGCCGAACAGGTAATAGACCAATACTTTTTACCACACCTTGGAACCGAAAAAGAGGCTAGAAGAGCTAAAGCTTTCTTCTTAGCGAGAATGGCAGAACTCATTTTTGAGCTATATCTAGGAATGCGCAGGGAAGATGATAAAGATCACTACGCAAACAAGAGACTTAAGCTTGCTGGAGATCTGATGGAGGAGATATTTAGAGTTGCATTCCTAAGACTTGTAAAGGATGTAAAATACCAACTCGAAAGGGCTAAAGTTAGAGGCCGGCCCATGAAGATGAGTACGGCTGTTAGAAGCGATGTTTTAACAGATAGATTGATGCATCCCATGGCAACTGGGAACTGGGTTGGAGGAAGAACTGGAGTTTCGCAGCTTATAGATAGACACAACTATATCTCGCTGATTTCTCATCTTAGAAGGGTTGTTTCACCCCTCTCCAGATCTCAGCCGCATTTTGAGGCAAGAGATTTGCATCCTACTCAGTGGGGAAGAGTTTGCCCTTCAGAAACACCTGAAGGTCCAAACTGTGGATTGGTTAAGAACTTTGCAGAGTATGCAGAGGTTAGTGTAGGTACAAACGAAGAAGAAATCAAAAAACTGCTTTTAACATCCCTAGGTGTTGAACCAATAAGAGGTGCTTAGCTATGAGAAAATGTAGAGTTTATGTAAATGGCGCGCTTATAGGTTTTCATGATAACGGTGCTGAGCTTGCAAAAAAGATTAGAGAGTTAAGAAGAAAGGGAAAAATATCTAATCAAGTTAATGTAGCTTTCTATGAGGATTCTAACGAAGTGCGAATAAATACAGACGCAGGCAGAGCGAGAAGGCCGTTAATAATTGTAAAAGAGGGTAAACCTCTTGTTACAGAAAAAGATATAGAAAAACTCAAGAACGGGGAGATTACTTTCGAAGACCTCGTAAAACAGGGTAAAATAGAGTACATCGATCCTGAAGAAGAAGAAAATGCTTACATCGCTGTTTATGAGCACGAGCTAACTCCTGAACATACTCACCTCGAACTGGATCCATCTCTTATAGTCGGAATCTGCACAGGTAGTATCCCATACGCCGAATACAACGCATCACCACGCAACACTATGGGAGCTGCGATGATAAAGCAAAGCTTGGGATTACCCTACTCAAATATAAACTGGAGAACAGATACGAGAGGGCATCTTCTGCAACATCCACAAATTCCAATCGTTACAACAGACACTCAGCACGTAATAAAATTCGACATGAGACCTGCAGGGCAGAACTTTGTAGTTGCAGTACTAAGCTACGAGGGTTACAACATCGAAGATGCGATAATTTTCAACAAGGGAAGCATAGATAGGGGCCTGGGTAGGTCTTTCTTCTTTAGAACTTACGAAACTGAAGAGATAAGATATCCAGGAGGGCAGGAAGATAAATTCGAGATACCTGGAGCTGATGTTTCTGGATTTAGAGGTAGCGAAGCTTACAAGCAACTTGATGAGGATGGTTTGATATTTCCAGAGACCGAAGTTGGGCCAGACGATGTGCTGATTGGAAAAACTTCTCCACCAAGATTTCTCGAAGAACCAACCGAACTAGGAATTTCCCCCCAAAAGAGAAGAGAGACGTCAGTTACTATGAGAAGTAACGAAAAAGGAATAGTCGATGCTGTATTCCTGATGCAATCGGAAAGCGGAATGAAACTTGCAAAAGTAAGAGTAAGAGATCTGAGAATACCTGAGCTCGGAGATAAATTTGCATCCCGCCATGGACAGAAGGGAGTTGTTGGACTTATAGTTCCAGAAGAGGATATGCCCTTCACAGAATCAGGAATAGTTCCAGACATGATACTGAATCCACATGCAATTCCATCCCGCATGACCGTTGGGCATATATTGGAAATGATCGGAGGAAAGGTAGGTTGCTTGGAAGGAAGGAGAGTGGATGGAACAATATTCCATGGCGAGAAAGAGGAGGACTTAAGAGCTATATTAAAAGCCTACGGTTTCAGCCATACGGGTAAAGAAGTGATGTACGATGGTATATCCGGAAAGAAGATGGTGGTAGATATATTTGTAGGCGTCATCTATTATCAGAAGCTATACCATATGGTCTCAAGCAAGATACATTCAAGAAGCAGAGGACCCGTGCAGATTCTTACTAGACAACCTACAGAGGGCAGATCCAGAAAAGGAGGTCTTAGATTCGGAGAAATGGAGAGAGACGTTTTGATAGGGCATGGTGCAGCTTTATTGCTGAAGGATAGATTGCTTGAAGAATCGGACAAAGTTGAAATATGGGTTTGCGGCAATTGCGGACACATTGCTACCTACGATTACAGAAGAAACACAGCCTACTGCAACGTGTGCAACGATGACAGCAACATTCACAGAGTAGAGATGAGCTACGCTTTTAAGCTTCTCCTCGATGAACTGGAGTCCATGATGATCGCTCCAAGGATAATTTTAGGAGATAAGGCATGAGGTGTAATTTATGATACCAAAAAGACTCGCTGCAATAAAGTTTGAAGTTTTATCTCCTCAAGAGATAAGGAGGATGAGTGTTGCAAAGATTGTAACTCCTGAAACTTACGATGATGATGGTTTTCCGATTGAGGGCGGGTTGATGGATACCCGCCTTGGAGTTATAGATCCAGGATTAAAATGCAAAACCTGCGGAGGAAAGGCTGGTGAATGTCCAGGACATTTTGGCCATATAGAGCTGGCAGCTCCTGTAATCCACGTAGGTTACGCCAAACTTATAGCGAGACTCCTTAACGGAACATGCAGAGAGTGTGGAAGAATACTAATGAAGGATGAAAGAAGAGACAAGTTTATTGAAGAGATCAGAAAAAGAATTGTTATGAACCAAAATTACGATGATATAATCAAAGAAGTCTTCAGACTCACGAAAGCCGCCAAAAAATGCCCACACTGTGGAGCTGAGCAGGTGGAGATAAAGTTCGACAAACCAACCTTCTACTACGAAGGGGAGCACAGGCTTACTCCAAAAGATGTAAGAGAGAGGCTTGAAAAGATACCTAACGAGGATTTGCCAGCATTTGGTATAGATCCTAAAATAGCTCGTCCTGAATGGTTTGTTTTGACCGTTTTACCAGTTCCACCAGTAACGGTTAGACCTTCTATAATACTGGAGACCGGACAAAGAAGTGAAGACGATCTAACCCACAAGTTGGTAGATATAATAAGGATAAACCAGAGGTTCCTTGAAAACAGAGAAGCAGGAGCACCTCCACAGATTCTTGAGGATCTTTGGGAACTGCTTCAGTATCACATAACAACCTACTTGGACAACGAGGTAAGCGGAATACCGCCAGCAAGGCATAGGAGTGGTAGACCTCTGAAAACCCTTGCACAAAGGTTGAAAGGAAAAGAAGGTAGATTTAGAAAATCTCTTTCTGGTAAAAGAGTAAACTTCTCTGCAAGAACCGTAATAAGTCCCGACCCGGCCATAAGTATAAGTGAAGTAGGAGTACCCAAGGAGATTGCTGAGGAGCTTACAGTTCCAATATTTGTAACTCCAAGAAATATTGAAGTTGCGAGGGAGTTCATACTTAGAAGCGAGCATCCAAAAGCAAACTACATCGTAAGACCCGACGGGAAGAGGATAAGAGTTATAGAAAGCAACAAAGAGGAGCTTGCCGAAAAACTTGAGCCTGGTTGGATAGTTGAGAGACAATTAATGGATGGAGACATCGTTTTGTTTAACAGACAGCCATCTTTGCATAGAATGAGCATAATGGCTCACTATGTTAGGGTTCTACCATATAAAACATTCAGACTGAACCCAGCTGTATGTCCTCCCTACAACGCAGACTTCGATGGAGATGAAATGAACCTTCATGTTCCACAAACTTTGGAAGCACAAGCTGAAGCTAAGATCTTGATGGCTGTTCAAGAACACATTTTATCTCCACGTTTTGGTGGGCCCATCATTGGTGGTATTCACGATCACATCTCCGGGCTGTATCTGCTTACAAGGGGAAACAAGAAGTTCTCAAGGGAAGAGACCATTCAACTTTTGAGGGCTTTAGATGTTTCAGAGGTGCCTGTTAAAGATGAATACACAGGGAAGGAAATATTCAGTTACATTTTGCCTAAGATCACGCTTGAATTTAAAGCTGAAGTATGTCAGGGATGCGAAGTTTGCAAAGGTGAAAATTGTGAATACGATGCATATGTTGTTATAAAGAATGGTCAACTGCTTAAAGGAACAATAGATGAAAAAGCTGTCGGAGCGTTTAAGGGTGTAATAATCGATGAGATTATAAGAAAATATGGAAAAGAAGAAGCTAAAAAGTTCATCGATAGAATGACTCAGCTGGCTATTAGAGTCATCACAAGCGTAGGATTTACTATTGGAATAGACGATATCGAGATTCCCAAAGAAGCTGAAGAGCAGATAGAGGAAATCATTCGAAACGCCGAAAAGAAGGTTGACGAACTGATAAAAGCATACAAAGAGGGAAATCTCGAACCGATGCCCGGGAGAAGTCTAGAAGAGACTCTAGAGATGAACATAATGAGGGAACTTGGAAAAGCAAGAGACCAGGCAGGTAAAATTGCAGGAAGGTTTTTAGGTGATGAAAATCCAGCAGTTATAATGGCTGTAAGTGGTGCAAGAGGTTCGATGTTGAACCTTACGCAGATGGCAGCCTGCATAGGTCAGCAGTCGGTTAGAGGAGAGAGGATAGTTAGAGGATACACCTACTCGAATAGAACTCTACCACACTTCAAGCCCGGGGATTTAGGATCCAAAGCTAGAGGATTTGTTAGGAGTAGCTATAAGAAGGGTCTGTCACCAATAGAATTTTTCTTCCATGCTGCCGGTGGTAGAGAAGGACTGGTTGATACAGCTGTAAGAACCTCACAGTCCGGATACCTGCAGAGAAGGATGATCAACGCACTACAAGATTTGAAGGTTGAATATGATGGTACTGTTAGAGAACAGACTTCGGGTGTTCTTGTACAGTATAGATTTGGAGAAGATGGCGTAGATCCTGCAAAAAGTTATAGAGGAAAAGCCGTAGACGTAAAGAGGATCCTTAAAGAGATAATCGAAGAGGTGAAACAGTATGGAGAGTGAACTCGATAAAATATTATCCAAATATCCCTTTCCTGAATCTGTAAAAGAGGAAATCAAGTCTGAGCTTGAAAAACTCAATTTGCCTGAGAATAAGCTAAAAAAAGTTATTGAAGCTTGTTTTCGAGCCTATTTAAATAATCTTATTGAACCTGGCGAACCTTCAGGGATTGTAGCTGCGCAATCCATAGGTGAGCCAGGTACTCAGATGACAATGAGAACGTTCCACTATGCTGGCGTTGCTGAAATAAACGTCACACTAGGTCTGCCTAGGTTGATAGAAATACTAGATGTAAGAAAGAACCCATCAACACCGATGATGAAAATAAGGTTGCTGCCGGAGTATGCAAATGACAGAGAGAAAGCAAGAGATATTGCAAACAAGATAGAGGCAACGTACCTAAAAGACATAGCCGATATAGAAGCAGATATCAGAAACATGCGAATAATTATACGCCCAGACGAGGAGGCTATGAAGAGAAAAGGTTTAGATCTTGAATCAATAAAAAAGAAGATAGAAAAACAAGCAAAAACGGAAATTCTGGAGGAGGATGGCACCATTATTGTACAGATGTCGGAACCATCCTACAAGCTGCTGATGTCAACGTTTGAAAAGCTCAAAGATACCGTAGTTATGGGTATAAAAGAGATAAAAAGAGTTATAATAAGAAAAGAGGGCGAGGAATACGTTCTCTACACCGAAGGATCGAGCCTCAAGAAGGTGATGAAGGTGCCTGGCGTTGATTTCACGAGAACTCTGACAAACGACATATACGAAATATACGAGGTTCTCGGCATCGAGGCTGCGAGAAATGCGATAATAGAGGAGGCGTTGAATACATTGGAAGAGCAGGGTTTAGAGGTCGACCCACGCCATATAATGCTTGTTGCAGATGTTATGACCGCCGATGGTGAGTTAAGATCTATAGGCAGACACGGTGTGGCGGGAGAGAAGCAAAGCGTACTTGCAAGAGCAGCTTTTGAGATGACCGTAAATAACTTGCTCGATGCAGCGGTTAGAGGGGAGATGGATTATTTGCGTGGCATTACGGAGAACATAATTGTTGGTCAGCCAATAAAGCTTGGAACTGGAGATATTGAGCTTGTACTGAAAATGGGGGGTAGAAGATGACGGATGTAGAAAGCATCGTTAGGAAAGTTTTGAAGAGCGGTAAGTACTACTTCGGAAGTAAAAGAACAATTAAAGCGCTAAAGAAAGGTGAAGCAAAGGCGGTAATAGTTGCGAGGAACTGTCCCGAAGACGTACTTCTTGAAATTAAGAAATACAATGTTCCCGTTTACACGTACGAAGGTACAAACATGGAGCTTGGGGCACTATGTGGTAAACCCTACAGCATAGCTGCAATGGTTGTGACTGAACAGATCGAGTGATCTAATATGTCATTGAAGCTTTCGGATGAAAGTATAAGGTATCTTACTCTTTTTGAAAATCTAACTGGAGCGAGTGTCAAAGACTGCCTCATTTTCGACGAAAAAGTGATCTTTGTTGTCAGAAAAGGAGACATGGGTGTAGCTATAGGCAAGGGAGGTATAAACGTAGAAAAAGCAAAGGAATTAATTGGGAAAAAAATTGAGATCATAGAGCATTCAGACGATCCTGCAGAATTCATAGCCAACATTTTTAAACCGATAAGTGTAAAGGTCAAGATAATGGAAAAAGACGGAAAGAACGTTGCACAGATAAGCGTTAGCCCAGATTTAAAAGGGATAGTAATAGGAAAAGGTGGCAAAAACATTAATAAAGCCAAGGAGTTAGCAAGAAGACATCATGGTATTGAGGATATAATAGTGAAGTAATGAGGTGAGGTAAATGGGAAATGGCTTATTTGCAGCTCGCAAGCTCATTGAGAATAGAAAGAAATTTAGATGGAGCTACAAAAAGTTCGTAAGGAGAGCTTTAGGCATAGCAAAGACGGCAGATCCTCTTGAAGGAGCACCAATGGCAAGAGGAATTGTACTCGAGAAGATTGGAGTTGAAGCGAGGCAACCGAATTCAGCTATAAGAAAAGCCGTTAGGGTTCAGCTTATAAAGAATGGCAGACAGATTACTGCCTTCTGCCCAGGAGATGGAGCAATAAATTACATCGATGAGCATGATGAAGTTATTGTAGAGAAGATCGGAGGAAGAATGGGTAGATCAATGGGAGATATACCAGGAATAAGATACAAAGTCGTTATGGTAAACGACACCAGCTTAAGAGAGCTCGTAAGGGGTAGGAAAGAGAAGAAGATGAGGTGAAGTTATGAAATACGGATTTACAAAAGAAGATCTCTTAGTTTTTGGGAAGTACGATGTCGAAAAGGTAGAAATTAAAGATCCTGCACTAGTAAAGTACATCAGCCTAAAGCCTACTTATGTTCTTCACACTCATGGTAGACATGCTAATGAGCCATTTGCCAAACAAAACGTGTTCATAGTCGAAAGATTGATAAATAAAGTGATGAGAAAAGAAAAGAACACGGGAAAGAAACACTTAGCTTACAACATAGTTAGAGAGGCTTTTGAGATAATCGAAAAGAAGACAAAGAAGAATCCTGTTCAAGTTCTCGTGGATGCAATAGTTAATGCTGGACCAAGGGAAGAAGTTGTAAGACTTAAATATGGTGGTATTGCTGTACCAAAAGCCGTAGATACATCTAGTCTTCGCAGAGTGGATGTAGCCTTGAGGAACATTGCCGAAGGTGCAAGATTGGCAGCATTTAAATCTCCAAAAAGCATAGCTGAATGCCTGGCTGATGAGATAATTGCAGCAGCCAACAATGATCCAAAGAGCTACGCAGTTGCGAAGAAGGAAGAAGTTGAGAGACTTGCTAAATCAGCGAGGTGAAGTTGATGGCAAGAGTAAGGAAAATAGAGAGGATCGTAGAACTGATGAAACAGCCAGAGAGGATCAGAAACATAGGTATAGTAGCCCACATAGATCATGGAAAAACTACACTTAGCGATAGTTTACTTGCTGGAGCTGGAATTATAAGTGAAGAATTGGCCGGACAGCAGCTCTTCATGGATTTTGATGAGCAGGAAAAGGAGAGAGGCATCACGATAAATGCAGCAAATGCATCGATGGTACATGAGTACGAAGGGCAGGAGTACTTGATCAACCTCATTGACACACCTGGCCACGTTGACTTCGGTGGAGATGTTACAAGAGCCATGAGGGCTGTAGATGGTGTTATCTTAGTAGTTGACGCTGTAGAAGGTATAATGCCACAAACAGAAACTGTGCTAAGACAAGCGCTAAAGGAGGGTGTTAAACCGGTTCTTTTTGTTAATAAGGTTGACAGATTGATAAAGGAGTTGGAGTTGACTCCGCAGCAGATGCAGGAGAGGCTTATAAAAGTTATATCGGACGTTAACAAGTTGCTGAAATCTATAAAACCAGACAAATACAACGAGTGGAAGATAGACGTTGCAAGTGGCAGTGTTGCCTTCGGTTCAGCGTTGCAAAAATGGGCAGTAAGTGTTCCAGCTCAGAAAAAGACCGGAATAGGATTTAAAGAAGTTTACGAGTATATAAAAAGTGGAAATGTTAAAGAACTTTCAAAGAAAGTTCCTGTTCATAACATCATTCTCGACATGGTCATAAAGCACCTTCCCTCCCCGCTTCAGGCTCAGAAGGAGAGGATCAAGATAATCTGGAGAGGGGATCTTAACAGCGAAATTGCTAAAGCGATGATCAACTGCGATCCAAACGGCCCAATAGCCTTGATGGTTACAAAGATAGTTGTAGATCCTCAAGCTGGAGAAATAGCTGTTGGTAGACTTTTCAGTGGAACGCTAAAAGCTGGACAGGAGTTGTATATCGTAGATAGAAAAGCCAAAAATAGAGTCCAGAACGTCGGTGTTTTCATTGGGCCCCATAGAGTTGAACTTGAGGAGGTTACAGCGGGAAACATAGCGGCAGTTGTAGGTTTGAAGGATGCAGTTTCAGGATCTTCGGCTTCAAATCTGGAGAACTTTGAACCATTTGAAAGCATAAGACATTACAGCGAACCAGTGGTTACAATGGCTATCGAGGCGAAGAACCCAAGAGATCTACCAAAACTTATAGAAGTCCTGAGAAAGATAACAAAGGAAGATCCAACGCTTCGTGTAGTGCTGAACGAGGAGACAGGAGAACATCTGCTAAGCGGAATGGGAGAACTCCACTTAGAGGTTAAGGTCGAGAAGATCAGGCGCGACTATGGATTGGAGGTTATAACCTCTCCACCGATAGTTGTGTTTAGAGAAACGGTTACATCCAAATCGCCAGTGGTTGAAGGGAAATCGCCAAACAGGCACAACAGATTCTACATAACTGTAGAACCGCTACCTGACGAAGTAATTAAACTCTTCAAAGAAGGAGAGATAGATCTTAAAAAGATGGATAAGACTGTGATAAGAAAGAAGCTACAGGCTGCAGGCTTAAGTTCGGAAGAGGCTGCTGGAGCGGTTGAATACTACGAAGGGAACCTTTTCTGTGATGTTACGAAAGGGATCCAGTATTTAAACGAAACCATGGAGCTGATACTTGAAGGCTTCAGGGAAGCTATGGCAACTGGTCCGCTTGCAAGGGAGCCATGCATGGGGGTAAAGGTGAAACTTGTCGACTGCAAGTTGCATGAAGATGCTGTGCACAGAGGGCCTGCCCAAGTTATACCTGCGGTAAGATCTGCAATATTTGCAGCAATTCTGCAGGCGAATCCTACCTTCCTTGAACCCTACCAGAAGCTATACATTTCAGCTCCGCAGACGATGATGGGCAACGTTACAAGAGAAGTACAGGGAAGGAGAGGACAGGTGTATGATATCCAGACCGAAGGAGATCTTGTAATCATCACTGCAAAGGCACCGGTTAAAGAACTCTTTGGATTCGCTGGAGCAATTAGAAGTGCCACTTCCGGAAAAGCATTTTGGAGTACAGAGTTCGCTGGATTTGAGCCCGTTCCTCAAAGTTTACTTGAAGAATTTGTGATGGAAGTCAGAAAGAGGAAAGGGCTCAAGCTTGAGATCCCCAGACCTGAAGATTTCTTGATCTAACTTTGCAACAATTTTTTTTATTAATAAAAAGTTTTTTACCGAGAAACGATACGTTTTTATCTCTTTTGAGTACTTCGCTGCCAATGAAAAAAAGGGTGCTAATAGTGGATGATGACAAGTTTGTTCAAGACATCTTAGCGATGATGCTCTCCAAAAATTACGAAGTTGTAAAAGCTTCCAACGGAAAGGAGGCTATCGAAAAGTACTTTGCTTACAGGCCAGATCTAGTACTAATGGACATCGAAATGCCGCATATGGATGGGATTCAAGCTACAAAAGAGATTTTAAAGAGAGATCCCAAAGCAAAAATCGTAGGAATTACAGCATTTGCACCACAAAAAGGAGAGAACATGATTAAAGCTGGAGCTTTAGAAGTTGTAAGTAAACCAATAACCAAGTTAAAGCTCATCGAGACTGTTAAGAAGCATATCGAATAACGCTAATTTTTTTAATTCAAAAGTTTAGTGGATACATGGACCTACCGGAACTGATCGATGATGCAATCTCCTCATTTCCAAAGAAGAATTTTTGTGAGATAGATAACAACTCAATAACCATAGTTGGTGACACGCATGCTGATTATTCTGCTCTCGAAAAAATACTCAAAGAGTCGAAAGGTAAAATCGTTTTCCTTGGAGATTACGCAGATAGGGGCGATGAGCCTGTAAAAGTTTATGAAAAAGTTCTCCAGCTTTACCTGGAGGAAAAGGCAATTCTGCTTAGGGGTAACCACGAAACAACAAACGTTTACCCGCACGAGCTACCCTACATGCTGAAAAAGATCTTTGGTAGTGATGAAGTTTATAAAAAACTACAAGAACTCTGGGAAAAGTTGCCAGTTTTTGCAATTGCAAACGACATATTTCTAGTTCACGGCGGAGTTCCAACTAAAGGATGCAGAATAGATGAAGAAGGGGTAAAATTTTCCGAGCTGAAGAGGCTAGACAGAAGTATAATGCTGGAGATGATGTGGAACGATCCATGGGAAAGAGATAGATGTGGAGAGAATCATAACAGGGGTGTCTTCTTCTTTTTTGGTAAAAAAGCTACGAAGATATTTTTAGATGAGGTTGGTTGTAGATTTATTGTGAGGTCTCATGAACCATACAAGGTGCTCAAAGTTGAACAAAACGGAATGGTCGTAACCGTTGGTTCATGCGCAAAACCTTACGGATTGCAAGAGTTTGCTGCATTGTTCGTTGACTTCAATGAACCTTACCGAGATTGTTACGAGTTTGTGGAAAAGTTTGGAAAGAAGTTCAAGCTCTAGATATTTGTCATTATTGAAGAAAACTATCTTTCAACATTAAAAAACTTGGCAGTAAAGCTTATCAATAATTACTCATTAGTCGGAAGACATGAGTGGAGATGTACTTGTACTACTGGCAGGTATACTTGCGATCCTTGGTGCCACAGGTGTCCTATTTACTAGAGACAACTTCTATGCAGCACTCTACCTTTGTCTAACAATGATCTTCGTTTCATCGATGTATGCTGCCTACAACATACAGCAGGTTGTGGTGTTGCTAACGCTAATCTTCGTTGGAGTTGTTGGAGCAGTAACAATAGTGGTAGCAGCTACGTATGAGACTAGATTACCAAGAGAGCCAAACAAAGTATGGGCAGCATTTGCAGCGGTAGTTTTTATAATCGTCGCTTCTGCCTACTACTCCATTACCACAGAGCTAAAAATCTCCGGCGATTTTGCGAAAGAGTTTGCAACAGTCCCAACTGAATACTTCTTGGTTTTGGTCGTCCTCTTTACCCTTATGATTCTCATAGTCCTCTCAGCAATAAAACTTGTGAGGAGGGTGGAGTTATGAACATCTCAGCGATTATTCTAACTTCCCTTGCGATTATATTCATAGCATACGTAGAAGCTATATCAGCGAAAAATCTTGTCAGATTGCTTATAAGCCTTGAACTCATGTTTGCGGGAGTTCTCGTAGCGATTCTACCACTTTTTTCAGTCGATCCAACGATGGCATTTATATTCGTGATATTAACGTTGTTCGTAAGCTGCAGTGAACTGCTCATATTGATTACTTCTATAATGTTAATCGGAAAGCAGAAGAGGAGAACAGATGTAGATACTATTTCGGTTGGAGGTGATTCCCTTTGATTGAATATGTAATAATTATTCCGCTTGTATTTGCGATCTTTCTTCCTTTGTTGGATGCCAAACGGGCAGCCATAGTTTCAGCAATTTCTTTTTTGATCCCGATGTTCATTTCTCTCCTCAAAATTTTAACGCTTGCAAGCTATGAGGTATTCATTGAAAACTTCGGAGCTCCAATAGGTGAGTTCTATTTACTCATCGACCCCGTAAGCAATGCGTTCGGTTTTACAATCTGTTTGGTTTCTGCAATGGTTGCAATTTATTCCTTACCATACATGAAGCATCGTTTTGAAGAGATGATGCACAGTAAAGAGATTACAAACGTTGAAAGAGAGTTCAAGAAATACTGGTTCCTTTACAACGTTTATGCTGCCTCAATGCTTCTCTTGGTGTATTCTGGTAACTTCTTGCTGCTTTACATATTCCTTGAACTTTCGCTGATAGCGAGCTTCCTTCTTATATACTACTACGGCTATGGTAACAGACAGTGGGTAGGGATACTTTACTTTGTTTGGACACACATAGCAGGAGTTCTTGCACTTCTTGGTTTCCTAATAGTTGCATTCGAGTCCCAGACTTTGGCTATTAATAACATATCAAAAATAAGCTTTTTAGCTTGGCTTTTGATCTTTCTGGGGATGTTAGTAAAGCTTCCCGGATTTGGAGCGCATATATGGCTACCGTGGGCCCATGCCGAAGCTCCTACACCAGTCAGCGCATTGCTAAGCCCATTAACCGTCGGTCTTGCAGGCTACGTTCTTTTTAGAGTTTATACTATAGATCCCTCCTTTGTCATAACTTACAGAGACCTAATACTTGCTTTCGGTATATTCACAAGTATCTATGCTGGACTATCAGTCTTTAAGCAGAAGGACTACAAGAGGTTGCTTGCATATTCAACAGTTTCACAGATGGGTTACGTTTTGATAGCCCTCTGCGTTGGAAGTGCAGGTCTTTTGGGACTTGTAATTCAATACATGAGCCATGCATTCGGTAAATCAATACTCTTCATGACTGCTGGAGCGTTAATAGCTACCTACGGACTGAGAGATATACGCAAAATGGGAGGGTTACATGAGTATATACCCACAATTTCAAACGCCGCCCTTCTTGGCTTTGCGACGCTCAGCGGAATACTTACGATAGGCATGCTGGGAGAATTTTTCATCCTCGTAGGCGTGGCAGAATTGTACAAACTGAACTTAGCAGTAATAGCTGCAATATCTCTCGTTTTTATACTCTCGGGACTTTACAGTTTCTATACGATGAAAGTGATATACTACGGAAAGCCTGCAAAACTTGAAAGACCGAAAATAAATAGGCTACTTGATGTACCGCTGTACTTCATAGCATTCTTTAGTGTTGCTTTCCTCTTTCCCCCATTATCTACAGCGCTTGTAGATGGGATTAACTACGTTTTAGGAGGTGTGATACCATGATGGAAGTGTTAGCAATTTTATTTCTTTCCCCAATAATAACCAGCATACCGATAGCTTTAGCTTGGGGACTTGAAAAAAGACCTCCATGGGCAGATAAGCTAGCATATTTGAGCGTCTTTGGATTGTTTTTATCTCTCGTTGCAGCAATATACATCCTGCTGAACGTTGGAGAGCTTGCAATAGAAGCTGAACCAGTGAAGTATGTAATACCATGGCTACCTTCGGCAGGCATAAGCTTCGTCTTCATCTTCGACTATCTAAGCAAGATAATGGGAACTCTTACAGCTTTCATCGCTTTCTTAATCGGCATTTACGGTTTAGAATACATGAAGCACGATTATAGGTTAGGATGGTACTGGTTCTTCTTCAACCTTTTCACAGCTTCAATGCTTCTAACCGTATATAGCGACAACATGCTGATGCTTTTGATCGGATGGGAGGGCTTAGGAATCGCTTCTTGGGGACTTATAGGCCACTGGTTCAGAGATGATGACCATCTAAGCTATGTTGGAGTTATAGATAGGAAAGTATGGAAGTTAAACATGTTCTGGTCGCCGAGCAGTGGAGCTTGGAGAGCAATATCTACTATAAGAATTGGAGATATCCCGATGTTCTTCGCTGTTGGAGCCTTCATGGTTTTAGCGGGTAGTTTAAACATAAGCGAAATCGATTGGGTTGCGCTTGAACACAAGATCGGATTTGCAGGCATAGCTATACTGATGATTGCATTCATGATGGGACCTTTTACAAAGTCAGCTCAACTTCCCTTCAGCGAATGGTTGATGACTGCAATGACTGGTCCAACAACTGTCAGTGCATTACTTCATTCAGCAACAATGGTTGCGGCAGGTACTTACCTATTTATGCGTCTCAGCTGGTATATAGAACCTTGGCATGTTGGAGAGGGCTATGAAGTGATTTATGCAGTTGTTTTGTTCCTTGGGCTGATTTCAGCTTTTTACGGAGCTTTAGTAGCAACAGGTTGTCTAGAAAGGAAAGTTCTACTTGCTGCATCAACGATGTCTAGTTTGGGTTTAATGTTCGCATCCACGGCAGCGAGTTATTGGGTTGGGAAGATTGCAATTCTCGTCGGTTTCTGGTATCTAGTAACGCATGCCTTTGCAAAAGCTACCCTGTTTCTTGTAGCGGGGCATTTAATACACGAAACACACGACAGATTCTGCTGTGGAAACTTGGAACTTGCTAAAAAGCTCAAAATCGCTTTTATTGCAACGATCGTTGCAACGCTCTGCCTATCAGGAATTCCACCCCTAACAGCCTACTGGGTTAAATCAGCGATGGATGGCGTTATGCACTCCTTAGATGAACATTTCGGAATTGTTCCCTTGATCCTGCTTGTGTTAACATCTGCAGTATACTCAGCGTTTTTAGCCAAATTCCTAGCTTTGAACTTCCTGAAGGGAAAAGAGGTTGAAGTGCATGCGCATGGAGGTAGAGTGATGGGTTCTGCCTATGCATTGATGGTCTCGATGCTGCTAGTTCTTCTCTATTTCTACACTACCATTCACGAAGAACCATTTGCTGAATTTCTACATGAAGGCTTGATGACTTCATCATTTGCAGTGGGTTTGCTCGTATTAGTGACGTACCTTTTTGCCCTCAGAAATCCTTCAATAAAAACATTTTCAGAAATTGGAACGTTTTTAAGCGACAGGATGTACCTACCTTTCCTGAACGACTACCTTGTTCCAAAAATTGGGTGGATCATGGCAACAATCGTTGACTACGGAAACAGATTTATAGATTACATTTGCCATTCTGCTTTTCCGAAGTTCTTTGAGATCGTCTCATACAGCTTAAGGGTGATCCAAGATGGAAGAATTGAAAGGTACCTGAAGATAGTGATAGGGTTCATACTGGTAGTTTTAGTTGCATCAACAGCCGTGGGGTGGTAGAAGTGGCGGATCAGATAATATTTCTAGTCTCTCTTGTTACTCTTGCAATCGCTGCAGCCTTTAGTTACTGGAACACAAGAATTTCGATGATCTTAAGCCTAGCAGTATTAGTGGTAGCAAGCTTAAGCTACTTCAAGATGTTACCAACGCTGATATTTCTAGTAGCGTTTCTGAACGTTTTGTCATTGCTTGCTTTGAAAAGCAGCCAGCTGAAAGGTGTAGATTATGCGCTTGTGAGCTTTATGCTACTTGCAACACTCCTCATCTTCTATACCAGCGATCCGGCTATGCTTTTAGCACTCTTCGTTGCAGCATCTGCACCAACTTACATGCTCATCATGATCGGAGAGAGGATGAATATAGATATAGGAGTAAAATATATAACTTTTATGATATTTGGTACAGTGCTCTTCATACTGGGTGCAGCACTTCTTTACTACAACTTCGAACATAGATCTTCACTAATCTATTCTCTCGCAATGCTCTCCTTAATAACAGGACTGGCTATCGAAGTTGGCATCGCTCCTGCTCACGAATGGGTCCCAGACGTTTTTTCAACCGCTGATCCAGTGCCAGTATCAATAATAGCTTCCTTAGCAAAATTCGTTCCGTTTCTTGTTGCATATAAAGTAATCTCAGCCACTGCAGTTCCAGAAACACAGCAACTTCTCCTTCTGATTGCAGTTATTGCCGCTCTCTCAATGTTCGTTGGCAATATCGGTGCTCTGACAACAAAGGACCCTGCAAGAACTTTGGGTTACTCAACAGTAGCGAACATGGGTTACGTTTTGGCAACCTTTGCTGCAATAAATGCAGGAGAGTATGTCTATTTCGCAATAGCCGGTGGAATCTTACAGCTATTTGTAAACGCCTTTGGAAAAATAGGATTTTTCAATTCGATAAAAGAGGGGACATCATCAGCATGCTCTTGGCTTTTAAGCGCATCCTTCATAGGTATTCCACCCCTTATGGGCTTCTGGAGCAAGTTCCTAATAATTTACTCTCTCGTCTTCTCAAACTACCTATGGCTTGCAATCGTGCTAGTTTTGAATTCAGCAATATCAGTACCCTACTACGTAAGACTTGCGAGAATGACAGGAAAAGGCTGGAAGCCAAGTATCACAAACTACGTTGTCTTAGTTGCAAGCTTTTTAATGCTAATAACTCTGATTCCTCCAACCTGGATTGTTGAGAGTGTTATGCAGCTGAGGTGGTGATATGGATATAGGATTTGTCGAGAGCACGTTGGTGATCGCTGTAATAGTTGCAGTAGCTTTGTTGACTGACGTAGCTGTATTAATATTGGCAAAGATATTTCCTAAGTACACGATTACCGATGTAAAGATAGCACGCTTTGAAGCTGGAAATGTGCCAATTGGCTGGCAAAAGTCAAAGGATCCGATGCAGTATATAGGTTTCATGCTTCTTTTTATGTCTCTAGAACCAGTTACTGTGTTAATACTACTGTTTGCAGCATTTCCGAGTATTGATGTTTATGCTCTAACACTGATTGCCCTGATCATGTTTATCCCAACGATATATGTTGGCTACAGATATGCAGTCGAAATTGCGAAGTTGAGGTGAGAGAGATGGAAGACAGATTTGTAAAATTTCTTCATTCGGGAAAATTAGCCCCGATAAAAAAGTGGGGTACCTACTGGAGCTTATGGCCTGTTCATTTAGTTACTGCTTGCTGTGGCGTTGAGCTAGCACATACATTTGCCGCAGGCTACGATGGAGAGAGGATAGGAGCACTAAACTATGGCATTGCCAGACAAACAAATTTGATAATCGTTGAAGGTGCAATCACAAGAAAGATGGCGAAAATTTTAAGAGTAACTTGGGAGCAGATGCCGGATCCAAAGTTTGTAATTGTGATGGGTGCTTGTGGTCTAAAAGGTGGTCTATTTTGGAATGGATACAACCTTGTAAAACCATCAGACGTCGTGCCTGTAGACTTTTACATCCCCGGTTGCCCACCAACTCCAGAAGCTCTGCTTAGAGGAATAAGACAGCTGCAGGATAAAATAAAGAGTGGAGAAGCTAAGACTTCGGTAAAATTTACCGAAACAGATCTCGGAATAGGCAAACCAATAAAAATCGTTCCAAAACCCAAAAAAGTTTCAAAAACTGCCACGATAGTAGTCGATGTTCCAAGAAAGATAGATGAAAGAACCAAAGAGATTGCAAAAAAGATAGAAGACAAAATAAAAGATGCAAAGGTGACTGCAATCCGTAAAAACAGAATTGCTGTGAACGTCGAGAAGGAAAAAATGAAAGAAGTTGCTGCCTCACTCAAAAGTTTGGGATTTGACCATGTTAAAAATGTAAACGTTATTGACGTTATCAACGAACAAAAATTCATCGTTGAATACCACCTTGGAAGTTATTCTACAAAAGACCTGATGCCAATTATTTTGAACCTCCACACTTCAATTTCAAGAGAGGACCCGAAGTTAAAAAGTCTATCAGATATATTTCCAAGCGCAGACTATATGGAGAGAGAGATGCACGAATTCTTCGGAGTGTTTTTCGAAGGAAACCCACATATGGGCAGCAGGTTTTTGTTGGCTCCAGACTCTCCAGAGTTTCCGCTAAGGAAAGACTTCAAGCTTGAGGAGGAAGTTTACTTGAGGTGATGTTTATGGGTAAAACAGACTATTACGACGAATATGAGATCCAAGTTCATTTAGAGCCTTGGTCAGAACTTGAATCACTTTTCATCCCCATTCCATCTAAATATGTTGAAGAGATATACAGAAGCGAAGACTTTCTAGTTTTGGTAGGTCCGCAACATCCAGGGAGCGGACACATGCGTTTGATAGTAAGACTGCATGGAGATATAATTAAAGAAGTTATTCCAGACCCCGGCTATGTTCATAGAGGTATGGAAAAGCTTGCAGAAAATAGAACATATATCCAAAATATTCCCTTAGTTGAGAGACCGGCGATAATGGATGCTCCAAACTACAACTTGGGCTACGTGAGAGCAATAGAGGAGGCATTGGAAATTGAAGTTCCAGAGAGGGCGAAATACCTAAGAACTATTCTTGCCGAACTAGGAAGAATTGGAACTCATCTTTACGATGCAGCAATTCTCGCCATCTTCTTGGGGCATAGTACAGGATTTATGTATCCATTCGCCATAAGAGAATTGATATGCGAAGCCTTTGTCAGAATGACGGGAGCAAGAGTAACAACATCCTTTATAATCCCTGGAGGAGTAAGGAAGGATATTCCCGAAAACGTTTTGAAGTTCGTTTATGATACAACCTTCGAAATAGAAAAAAGACTCAAACCTTTTGAAAGGATCTTCATCCACAATCCAACAGTCTTCGCCAGGCTTAGAAATGTTGGAATTTTAAGCAAGGAAGATGCGATCAAGTACGGCTTGGTTGGTCCCTTCTTAAGAGCGAGCGGTGTTGAGTACGACGTGAGAAAAGTTGAACCTTACGAAGCATACGATCAGCTAGATTGGGATATCGTTGTAGCTGATGAATGCGACTCCTACTACAGGTTCCTCGTTAGAGTAAACGAAGTTTCGCAGAGTCTGAAGATTATAAGGCAGTGTATTAAAGATATGCCAGGGGGTAGAGTTATAAGTGAACAGATAAGCGAAAACGGCAAAGAAATTCGTGGAGAGCTGTTTGATAAGTTAGCAGATGTTGTTTTACCAAAGGGAGAATATACTACCCTCACAGAAGCTGCAAGAGGTAGTCTGATATACACGCTTGTAAGCGACGGAGAGTCGAACTTACCGTACAGACTGCGAATAGTGACTCCCGGATGGCTGTATCTTAGAGGGTTTATGGAATCACTGAAAGGTGGAAGACTTGCCGACTTGCAAGCGATATACGGTAGTTTTGGTTATTTCCCCCCAGAAGCCGACAGGTGAGGTGTGATTATGGACGTAATTGGGATCGATATCTTCGGAGTTGTTAACTTCCTTTTCAACGTATTCAACTCGAACATGATGGATATACCACTGCTAAAGCCGCTGATCGATTTCCTTATGGGTATACCTGTTATAAATCTCATAGTGGCACTCGTCCTTTGGAGACCGTTCTTCGGCGTTGTAATCTTACCTGGCCTAACAGGACTCATGCTTTACCTACTCTGGATAGTCTACTTCGAGAGAAAGCTTGCCGCTCGCGTTCAGTGGAGGGTTGGGCCAATAGAAGTTGCAAGACCTTTAAGAGGGGCAATCCAGGCATTAGCAGATGGAATTCGATACTTCTTCCAGGAAGTGATTGTTCATAGAGAAGCTCACACACCCTACTTTGTTCAACTTCCAATACTTTCCTTCATACCAATTTTACTACCCCTAGCCTTCATACCTGCAGGAGCCGTGGTTGGTATTAGGACTCCATATGCATTACCTCTGGCAGTAGCTTTTATATCACTGATACCGATATTCGTTATCGCAATTGGGTGGGCTTCAAACAGCAGGTTTGCGTTCATTGGAAGTATGAGAGAAGCGTTTATGTATTTCGCCTACGAAATACCCTTCGTTTTGGCAGCGATTTCAATGGTTTATGTATATGGCAGTGGGGATCTTTACGTAGCTGTGGAAAAGCAAACAATCCCCGGCATTCTACTTAACCCCTTGGCTTTCATCGCCTACTTAATTGTCATGCTTATGGCTACATCTCGTCTACCCTTCGAAATTCCAGAAGCGGACCAAGAGATAGCATTTGGACCATTTGTAGAATACAGCGGAATTTTATTTGACTTAGTGATGGTTTTGGCTTACGAGAAGCTTTACCTTATGAGCCTGCTGTTCGTAATCCTCTTCCTTGGCGGATGGAGTGGAATAGAGATACCACTTCTTGGCGACCTCGTGGCACCCCTCGTACTTTACATAAAAGCTGTCGTAGTCATTTCTATATTAGTAATAGTCAGGGCTGTCTATGCACGATACAGGCTAGATCAGGCGATAAGATTTGGTTGGAGTAACCTCTTTGGACTTGCAGTCGCTTCGTTGATCTTTGGTATCATGATGGGGTGGTTGATGTGAAGCTTGCAAAGGTTGAAGTAAAGAGGACTGAGAGTCTGAAAAGACATACAATTGCTATTGCAGAAGCTTTTATACAGGCTTTGAAACCTCTAAGAATCACAATAGAATATCCTAGGGAGAGGAGAAAGTATCCAGATACTTTTAGGGGTTTTATCGTTTTTAACCCAGAAAGATGCATAAGCTGCTTCAGATGTGCTCAAATTTGTCCAGCAAATGCCATACAAATGAGTAGTTATAAAAGAGCCTACCCTGGCATTGATTATTCGAAATGCATATTTTGCCATTTTTGTGTAGATAGTTGTCCAACAGGAGCTTTGAGTTCGAGCAAAGTTCACGATGTTGCATTCAAAAACATGGATGAAATGTTCGTAAAGGCGAATCAAATGACCTCTCTGCCAGAGATCTATAGAGAGGATGAAATCACAGTTGAGTACGAAATAGAAAAAGGTGTTCTAAAACTCAAAAGAGAAAAAATTAGAGAGGACTTATCCTTGCCTGCTATCTTACCAGCTGTAAAGGCTAAGAAGGTTGTATGCATTGATCCAGAGAGCTGTATTGGATGCAAATTGTGCATCCAAGTATGTCCTCATGAAGCTCGTGAAGCCCTGGTTTTCGAAAGGGATGAAAACAAAATAAAAATAGTAATCGATAAATGCCTTGGATGCGGATTGTGCGTAAGAGTATGCCCAATGAACGTGTTGCGTTTGGAGGTGGTAAAGTGAGCTCTGGATGCGTAGAGCCTGGAAGCTGTCTGGGATGCAGACTGTGTGTAAACATTTGTCCCGAAACGGCTTTAGTTTTTTTAGAGCCTAATATTATGAAAGTATACGCCGAGAAGTGTATATTCTGCGAGATATGCGCGGAAGTCTGTCCTATGAAGATCTTAAGTATAAAGGAGGATGGGAGGATGCTTGAGTGGAAGATTTTTGTACCGGAAAAGAAGCATAAGGCAAAATTCTTCGGAAACCTAGAAGCTGAAGTAATATCGAAGGGTATCTGCAGCCATTGCACTGCATGCGCTTCAATTTGTCCTGTAAATGGTATTACCGCAGGAGATAAACCTATAAGCTTTCCAGAATACATTAAAGATTGTGTAGATTGCGGAGCTTGCGTAAGGGTATGCCCAAGGTGGGATTACAAACCAAAAAGCGGTATTGGCAACTACATTGAAGCTTTTGCTGGAAGATCGAAGAGGTTCAGTGGCCAAGATGGAGCGATGGTTACAGAATTCATAGCTACAGCATTTGAGATCGGTGCAATAGATGCTGCAGTTCTTGTTTCGAGAGATGACAACTGGAATACTAAGGTTGTAACTGTAACGAGTGCTGAACAGTTGAAAAACGAAAAATTGAGCGGTTCCAAGTACAGCTTTGCAGATGTTATGCCTGCTGTGAAAGAAGCTGTGCTCAGATACAACTCAATAGCTTTCGTTGGCACACCTTGCATGATCACGGCTCTAAGAAAAATGCAGGAAAACTTCAAGAAGTTCGAAAGAGTAAAGTTAGCTATAGGTATATTCTGTACTGAGAACTTCTACTATCACGATCTAAGCAAATTCCTACTCGAAAAGAAGAAGGTAGACATTAGGAATGCTTTGAAGACGAACATATCGAAAGGTAAGTTCATTGTAAATCTAAAGAGTGGCGAGGTTGTAAGCTTCTCAGTCAAAGAACTGGATGAAATCGTGCCAAGTGGTTGTAAGGTTTGCCAGGATTTTAGCGCTGTAGATAGCGACATAAGCTTCGGAAGTTCTGGCAGTCCAGATGGTTTCTCAACAGTAATTGTAAGAAGCGAATTTGCAAAGAAGATTGCAGATACAATTAAGGAGAAGGGGAGCGCAGAATTAGGGCAGGTTAACATTGAGGCAGTTAAAAAATCCTGCGAATATAAAGTGAAGATTCATCCATACTCAACAAAATAACAACTCCTCTATTTTTCCACTTAGCCCTTGGAAAACGAATTCCACAGCTAAGGCAGCAAGGAAGATTGCAAGAACCCTTGCTATTATATCCGAACCGCTTTTTCCAAGAAGTTTTATTATTGGCTCGCTGTAAACATGACTGAGTCTTACAAGAATGTAAACTACCACAGCAGCTACAAGCACGATTATCTTCGACAAAATATCGTTAGCTTGAGAAAACATAACTATTCCTGCCGTTATAGCTCCCGGGCCAGTGTAAAGGGGTAATGCAAGTGGAAAAACTGCAATAGAGTCGGCTTCTAAATTTTCTTCTGCTTTTCTTCTGTAAACTTCTTTTCTTGTCCCACCAAAGAGGATGTCTATAGAGATTATAAAAAGTAGTACCCCCCCTGCTATTCTGAGCCCATCTATGGAAACGTGGAAGAAATCTAAAATAGCTCCACCACTAACCGTCAAAATTAACAGTAAAAAAAGGGCAATCAAGGTTGTTTTTATAGAGATCTTGTCCCTAACTTTTTTACTGAATCTCTCCGTGAGGCCAATAAAGATTGGCAAGTTACCTGGCGGATCAACAATGACGAAGAAGGTCGTAAAGCACTTTAAAAAGAAGCTTAGATAGTCCATTCTTTAAACCTCTCGATCGCTTTTTTTGTGTTCTCAAGCAACCTTAGAGCAACCTGTTGCGATGGGGCTGAAAAAAGCCCGCAATCTGGACCAACGTAAGCTATTAGCTCTCCAAACATGTCGTAAGCCCTTTTAATTCTATTTAAAATTTTTTCAGGATTTTCAATTTCGTCTACGGCCATCAACATAAGATCCTCGCTGTTCCAAGCGTTTACACCGTACATCGCATTAAATTCTGCAATAATTCCATCTATATCACTCCTCGAAATGCCAATTCTTAGTTTTTTTACGGAGGATTCTAGCTCCATAGCATCTATGAACTCAAGATTTTTCGGTGTCTTTGCAGACTCTATCCCGATAACATCTATCTTACTTTCAAGCAACTTTTCATAAAAGAGCGGATCGTGGAGGTGGATCTGGACATCACAACGCAGATTGTAATCGTAAGCTTTTTCTATCAGCTCTTTATCTGGTTGCAATTCTGGATTCAGCCCTAAACTTGGCTCATCGATGCTGATGCATTTTACATTCTCGTACCTTGCAGCATTCTCTGCAAATCTCTTTACAGACTCGGCAAAGTTCAGCAGAACATCTTCGTATATCTTTCCGCCGAATTCTCTGTAGTACAACTCAAAGGGCCCAGTAATACAAACTCTAACGCTTTCAACCTTCATCTTTTCTATATACTCAAGCTCTGGAATTTTTGCAAACTTCTTTGCAACCAGATAAGCATCATCCTGCTTATCAGGATCTTTTATCGATTCGAGAAACATTTCAACCATATCCCTGAATTGTGGATAGTTCGGCAACTCAACGAATTTGGCTTTCATAAGAAAAGCTCTTTTCACAATTTCCTCGTACTCCCTACTTTCAAGGTTCTTCTTAACCCATTCTCTGCCGATTCCCTTTGGCAAGGGAAAACTACCTATATCGTCAAAGATCATAAAATATGTTCGTTCGGGATTTAAAAAGTTAGAGGAGCATATTCAAACCTTCTACAAAAGCTTCGACCGAAGCCATTACTATGTCTGTTCTGGCTCCTCTTGCGGTTACAGTCTTATTTCCCCTCTTAAGCTGAACAACGACGTCAACTAGTGCATCAGTTCCACCAGTTATCGCATCTACGTGGTAGCTTACAAGTTTGATATCAGCAAAATCTTTTATAGCTTTCCTAATGGCATTAATTGCCGCATCCACTGGACCAAGTCCGACGGCTGCTTCAATTTTCTCTTCTCCATTTATTTTTAGTTTAACGCTGGCCATAGGCATGGATTTCATTCCGCTGAATATTGCCAAATCCTCAAGTTTTACCTTTTTCTCTCTCTGGATCTGCAAAACTGTCTCCACTATTGTTCTGACGTCTGCATCTGTCACTCTTTTTCCCTTATCCCCAAGTTCCTTTATCCTATCTAGTATCTCCTTCATCTGTTCTGGAGTTGCTTTGTAGCCAAGTTCCTTCATTATCGCTTCGACACTTGCTTTTCCTGCATGCTTTCCAAGAACCAGTACTCTTCTTCTTCCAATGGTCTCCGGGGATATGGGTTCGTAAGTCTTCGAATCTTTGAGGATTGCCGAAGTGTGTATGCCACTCTCATGTGCAAATGCATTCTCTCCAACGATTGGTTTGTTCGGCGGTACAGTTACTCTCGTTAACCTCTCAACAAGCTGCGATGTATCGTATATTTTCTCTTTCTTGATCTTCGTCTTTATTCCGTAAAGAAATTCTATAGCCATTACAACCTCTTCAAGCGCTGCATTTCCAGCCCTTTCTCCTATTCCATTAATTGTAGCGTGAAACTCATCAACTCCCGCCTTAACAGCAAAAACAGTATTCGCCGTAGCTAATCCAAAATCGTCATGACAATGGATTGCTAAAGGTACGCTAAACCTCTCTTTCAGTTTTTTAACTACTTCTTCAACCCGTTCAGGAGTCATGACCCCTACTGTGTCTGCAAAAGTTAAACGATCGGCTTTAGCACTAACGGCTGCATCAAAAAGTTTGATTACAAAGTCTAGATCTGCTCTCGAAGCATCTTCAGCACCGAATTCTACAATCAAACCTCTCTCTTTTGCATATTCAATCGCTTCAACACTTTTTTCTACAACGTACTCGTAACTTTTTCCAGGAAACTTTGCCCTTATGTGTATATCTGAAGAAGGTGCTACCATAAATACCGAATCTGCTCCAGCATCGGCTGCAGCATCGATATCAGACTTGACGATCCTTGCAAAACTGCATATCTCAGCATTTAGGTTTCTCGATGAGATCTCCTTAATAGCCTCGAAATCTCCCTTTGAAGTTACTGCTGTTCCGGCTTCTATGATATCCACCCCCAAAGCGTCAAGTGCGTCTGCGATCATCACTTTCTGCTCCACAGTAAGTGAAACCCCCGGAGTTTGCTCTCCATCTCTAAGTGTCGTATCGAGTATCTTGACCACGAGGCTAGATTGTAGTCGGAAAGATAAATCTTTGCAAGGAAGAGGATGTCGATCCTTTTTTGGCGGAACATATTTATTTAATGAGGGTCTCAACATCTACATGGAATTCAGGGTCGGTGAGGCGTTGATTGGAGAAGGATATGAGGTAGCTCATGTGGATCTTCTAATCGGCACTAAAGATTCTCCGGTTGCACAGGCATTTGCAGGCGCTCTTTCAAATCTTTCTGCAGGCCATACCCCACTTTTAGCCGTACTAAGACCAAACCTGATTACAAAACCTCCTGTTGTTATCGTACCTAAGGTTACAATAAAAAACATGGAACAAGCAGAACTTGTTTTTGGGGCAGCTCAAGCAGCTGTTGCTAAGGCTGTAGCAGACGCTGTAGAAGAAGGAATCATACCGAAAGATAAGGCTGAAGATTATTTGATAATTGCAAGTGTTTTTATCCACCCAAACGCTAAGAACAAACATAAAATATACTACTACAACTACGGTGCCACAAAACTTGCCTTAAGAAGAGCTATGACCAATTTCCCGGACGTTGATACAATGCTGAAAGAAAAAGATAAGAGCTTCCATCCACTCGTCGGTAGGAAGCTAACAAAACTCTGGGATCCGCCTTACCTGCAGATAGCGATAGATATCCCTAACTTGGAGGAAGTACTAAACCTACTATCCCAAATACCTGAAAGCGACCACATAATCTTTGAAGTCGGAACACCGCTGGTAAAGAGATATGGAAGTGAAGTGATCCTTAAACTTAGAGAAGTGAAGCCTGATGCATTCTACGTCTTAGATTTGAAAACTCTTGATGTGGGCAACCTCGAAGCGCGAATGGCTGCCGATGCAACGGCAAATGCTGTGGTAATCTCAGGTTTGGCTCCGATTTCTACAATAGTTAAGGGAATAAAAGAGGCTGAGAAGACAGGTATCATGAGCTACATAGATATGATGAACGTCGAAGATCCCATCTCAACACTTCAAAAAGTAATGTCATCCAACGTAAAACCAGACGTCGTTGAACTGCACAGAGCGATAGATAATGAGCTCTCCCCTCCACCATGGAGTTTAGTGAAAGAGATCAAAAAATTCAAAGTTATGGTTGGCGTAGCGGGAGGTATAAGGCCGGAAAACGTCGTTGAAGTCGTTTCAGCAGGAGCAGATATAGTTGTAGTTGGAAGGGCGATAACGAAAGCGAGAGATATAGAAGGGGCTGTAAGGAGGTTCATGAGCGTCTTGAAACCAGACACGGATCAGTTTAGAATCATGACAGACTTCTAGGTGTCGGGATGGGTGTAATAATCCTCAACTTCAAAGCATACAGGGAGAGTTTTGGGAGGAAGGCTTTAGAACTTGCGAAGATTGCAGAAGATGTTTCTGAGAGGAGTGGAGAGTACATTGCGGTGGCTGTATCTTATTTAGATCTACCCTTGATTGCGAAAAGTGTTAAAATAGATGTTTTTGCCCAACATGTCGATGCAGTGGATTTTGGAAGTTATACAGGAAGGATAAATGCAGAGATGATAAAAGAATACGGAGCAAAGGGTAGCCTAGTAAATCATTCGGAAAGAAGGTTGAGTTTGGCTGAGATAGAATTTGTGGTTACGAAGCTTAAAGAAAACAACCTATTTTCAATTGTTTGTACAAACAACGTTCTAGCATCTAAAGCTGCAGCCGTCATGGAGCCGAATTTCGTAGCTGTTGAGCCACCGGAGTTGATAGGCTCAGGTATTCCTGTAAGTAAGGCCAGACCAGAAGTTGTTGAAAATTCTGTAAAGGCAGTGAAAAGTGTAAGTAAGAATGTCAAAGTTCTGTGCGGTGCGGGAATAACCACACATGAAGACTACGCAAAGGCCCTCGATCTTGGAGCAGATGGAGTGCTTTTAGCAAGTGGAATAGTCAAGGCAAAAGATCAAAAAAAGGCGCTCGAAGAGCTAGTAGGGCTAATCTAAGATGTGTCTCTGCGTTTTTTCTTTCTTTTATCTATGTTCTTTGGATTGCCATTCAATAGCTCTTCGAGCTCTTCATCTGTAACCGGACGAATCTCTTCAAAGAACTCCTTATACCTTTCCTTCCCCTTCATGTATCCAATAATCGTTTTGCTTGAAATATAAAAAGTTTTTGGACTCTATGCACCAAACTTCTTAGCAAGATCTAGCAGATCTAGAGCTATGTTCATGACATCTAAACCTTTAATCCTGCACAAACCACCTTTAAACGCTTCAAATTCTGAGAATTTCGTGACTTCATCTCTTCTAACGTTTTCATGCACCACTGCTATGGGCACTGGATCTGCAGTATGTTCTCTTGTTTTCACAGGGGTGGAATGATCAGACGTTAAAATTATACACGCATCAAGAGTTAACAGCTCTTCGAAAGCTGAATCAACCTTTTCGATGAATTCCCTTTTTCCATCAAAATCTCCATCGTGGCCAAGTTCGTCTGTAGCTTTGAAGTGCAACAAAACTACATCGGAGTGCTTCAACTCTTTTAAAGCACATTTTACTTTTGCATTGACGTCTGTGAACTTATTCCCTGTGGCTCCATCTGGCGTAACCGTTTTTCCACCAACTATGGCTCCAACACCTTTAACGATGGCTGCAGCAGCAATAACACAGAGTTTCAGTTTATACTTATCTTTAAAACTTGGAATTTGTGGTGCTATACCTGCCCCTCTTAACAACAAAGCATTAGCCTTTGGCAAACCAGCTTTTTGTCTTTCTTCATTTATCGGATGCTTGTCAAGTACCTCATGTACTTTTTGAACAAACTCGTTTACTATTTCAGCTGTCTTTTGTGCTTCCCTATTTAAAGCGTTAGCTTTCTTAACTTTAGCTCCAACAACTTTTGGATCGACATCTGAAACTTCAGCCTGCAAACCTTCTCCTCTAAAAACTACGGCAGCTCTGTGGCCTCCCCCTCTCTCTATGTAAAAATCTATAGGAAGTTCAACTTCTTCCCTTATCGCCTTTATCAGTTCCTTCGTATCCTGGATTCTTCCGGCTCTTCTATCCACTACAACTTTCTCAAATATGCTTCCCTCTCCCTCAACAGTTGCAAAGTTAGCTCTGAAAGCTACGTCTCCTGGCTTAACCTCTATCCCTACACCAGCAGCTTCGATTGGCCCTCTTCCAGTGTAATACTTGTAAGGATCGTAGCCAAGAAGTGCCAAGTGGCTTGTATCACTCCCCGGCCTAACCCCCGGAGCTACTACATCCATTATACCGTTGATACCTAAGTCTGCTAGAGCATCCATGTTTGGCTTCCTTGCTACACTCAGCGGTGTTTTTCCATTCAACGGCCTATCTGGCATCCCATCGAGTATTACTAAAAGTAAAGGCAAAGTATCACCCCAAAAAAGTCGGGAAAAGAAATTTAAAAAATTTAATTTGGAATTTACTTCCTAACAAGCAGGATTTCAATCGCTGAAACGTTCGCAGTTCCCTGCTCGCCCTCTATCTTCTCAGTAGATATCTTTATGTCCTTCACATCCACATCCGGCAAAAAGCGCTTCCTGACTATCTCTGCAACATCGACCGCCCTGCTGATAGCTTTTCCGCGAGCTTTTACGGAAACTTCCTTCGCTCCGCTGTTGAACTGCGTAAGTACGGCTAATACATAATTCATTACCGGCTTGTTTCCAACAAATACCGCATTCTCTGCCATCTTCTCGACCTCCTTGTTTTTTGTGTTCAGCTGTGGATAGTTATATTAAACTTTCGTTGGGTGCCCGAAGGTTACGATCAAAAAAATTATATATCTCTATCAAAATTCAAGGCTTATGACTTATCTCGCCCAAAAAACCAGATACCGCTGGCTAATGCTTATGGTTCTATCTTTATTGTACTTTCTAGCATACTTTCATCGAACTTCTTCAGCAGTTGTTGCCAAAACTTTGATGAACGAATTTGCAGTTTCTGCATTGGCTATAAGTTTGATGGCCTCTCTTTACTTTTATCCCTACGCCTTTATGCAGGTTCCAGTTGGTTTTCTTTCCGATACAGTGGGGGCTAGAAGAACGGTTACAGTATTCACTCTCGTAGCTTTTATTGGATGTGTCCTCTTCTCTATAGCCACTGAATTCAACATAATTTTGATTGCAAGAACTCTCATTGGAATTGGTGTTTCTGGAGTCTTTATCCCAGCTGTAAAAGTCATATCGAGATGGTTCGAAAAAAACGAATTCGCCACAGCATTAGGAACTTTTAAAACTTTTGGCGCACTTGGAGCAGTAACTTCAGGATATTTTTTAGCTCTGATGGTCGTAATTTTTGGCTGGCGATCAACTTTTGCGATTTTAGCTCTCTTTACGATAATTCTAGCTTTTCTGTGCTTCTTCTTAATTAAAGACTTCCCAAAAAGTGACCCAAAGGGTATTTCTGAAAAACTTGATTTCAAAGATACTGCCAAAATCATCCTAAAAAGCAGATACTTCTGGATATTTGCATCCTTTCAGTTCTTCCTTAACGGAGCCCTTATGGGTTTTCAGGGACTCTGGGGTGGACCGTACCTTATGGACGTATACAAACTCGATGAAGTTGGAGCAGGAAAAATACTAACTACAATAGGAATTGGTCTACTTTTCGGAGCCCCAGCTATAGGTTTGCTTTCAGACAGAGTACTTCAAAGTAGAAAGATCGCTTTATCTGCTTTTGCATTCATTTTTATGCTAGCTTGGATACCTTTAGCCTTCTTTACCGCCTCGCTTTCCAAGGAAGTATTGTACTTGTTATGCTTTACAATAGGATTCACAGGTAGTGTTGTTGTGATAGTCAATACGATGATAAAAGAGATTTTTCCGCTCTCCATTACAGGAACTGCAGCAAGTGCCGTCAACGTTTTCCCCTTTATAGGTGGGGCGATCTTTCAGATGTTGATGGGTTACATAATAGAAAGCTTCGACAGTGAATCTTATTCTGCATTAAGCTACTCCATGGCATTTAAGTTGTGCTTTCTTGGAGCTTTAATAGCTTTCATCTGTTCACTCCTTACCAGAGAAACCTATGAAAAGGTTAATTGACCTGGAAGACATTTTTAGGCATGCTTTACATAGTAATAGTGACTCCGAGATGTAATTCAAACTGCATTTACTGTGGTGGCTTCGATGAGAGTGCCATGCCGGAGAGGATTCAATACAGCCTTGATGATCTAAAGTATTTTATAGACTCTGTAATGAAAGATAAAAACCCTTCAATCGCCTTCTACGGCGGAGAACCACTGCTTGAGCTTGAGAAAATCAAAAATATCATGGATGAAATCCATGCAGAGCATTACATCTTACAAACGAACGGTCTACTACTTGATAAAGTTGACAGAGATTACTTGGAAAGGTTCTCGACAATATTGGTCTCCTTCGATGGTAGAAAAGAGACACATGAATTCTACAGGGGTAACTATGCAAAAGTTTTGGAAAACGTTAGGAGAACAAGAAGATACTTTAACGGAGAGCTCATAGCTAGAATGACTGCAAGCAAAAAAACAGATATATTCGAAGATGTTAGGCACATACTCTCTTTGAATCTATTTACCCACGTTCACTGGCAAATTGATGCAGTATGGAGCGAGTACAGCGATGAGTTCAAAAGGTGGGTAGAGTTTTATAATGCTGGTATTCGAAAGCTGGTAGATTTTTGGGTAGACGAGATCAGGAAGGGGATAATACATAACATAGTTCCGTTTTTAGGCGTTGCTACCGCGATTACTAAAGGCTACTCTTATCCACCTTGCGCGTCGGGAAAACGATCTTTTGTAATAGCAACCGACGGAAGAGTCTTTGCATGCCCGATATGTCCAGATCTTGAATGGAATGTCCTGGGTGATATTTACAGCGGAGTTAAAAGAGAGGTGGAGATTCTTGACCCTTGCCCAAAATGCAGTTACTTCAAATTCTGCGGAGCTAGATGCCTTTTCTTTAACAGAGAGAGACTCTGGGGAGAGGAGGGGTTTAAAATTGTGTGCTCAACCGTAAAAAATCTTGTGGATGCTATTATGATGTACAAAGAAGAGATCGAAGAACTTAAAATCAACTATCCAAAATATTTAAATACAACGGAGATAATCCCGTGAACTTTTTATTCAGTCCGTCTTTTTTTCCTTATGCGAGAATACAAGTTCAAAAGAGGATTTAAAGCTACAAACGAGAGACTTGAAGAGATGCTAAGAAAGTACTTCGGGAACTTTGAAGTTGATGGAGATTCCTACGTTGTAAGAAACTTTGGAGCTCTGGAAGAGCTTAGAACAAAGCTTTCAAACGGAAAACTTATAGTATCTTCAAAATCAAAGCCTGTAGATAATGAACTTGCCTATCAAACGATAAAAACGTACAACAAATTTTTGGAAGAGCTTACAGGTTACACGGCAAAGGAGAGACAAAAGCTGCTAAGGAAAGAGGTAGAGGGTGAGTGAACAAAGTTTAAATAGTATGATTTTTAAAAGAAGAGAGGGGATACTTTATGAAATCCATAGTCGAAGAGGTTCTTGAAAGAGCTGAGAGGGAGAGAAAAGAAAGAGAAAGCATGAAAGCGGCTGAAAATGTTGAAGACGAAATTTTACAGGTTCTTCGTGAGCTTAAAACAGTAATAAAGGTCATAGGCGTTGGAGGAAGCGGTTGTAATACAATTTCACGTATCTATGAGGAAGGAGTAGAGGGTGCTGAGCTTATAGCTATGAACACCGATGCGCAGCATCTATACTATACTAAAGCTCATAGAAGAGTTCTTATTGGAAGGAGGAGGACTCGCGGCCTAGGTGCTGGTAGCTTACCTCAAGTTGGCGAAGAAGCTGCAAGAGAGAGTGAAGAAGAGATAAAAAAACTTGTTGAAGGCTCAGATATGGTCTTTATAACTTGCGGCTTAGGGGGAGGTACAGGTACCGGTGCTGCGCCCGTTGTTGCGGAGGCTGCTCAGGAAGCTGGAGCTTTAACAATAGCGGTCGTAACATTCCCGTTTTCTGCTGAGGGATCAGTTAGAAGGGCTAATGCCGAAGCAGGATTAGAAAGGCTTAGAGAAGTTTCGGATACAGTTATAGTCATTCCAAACGATAGACTTCTTGAAGTGGTTCCTAACTATCCCTTACAACTGGCATTCAAGGTAGCTGATGAAATTCTAATGAGGGCTGTTAAGGGGATAACTGAACTAATAACAAAACCAGCGCTAGTAAACCTTGATTTTGCTGACGTCAGAACAGTTATGGAAAAAGGCGGAGTTGCAATGATCGGTCTTGGAGAGGCTTCAGGAGAAGATAAAGCTGCAGAATCAGTTAGAAAAGCTTTAAAGAGTCCTTTGCTTGATGTTGATATCTCCGGTGCTAAAGCAGCCTTAGTTCACGTTGCAGGTGGACCAGATATGACAATAGAAGAGGCTGAAAGCGTTGTAGAGGAAATACATAGTAAAGTTGACCCGGATGCAAGGATAATATGGGGCGCAATGGTTGAACCTGAGCTTGAAAACACAATGAGAACGCTGGTGATAGTTACAGGTGTAAAGAGCCCACAGATACTAGGCAAGAAAGGATATCCTGTAACAAGAAAGTACGGTATAGACTTCGTAAGGTAAAAGTTAATAACAGCTTCACATCCCTATTTTTATGCAACTCTCAGAGATACGTGAGAAACTCATGGAATACTACAACATCATCAAGATGGCTAGAAAACCTGACTGGGAGGAGTTCAGCACAACGGCGAAGATAGCTATAGCTGTGATCTTCATAATAGGCTTCGTAGGATTTGTTGTCTATCTTCTTATGGAGATCTTGCCGGGGGCTTTGAAATGACGAGGTTCTTTGCAATCAAAACAACTGCAAACCAAGAAAGGATTGTTGCAAATCTTTTGGAGTTGGCTGTAAAAAAGAATCAGCTTGCTATATACTCTATTCTTGAACCAAAAGAGCTAAAGGGATACATAATTGTTGAGTCAGAGAGTTATGAGGACGTTTTAAGAGCTATAAGAGGTATGCCACATGTAAGAGGAGTTATAAAGAAAGAGATAAGTTTTGCAGAGATAGAGCATTTTCTGACCCCAAGGAAAGCTGTAGAGCAGATCAAAGAGGGAGATACGATAGAAGTTGTGTCTGGGCCATTTAAAGGTGAGATGGCTATAGTAAAGCGGGTTGATGAGGCAAAGAATGAAATAACTGTAGAGCTTCTAAATGCTGTAGTCCCCATACCCGTGACTGTGAAAGCTGATCATGTTAGAATAGTCAGTAAAAGGGAGGTGTAAAAATGCCGCAAGAAGTTGTTGTGCTTGTACCGGGAGGAAAAGCAACACCAGGACCACCCTTAGGTCCTGCAATTGGTCCGCTAGGATTGAATGTGAAGCAGGTGGTTGACAAAATAAACGAAGCAACGAAAGAGTACGATGGCTTGAACGTGCCGGTGAAGATAATCGTTAAGGAAGATAGGACTTTCGAGATAAAAGTCGGAATCCCCCCAGTTTCGGCGTTGATAAAAAGGGAACTAAAGATAGAAAAGGGTTCATCAACTCCACAGAAGGACTTCGTTGGAAACTTAAGTTTTGAACAGGTGCTTAAAATTGCTAGGATGAAGAGAGAACAGTCGTTATCTTACACTCTGAAGGGAGTTGTAAAAGAAGTTCTTGGCACATGTGTTTCAATGGGTATCAAAGTAGATGGAAAACCGCCAAAAGAAGTTTTAGCTGAAATAGAGGAGGGCAAGAGACAAATTCCAGAAGAATAGCAGATTTCATTTATTTTTAAGATATGTCCCCACATGCACAGAAAAGCTCGTTCAAAGCATCAAACAAATCCTCAAATCCATCTTTTGTAACGTTGGAAACTCTGATCATCCTCTGCCGAACACTTGTATAACCTACTAGATTCATCCTTTCCAAAATTTCTGCAAGTAAACCTTGACAACTTTCTATTTCTTCCATTACTTTAGAAAATTCAAAGCTAATCAGATCAGACTTGGTGAAAACAGTTAGAGTCGGTAGAGACAACCTTAGAGATACAACCAGATTCTGAAAAATCGCTGCCATAAACCCCTCCGGGTCTTTTGCTAAGTTTGAGTCTATAAGGAACAGACTGCATGTAAAAGAGTCAGAAAGAAACTTAACTATCCTTCTACCACTCTCCGAATAAATAAAAAGCTCCATCTGACCTGGAGTGTCGTAGATTACAAAATCTGCCGATAAATTAAATTTTTCTACAATTTTTTCAGCAAGCTCGATGGATTTTAGCAGAGCCCCATTTATTCCAAGGCCATAACTTTTCATAACTTCTTCCGTCTTCAAGAAATCTCTTATGTTCACTGACGTCTTAAATATCGGATCTGTCGCTGGATCGAGATTTACACATAAAACATCGTAATCTTTCTCTTCCAAAAACTCAGAAAAATTTTTAACAAAGGTACTCTTTCCACTTCCAGCCGGACCTGTTACGAAGATCTTCATAATCACCTACGCAAGAATGAGAAAACAAGACCGACGAGTAGTGAAGTTGCAAATATAAAGAGACTTTCGTAGTAATAAA
>CAYZIW010000002.1:30996-51557 GCA_964478605.1 uncultured archaeon | reverse complement strand
ATGGCGTTCGATCCGCCCTGCCAGTTCGAGTTCAAGCAGATTCAACTTCTCTTCCAACTCTGAAGTTGTATTCTGAAGTTCATTTAAAGTCTCTTCTCTTGACTTTAGTTCATTTTGAAGTCTTTCTATTAGGCTACTATAATTCCCAGCCTGTTCTTTCCAAATAGAGAGCTCGTTAGTAAGATCGCTTACCTTACTGTTGCACTTCATCAACCTGTCGTGGAGATCGACGTTTATGCGATTTATGGCATCCAAAACGTATTTTAAATACTCGTTCTCATTTTTAAGGGTCTTTATCTGCTTTTTAAGCTCCAAAATTTCCTCTTCTAGCCTTATTACATCTTCAGCCGCATTCGATTTTTTAATGTAAATCGGAACTTCTTCCTCACTTCCATTGGCGAAGATCCTTATCCTCTTTTCCCCCTCACACATATGCGTTATGTATATCTGATAACTTCCTGCGCTCAGGTTTTCAACGTTTGTGTAATAACCCTCAAAATACATACACCCGTCAAGTACGACCTTTGCATCGCTTGCGAGAGTTAAATTAACGATTTCGCCTTGAGAAGCGGTCAGCGTTGATAAAACCGCAATTACGAGCAGTATCAAGCCAAAACACCTCTTATCAGTGACCAGATCTCAGCGAAATCCCTCATAGATATCAATTTTACCTTCACATATATAGAAGTTTTTCCTTTCTCGGTGATATATCTGAACTCGTTACCAGATATTAGCAGAATCTCTTTAGAATTCATGATTCTGAGCTTTTCCATCGCCTCCTCAAATTCTCTCTCCTCAACACCCGAAATTATCTTTTTTCCTGCAATATTTATATACGAGTCTGCAAAATATTTTTCTCTCAGGTATTTCGGCAGATCCTCTAAGTTTAAGCGTTTTTTTTCTATTCTAGCCCTTAAACCCTTTTTCTTCATCAAGTGATCTCCAATCAGGAATCCTAATACCACTCCAACCACGGCAACTACGAACTGTAGCGTGATATCAGCCCCCTTTTTGATATGGGGTCACCAATATTTAAGCTTGAGGGAACAAATTTTTATATTCTATAAGATGAATATCTAACATGAGCGATACAAAAAAGCTCGTGCTCGATACGATGAACAAACTTGGAAAGCCAGTCAGACCTTCAGATATAGCAAAAGAAACAGGTTTAGATAGTAAAGAAGTCTCAAAGATAATACAAGAACTGAAAAAGGAGGGCTTGATCTATTCCCCAAAAAGATGTTTTTATGCTATCAAAAAATAAAATTAAATCCTCTCCAAAACCATAGCCATGCCCATACCGCCACCAACGCATAGGGCTGCAAGACCGTAATCGACCGCTCTCCTCTCCATCTCATGCAAAAGTGTAGTCACTATCCTAGCTCCTGTCGCTCCTATTGGATGCCCCAGTGATATTCCACTGCCGTTGACATTGGTTATATTCAAATCGAGGTTTAGCTCCTTAATGCAAGCTAAAGCCTGAGCAGCGAAAGCCTCGTTCAGTTCTATAAGACCAATATCTCTCAACTTTAAGTTCGCTTTACTTAGAACTTTCCTTATCGCTGGAATCGGGCCGAGCCCCATGTATGCAGGATCTATGGCTGCAGAAGAGAAGGCAATTATTTTAGCTTTTGCATCAACTCCGAATTCTTTAGCAGCCTTTTCATCAGCTATTAGCACAGCTGAAGCACCATCGTTAACTCCGCTAGCATTTCCTGCAGTTACAGTTCCATTCTTTTTGAAAACAGGAGGAAGAGAAGCTAATTTTTCCAGACTTGTATCCCTTCTTGGATGTTCATCTGTATCAACAATCTTATCCTTCAGCTTCACCTTGATTATCTCCTCTTTGAATTTTCCGCTATCTATCGCTTTCACAGCCCTCATGTGGCTTTCGTAAGCAAGTTTATCTTGCTCCTCTCTGCTTATTCCATATAGCTCAGCTATGTTCTCAGCCGTAAATCCCATGTGGTAGCCGTAGAACTTCTCCCAAAGCCCATCGAAGACCATCACATCTAAGATTTCATCGAATGCATTCACACTCATTCTGTATCCCCATCTCGCTTTTCTAAGCGCATAAGGAGCATTGCTCATACTCTCCATTCCCCCAGCAACGATGAATTTCGCATTTCCAGAATCTATGCTCTGGGCAGCCAAAGCTAAAGCCTTCATCCCGCTTGCACATACCTTATTCACAGTAAATGCCGGAACCTCCTTTGGTAAACCGGCAAAGATCGTTGCCTGCCTTGCAGGATTCTGCCCCTGAGCTGCCTGCAGAACGTTACCCATTATTACCTCATCTACTGGAACTTCAACCCCATCGAAATCTTCGAACTTCTCAAGCGGTATTTTTCCTTTTTGCAACTTTTCAGGATAGAATTCGACAGATTCTCTTGTTGGAACAGGCTTTATTTTCACTTTCTTCATCAGTCCATTTATAGCTATAGCCCCAAGCTCAAAAGCTTGCAGATCCTTCAAAGCTCCTCCAAATCTACCTACTGGAGTTCTGACTGCATCTATTATTACTGCCATGTGGCTAGTTCGCTACTAACCTAAAAAGCTTTTTTATTTCCATCTCTCATATTCAACATCTAAACCAAGCTGTTCCATAATTCTCGAAACCGTAAAATCGACCATGTCTTCTATTGTCTTTGGCTTCGTATAAAAGCTCATAACGAGTGGAAAAACTATAGCGCCGAGTTCACACAACTTTAAGAGGGTTTTAAAGTGCCCTGCATGCATTGGAGCTTCTCTTACAGCTATTACAAGTTTTCTTCTCTCCTTCAAAGCAACATCAGCAGCTCTTGTTACAAGATTGTCTGTTATTCCGTTTGCTATAGCTGAAGCTGTTTTGATGCTACAAGGAACGATCGCCATACCATCAAACTTGAAACTTCCGCTGGAAAATGGTGCATAGATTTCATCTTCATCGTAATACTTTGTTGCTAATTCTCTTATTTTGTATTCATCGTATTCTGTTTCTGCCTTCAAAGTTATTCGAGCAGCTCTTGTAGAAACTAAATAAACTTCAGCTCCCTTCTCTCTGAGCCTTTCTACAAGCCTAATACCAACTATCTGTCCCGAAGCCCCCGTTAATGCTACGATGAATTTCATATCAGTGGCTCGATATCTTCATCAAAAAGTTCGACTGTCTTCTCCATTCTCATTTTTTCTGCTGCTTCAACTCCTTCCTTAGCTTCTGCAGCCAGTCTTTGAAGCTCTTTTACACGCGGTATTTCAGTAACGTTGGCTAAAACAACGAGAGCTGCAACGTATTTAGTTTTTCTTGTTGGATAATCCCCTGCTCTAACTTCCACACCAGAAATTTGCTCCTCTATCCATAACTTTGCCTTCTCCAGCCCCTTCCTGTCCAACTGATCTGGAGGGCCAGCGATAAGTATCAAAGCCCTTTCAGCGCTCCTTATATCACATGGAATTGTCAATCTCCCTAAAGCAGCTCTTTTTACAAGGGTTGCAATCTTCATCGGTTTGTCGTTTTCCAGCGCCTCCATCTCCTCTTTCTTTTTCCCAATTGGAAGTAGTTTTCTCTTTGGAGCAGATTCAGCAAGGGTTGTTGCGTAGCCGATTGAGGATATTCCACCCCCCCTTAAAGTGTTTATAACCTCACTGCTGTCAACGACCATCTCCCCTACTATGTCCTCTTCTATCGGTTCACCAGCCCTAGCTAGTACTCCTAACCTTCTTACAATCTCTTCATTGATCTTTGTAAACGATTCCTTTAAACTTAACCCTTCAAACTTCCAAGCTCCATTATCGACTAGTATTAGGTTGTCAACGTACTTCAAAAGAGATACCATACTTCTCGCAGCATTTAAAGAATAAAGTTTTCCTTCCTCCGGAGCTGGTAGTATTCCAACAGCATAAACGGGCTCAGAATACATTTCTGAAAGATATTTAGCGATAACTGGAGCTCCACCGCTCCCTGTTCCACCACCAAGACCAGCTATTACAAGAAAAGCATCCATGTCGTGTGTGCCCCTCTCATCTACCGCATTCAAAATAGTTTCAATCTCTTCCTCAGCAATTTTGGCTCCAAGTTTGTTGTCCGTACCAACTCCGTGGCCCTTAACGATTGTCTGACCTATTAGAATTCTATCTTCAATTGGAACATGTTTTAAACCAAGAAGATCCGTTCTTGCTGTATTTATAGCAAGATGCCTCAGCCTTATATTAGATCCTCTTCTTTTTTCGCTTTCAAGAAACAGGTCGAGTACTTTTCCACCCGCCTGTCCGAAGCCAATAATGAAGAATCTCAAGTTTATCACCTTTTTCCACTACTAACGATTTTCAACCAGCATGAGAGAATATAAAACTTGTTATATGCGCTGTCAAAACTTGTGAACAAAAGTCTTAAAAGCTTACCGATGATGAAACAACTTTAAAGTGTTTGGAGGGTAAAAATGAAAGCTGTAATTGTTATGGGTTCTAAAGCGGATTTAGAGTATGGAAGGGAAATAAAAGAGAAACTTAAAACTTTTGGCATTGAAAGTGAACTGAGAATAGCTTCAGCTCACAAAACTCCAGAGTACCTCATCGAAATTTTAAAGAATTATGAAAAAGAGGATGTCGTTTTTGTCACAGTAGCAGGAAGAAGTAACGCGCTGAGTGGTTTTGTTGACGCAAATACTGTAAAGCCTGTAATAGCATCCCCTCCATACAGCGACAAGTTTGCGGGAGCGGATATATTCTCAAGCATAAGAATGCCGTCAGGTGTAGCACCGATGCTTGTACTTGAGGCTGAAAATGTAGCCTTAGCTGTTGCAAAGATCTTTGCGATGAAAGATGAGAAAGTAAGGGAGGCTGTAGAAAAATATCAGAAGAAAAAGAAAGAGGAGATAATTAAATCTGATAAAGAGGTGACTTATGGGTAGTGTAAAGGATTTGATAGTTCTTAAAGCTCCAAATGGTGGACTTGGAGAGGGGATCTTTGAATTTTCCGACCGATATTCTGTCTTCGACTATGGAGAGATGCCTGACAAGATCGATGGAAAAGGTGCATCACTTTGCTTAATATCAGCATTCTTCTTCGAAAAGCTCGAAAAGATTGGAATAAAAACGCATTACATTGGACTAATAGAGGAAAACAAAGTCAAGAATTTTGAAGAAATAGATAACGCCACAAACAAAATGAAGATAAAACTTGTGAGAGTTTTAAGGCCTCTTGGCAAAGATTATTCAATTTTTCAAAAAGAAAGGTCAAACTTCTTGATACCTCTTGAAGTGATCTACAGAAACAAGATTCCAGAAGGATCCTCTCTGCTTAGAAGAGTTGCAAGTGGGGAAGTGAAGCCCGAAGATTTTGGTTTGAAAGAAATAAAAGCCAACATGAAGCTCGAAAAGCCCATAGTCGACTTCAGTACAAAACTTGAAGATGTTGATAGGTATCTAAGCCATGAAGAAGCGAAAAAAATTTCTGGGTTAAGTGATGATGAATTTGAACTGCTAAAGGAGATCGTTTTAAAGGTTGATAAACTCATAACTTCCGAAGTTGCAAAGATAGGATTAGAAAATGAAGATGGAAAAATAGAGCTTGCTTTTGATGAAAAAAGAGATCTCATGGTTGTGGATGCAGTCGGAACTCCAGACGAATGTAGGTTCAGCTTTGATGGATTCGAAGTGAGTAAGGAAATTCTTAGAGGATATTACAAGAAAACAGAGTGGTACGAAAAGATAAAAATCCACAAAGGCAAAGAAGGATGGAGAGAACTCGTAGGTAAACCACCCAAACTTAGCCAGAATGTAAAAACGGCCACCTCAAAGCTTTACATGGCTCTTTGCAACGAAATAACTGGTAGAAGATTCTTCGATGTGCCAAAGCTTAAAACGGTTGTTAAAGAATTGAGGGAGTTGATATGAAAGCAGGTTTAGCTTTGGAGGACGGTACGTATCTTGAGGGTAGAGCTTTTGGAGCGGAGAAGGTGGGGGTAGGAGAAATTGTCTTCTGTACTTCGATGACCGGCTACGTTGAAGCTTTGACCGACCCAAGCTACAAAGGGCAGATTCTGATGATGACCTACCCACTTATAGGCAACTACGGTGTTTGTAGAGAAGATTTTGAAAGTGACGGAGTTAAGGTTGAAGGCTTTGTTGTTAGAGAACTTTGTAAAAATCCAAGCAACTGGAGAAGTGAGATGAGTGTCGATGAATTGCTGAAACAGTATGACGTTGTTGGGATTGAAGGTGTAGATACAAGAATGCTGACTAAAAAGATCAGAATGTATGGATCGATGAAAGCTGCGATAGGTGTTGATGTAGATAAGGAAAAACTGATAAAGATCGCAAGGGACCAGCCTTTCATCTCCGATATTGATTTGGTAGACAAAGTTTGTGTCAAAGAACCACGAAGGATCGATGCTAAAGGAAAATTTGAAGTCGTTTTGATAGATTGCGGAGTTAAAATGAGCATAATTAGACAGCTTTTAAAAAGGGGAATAAATTTAACGCTTGTTCCATACAACTATCCTGCTGAAAAGATTTTCGAAATGAATCCAGATGGTGTTTTTATCTCCAATGGCCCTGGAGATCCGGCAAGAGTGAAGGAGACGATTGATACTATTAGAAAACTTGCCGGAAAATTTCCGATAGCAGGTATATGTCTTGGGCACCAGCTTATGGCGCTCGCCTTTAATGCAAAGACGTTTAAATTGAAGTTCGGCCATCACGGAAGCAATCAGCCGACAAAGGATCTTGAAAGCGGTAGAGTTTTCATATCAAGTCAGAACCACAATTTTGCCGTTGATGAAAAAACTTTACCAAAAGGTTTTGAAGTTACTCAGATAAATTTGAACGATAAAACGGTAGAAGGGTTGAAGCATAAGGAGTTGCCGATTATAACTGTGCAATATCATCCTGAAGCAGGGCCGGGACCGCATGATACTTACTTCTTCTTCGATAGATTTGTAGACATGCTTAAAGAGTGGTAAAAATGCCGAAGAGAGAAGATATTAAGAAGATAATGGTTATAGGTAGCGGGCCAATAGTCATTGGGCAGGCTGCGGAGTTCGATTATTCAGGAAGCCAAGCCTGTAAAGCCCTACGCGAGGAAGGTTACAAAGTAGTACTTGTGAACTCAAATCCAGCAACTATAATGACCGATCCAGAGATGGCAGATAGAGTTTACATTGAACCACTTGAAGCTGAAATTGTAGCGAAGATAATTGAAAGGGAGAGACCAGATGCCTTACTTCCAACACTTGGTGGCCAAGTTGGGCTAAACTTGGCTGTCCAACTTCATGAGATGGGGATTTTAGACAAATACGGAGTTGAGCTCATAGGCGCTAAAGTTGATGCGATAAAGAAGGCTGAAGATAGAGAGCTTTTTAAACAATGCATGCTAAAGATTGGTCTAGAAGTTCCCAGAAGTGTTGCTGTAAACGATGTAAGCGAGGCTTTAAGTTTTGCCGATGAAATTGGTTTTCCAATAGTCGTTAGACCAGCGTTCACTTTAGGTGGAACGGGAGGTGGAATTGCCTACAACAAAGAAGAACTGAAGGAGATAGTAACGAAGGGGCTTAAACTTTCGATGATAAGACAGGTACTCGTCGAAGAGAGCGTTATTGGCTGGAAAGAGTTCGAACTTGAAGTTATGCGAGATTTAGCTGACAATGTTGTCATAATTTGCCCAATAGAGAACTTCGATCCAATGGGTATCCATACTGGAGACAGTATAACTGTCGCCCCAGCCCAGACACTTACAGATTACGAGTATCAGCAACTTAGAGATGCTGCGATAAAGATCATTCGCGAAATAGGAGTTGAAACTGGTGGTAGCAACATCCAATTTGCAGTGCATCCGAATAACGGTAGAATACTAGCAATTGAAATGAACCCAAGAGTTAGCAGGTCTTCAGCTTTAGCTTCAAAGGCAACTGGATTTCCGATTGCAAAGATCGCTGCAAAACTTGCAGTTGGTTATACACTGGATGAGATTCCAAACGACATAACAAAAGAAACTCCTGCAAGCTTCGAGCCCACCATAGATTACGTTGTAGTAAAAGTTCCACGCTTTGCTTTTGACAAATTCCCCACTGCTAACCCCATCTTGGGAACACAGATGAAGAGCGTTGGCGAAGTGATGGCGATCGGCAGAACCTTTGAGGAAGCTTTACAGAAAGCTCTAAGAAGTCTTGAAATCGGCAGATATGGGTTAGGTTGCGATGGAAAAGATAAAAATCCGAGCAAAGAAGAGATAATTCGGAAACTTAGATTTCCAAGCCACGACAGGATTTTCTATATACGGTATGCATTCCAGAACGGTTTCAGTGTTCAAGAGATATATGAGCTGACAAAGATAGATCCTTGGTTCCTTGAAAAGATCAAAAATATCGTTGACTTTGAAGAAAAGCTTAAGAAACTTGCGAAAGAAAAAAAGATAGAAGATTTGCCGAAAGATGTTTTGCTCGAAGCTAAAAAACTTGGATTCAGCGATAGACAGCTAGCACATATTTTCAAATGTAGTGAGAGAGATGTCAGGAAAGTCAGAAAAGAAAAGGGAGTAGTAACAGTGTTCAAAATGGTAGACACATGTGCAGCGGAATTTGAAGCAAAAACTCCGTACTTCTATTCCACTTACGAAATGGAGAACGATGCAATCCCAACAAAGCGTAAGAAGGTTATGATCCTCGGCAGTGGACCAAACAGAATTGGTCAGGGTATTGAGTTTGACTACTGCTGCGTTCATGCTGTTAAAAGTTTGAAGGAAGATGGCTACGAGACGATAATGGTGAACTGCAACCCCGAAACAGTCTCAACAGATTACGATACCTCCGACAGACTCTACTTTGAACCAATAACCCACGAAGATGTTATGAACATATGGGAAAACGAACAGCCTATTGGTGTAATGGTGCAATTTGGTGGTCAGACTCCACTAAATATTGCAGAAGAGCTAGAAAAGAGTGGAGCAAAGATCTTGGGGACTTCGGTGGATTCAATAGATATTGCAGAGGACAGGAAGAGGTTCGAAGAGTTGATGAAAAAGCTTGGTATACCAAGACCACCAAATGGGATAGCATTCAGCGTTGAAGAAGCGAAGAGAATCGCAAAAGAGATCGGTTATCCTGTACTTGTCCGTCCAAGTTATGTTCTAGGCGGTAGAGCAATGGAAATAGTTTACGATGATGAGGAGCTTGAGAAATATATCAACGAAGCTCTAGAAGTCAGTCCTGAGAAACCAGTTCTGGTTGATAAATTCTTAGAGGATGCTATAGAGCTTGAAGTGGATGCACTTTGTGATGGAGAAGATGTCTACATCGGAGGTATAATGGAACATATTGAAGAGGCAGGAATTCACAGCGGTGATTCTGCTTGCGTTTTGCCGCCAGTTTCACTTTCTCAGGAGGTTATAGAGAGGGTTGTTGAATATACAAGAAAGATAGCCTTGGCTTTGAAGGTTGTGGGACTTGTAAACATTCAGTACGCTTTGAAGGATGATATCCTTTACGTCCTTGAGGCGAACCCGAGAGCAAGCAGGACTGTCCCATTTGTAAGCAAAGCAACTGGCGTTCCTTTAGCTAAGATTGCTGCAAAACTAATGATGGGTGCAAAGCTTAAAGACTTCAAGCTTAAAAACCCGAATTTAAAACATGTATCTGTAAAGGAGGCAGTTTTCCCGTTTATAAAACTTCCAGGCGTTGACCCAGTGCTTGGGCCAGAGATGAAGTCCACTGGAGAAGTTATGGGCATAGATTACGACTTTGGTGTTGCCTTCTACAAGGCAGAACTCGCTGCAGGTATGAAGTTGCCAACCTCAGGCTCGGTTTTGGTCAGTTTAAGGGACAAAGATAAGAACGAAAAAGCCATAAAGCTCGTCAAAAAATTCGAAGAACTGGGCTTCAGGATCCTTTCAACAAAAGGTACAGCAGAATTTTTGCAATCCAACGGCATAAAAACAGAGGTAGTTATGAAGATAAGCGAGGGGAGACCGAACGTTGTGGATATGATAATAAACGGTCAAGTTAGCCTAATAATAAACACACCAAGTGGGAGAAGAGGGAGAAGTGAGGGTTACGAGATAAGAAGAGCTGCTGTGGATTTTGGTGTGCCCTACATAACAACCTTGGCCGGAGCTTACGCAGCTGTTAAAGCAATTGAAGCTATAAAGAAGAGGTCTATAACAGTTAAATCCTTACAGGAGTACCATGAAGAGATTGGTAAATCCTGACTTTGATAGATTCGAAAGAATTGGCAAACCGGAAGCAGTATATGCTGAAGGAAAGAGCGTTGAAGATCTGATAGAGATAGTCCAGACTTACATAGATGCCAAAAAACCACTTTTGATTACAAGATTGAGCAGCGAGCAGATGGTGCATATGAAAAAACTTGGGATGAAAGTAAACGAAAAAGCAAGAACAGCTTCGATGGGAAAAATTGCAGAAAATTCTGGAAAAACAGTTATACTCGCTGCTGGTACTTCAGATATACCGATAGCTGAAGAGGCTTTTGAAACTGCCACCTTTTTAGGTCTTGAAGCTGAAAGATTCTACGATGTGGGCATCGCCGGGATCCATAGAATAAATGAACCAATCAATTATATAAAAAATAACGATGTTGATTCAGTCATAGTTGTTGCAGGAATGGAAGGAGCTTTGCCTTCAGTCATTGCAGCTTTAGTTGATTTACCAATCATAGCGGTTCCAACATCAGTTGGATACGGTGTAAACTTTAAAGGCATTACAACGCTATTTTCAATGCTACAAAGTTGCCCAAGTGGCGTAGCGGTCGTTAACATCGACAATGGATTTGGAGCTGCAGTATTTGCTTACTTGATCTCAAGAGTTAGAAGAAAAAACCAAATCCGCTAAATTTTTTCCTTCTTCTCCTCAAGGCTTTTTCTAACAAAAGATGTCGTTTTGTTGAAAATACCATATATCGTCATCATTTCATCTTTTCTAATCTTTGCCCTTCCCAGAACTCTCCTAAAAACTATCAAAGTTCTTTGCAATCTGTGTTTCGGAAAATCTATCAACTCGAGCAACTCCTTTAGATTTCTAACTGCAACTTCTATCTCCATAGAGGTTGCAAACTCTTCTTTCTTTTCAATTTTGAATTTCTTTTTAGATAGAACGTAAAGAATCACAGCTGCAGCGTGGCTAACGTTCATTATTGGATATTCTTCACTGGTCGGGATTTTTACAAGAAGATGGCACATCTCTATTTCTTCTCTTGACAAACCAAAATCTTCCCTACCAAAGAGTATTGCAACCTCCCCATTTAAAAATCTCCGTAACTTCTCCGGTCTAACGATTGGCTTTCTTAGGAACCTGTAATCTCCTCCCTCAACTCCCGTAGTCCCGACAACTAGGTTCATGGAAGATAAAAAAGACAGGTCGTTGACTATCTTCGCATTTTCAAGCAGATCCTTTGCATGCGCAGCTGTATGAAAGCTAACTTCAGTCAAATTGCAGTTGTAAAGGTATATACTTCTGACTCCAAAGTTCTTGGCAACCCTTGCTATGAAACCTATGTTCTCAGGAACCTTCAGACCAACTAATACTAAGTGGATCATGGGCATCGTGGCAAACCACACATTTTACTCCCGGATAGTGAGTTTCATCAACCGTCACAATCGCTTCTCTACCGCTTATATTCAGATGGCAAGACATGCATGCATCTCTCGACTTGTCCACCACTATGCTCCATTCAGTTCTAAGCTTGCTGTGCTCCTCTCCAACACCATGACAGCTTTCGCAGGCGAGTGATGAATGGCTACTCGAAGTTAGCAGGTCTAGATATTCCTTATGACATTCTCCACACACCTCATTCTCTTTGTATTTGGCTTTTTTCGAAATCTCTTTTTCAAACCAGTTCGAAATGTAACCTTTCTCCATTCCAGCAACGATATCACGAACAACCGGTAGTTCTTTGATCTGCACAGGAACAATGCCTCCGATCCAAGGAACACCCTGTTCAAGTAGTATCGGAGAGATCAGGAATATGTAAGATAATGCAAGTGCATAAACGATCGCTGTTAAGCAGACTCCTATTAAAAGCGCTTTTTTCATCATATCATTCCACCACCGTTGTGTCAAGATTTATGTAGAAGACCCTCGGATACGTACCCATTTCAGGCTTCAGAACAGCAACTCTGTTCTCTTTTAAAATTCTGTACACTTCGCTGTTTTTATCGTTTATATTTCCAAACTTCCTAGCTCCGGTTGGGCAGACGAGAACGCAGGCTGGCTTTAGGCCTTTGCTTATCCTGTGGTAGCAAAAAGTGCATTTATCCGTAACCTTCTGCTCCGGATGGACAAAGGTAGCTCCATATGGACAAGCTGTTACGCAGTATTTGCAACCTATGCAGCTATCCTTATCAACCAAAACAACACCTTCCTTCGTATAGAACCTCGCATAGACTGGACAGACCTGAACGCACGGCGCTGAACTGCACTGATTGCAGAGCTTTGGAACGTAAAAAACTGTTTTGTACTTCCACTTCGTCCTTACAAAAGGATTCTCGGTGGTGTTCATAACAACTTTTTGTACTTGAGTTTTGTTGTAAGGAGAAGAGTAATCCACCGAATAACCCTCTATCCAAGTTCTTGAGATCGGCATTTCCTTTGGCACTTCGTTTTCGATTTTGCAGGCTACAACACATTTTCCGCAACCGATACATTTACTAACATCCACTACCATTGCGTAGCTTACACCTTCTTTACCTAAGCTTGCCAATAGCGAGAGGCCTGGAAGTATAAGAACACTTTTAAGGAAATCCCTACGCTTCATGCTCCACCTCCAATGGTAGGAGTTTGTACAGAACATAGTAGAGTAACACTACAAGCGCACCTGCACCTATAGCCGTCATAACTTCGAACGGATGGACTGGAGTATTACCGACGTTTACACCGCTTATAAGCTTCACAATCTGCCCGCCAAGCACCAAATCTATCCTAGAAAAGATTATCCCTGCTATCGCTAATAACGCTGCCAAAAAAATTCCCGAGATTCTCCTACCCATGGGGCTTACAAGTATCAGTAGAGGTATCAACATACCTATCCCCACTTCGATTACCCAGAAGTTGAAGGCGAATTTTCCCGTAATATATGCTGCCATCGCTCTACTAGCAAGCTCACCTGCAGTGGGGTAAGCAGTTATAATCATTCTCCATCCAACAAAGAAGGCTTGAACGATCAAAGCCAAGCCTAAAAGGAACTTCAAAGCCTGCAGAGATTCGTACCTCTTAAGAACATTTCCCTTTACCCAATCGGAAGCCACTGTGGTTATTATAGAGAGTGAAGAACCCGTTACAACTGCTGTAATGACGAACAAAATCGGAAGTAGTGGCCCATGCCAAGCAGGCAGATAATTCGCAGCAAACAGTGCACCCAAATTACTATAGGCAATAATTGCTGTGAAGAGGGTTGCAAATCCCATGACTGCTGCTATTTCATGGTTAAGTCTTTCATCCTCAAGAAATCTTAGTCTTAGAAACCTCAGAGTTACGATCTTTGCAAATATACCTCTCAATCCCCTCTCCTCGCACTGCTTCAACAATCTGTTACGGAAATGGAACCAAATCTCTATTATCAACAGCACAACTTCGATTATGTAGAACATTATCATCCAGAACATTACACTTCCTGCATTTACGTGGCCTAAAGTGGCGTAGGCCCCCCTTTCTACCCTTTCGAGATCAAGTGCTATCACTGTAAGTCCAACGACTACGGTTACGAGAGAAAGTATTAACGCTTCATCAGCTATAGCAGCAAATTTCTTAATTCCGAAGACCTCACTGAGCGATGCGATTATGCACAGCCCCGAAAGAACAAAGAAGAGGTAAGTAGCAACAAGTAATCTCCACGGAATACCTATAGCCGATTCAAATGGTTCAATTGGTACAATTGGTTCTGTATGCATCTGTATAACGCCAAACGCACCTATGCAGATTAAAACGATCATCGAACCGACGAAGATAGCTTCCCTCAAGCTATCACCCTTGGCCACATATGTAAGGGTATTTTAAAGTTTTCCAGAATTTTTTTACCCCTTGCACGAACTTGGAAGTATGTGGAACAAAGTTGCAAGTACAATAGAAGAGTTCATAAGAAGGAAAGTAGATGAGGCGAGGGTTGAGGGTGTTGTTTTTGGTTTAAGTGGGGGTATTGATAGTACAGTCGTAGCTTATCTATGCAAAAGGGCCTTAGGGGCTGAAAAAGTTTTAGCACTCATAATGCCAGAGAGAGGTGTAACTCCCGAAGAAGATATTTTAGATGCTATACACGTAGCAGAGAACCTTCAAATAGATTACAAGATCATTGAGATATCTGAGATCTTGAAAAAATTTGTTGAATTGGTTGGTGATGGGAGTAGAAATGCTATCGCAAACATAAAGCCCAGAATCAGAATGACCCTCAACTATTACTTTGCAAACAACATGAAGAGGCTAGTAGTTGGTACTTCAAATAAGAGCGAACTGATGGTTGGTTACTTCACAAAGTACGGAGATGGGGGAGTGGATATAATGCCTATCGCAGATCTTTATAAAACGGAGATCTTTGAATTTGCTCGCTATTTGGGTGTGCCAGAGAACATAATAAAGAAAAAACCAACTGCAGGCTTATGGGTGGGACAGACGGATGAAGATGAGATGGGTATAACTTACCAGCAACTCGATAAGATACTTAAGATGATCGAGAGAGGTGAAAAGGAGGATAGCGAAGAGTTTAGGAAAGTTGAAAGGATGGTGGTAGCATCAAAGCACAAAAGAGAGATGCCAGAAATTGCAAGGGTAAGGCATTTACTATCTTAACTCTGTTTTTATTATTTGCGAGTGTCTCCTCCGCTGACGAGATATATGGTTACGTTTACCGGTGGGATACGCTAGAGGAGATAAACGCTGTCGTAGAATTGCATGATGGGATTGTTCAGAGAGTGATAGCTAAAAATGGATTCTACAGCTTCAACGTCAGTCCTGGTGATTATAAGATCGTCGCCAAATGGGAAAACCTTGTTACAGAAGAAAAAGTCAGCGTAAAAGGTAGCGTTCGATTTGACTTGATCCTTTTTCCAGAGATTGCTTTGGAGCCGGAACCCGTAATTGAGGAGCCTAAATTTGATGAACCGCCATATTATCTACTCTCCATTGCAATAAGTGGTGCTGTAGTTCTGTTTCTCGTTTATCTCAAAAGAAGAGATAGAAGAGAGGATTTAAACGTGCTACCAGAAGATCTGGCAAAGGTAGTTGAAATAATAAGGAAAGAGGGGGGAAGGATTACGCAAAAAGATCTTAGAAAAAAGCTTGGATACAGCGAGGCAAAGATGAGTTTGGTAATTGCAGATTTGGAGAGGAGAGGAATAATTGAAAAAATTAAAAAAGGTAGAGGAAACATAATATTCCTGAAGGGAAAATGAAGTTCGCAGTGCTCTATGGCAACGAGTTCGGAGAAAGGATAATATGTAACCTTGCTTTTCCATTAGCTTGTCCCCGCTTCGGGGCATGCGGAGTCGATTTTTGCGATCTCTGTAAAAATTACGATAACTCAAAGGATCTAGTTTTTGCAGCTAAGCTTCCAGATGCGAATTCAAAAGAGCAGCTAGAAGATGTCAAACAGTATTTAGACGAATTTAGCTGTGATGTAGTTTTAGCGATAAACGTACACCCGGATATATTGCTTGATCTTCATAAGATTGCAGAATTCAAAGCTTTGATAGCTCCTGCCGAGAATCATCGCTGGATATTACCTGGATTGAGAAACCAGCTTTTTGAAAGATACAAAGAGCTAGGGATTGAATTCTACTCGCCTAAACCATTTTGTTCTCTTAAAGGTGATGGAGTTATAGGGAAATTCTGCGAGAAGCTTAAAATTGGAATGCCAGAATTCAGGGTTAAAATGGAAGATAATGTAATTTTGAATGTCGAAATTATTTCCAGCGATCCCTGTGGATGCTCTTACTATGTAGCTAAAAAGATGAAAGGTTATTTCATCGATGATTTAAGCGAGTTTTATAAAACAATCCATCAACATCAGTGCGCCTACCCATGCATGGCCAGCATGGATAGGGATCCAGAACTTGGCGAGGCTCCTTTCCACTTAGCTGGCTACATTACTGTATACAAATTTGCTGAAGCTTGCGGTGTTGATGCAAAGCACTTTGTACCCCAAAAGTTCTGGAAGTATATTCTTTGAGTTTTGATCTTCAAGCGAAAGTCTTATTAAACTACAAACCTTAAAACTCTTGAGCGCCGATGGTGTAGCCTGGTCTAACACAGGGGCTTGCCGAGCCCCTGCCCCGGGTTCAAATCCCGGTCGGCGCATGTTTTTTGCTAAAATTGACATGAATAGGGTCCGGTTTGGCTTTTTAAAGCCCCAAAAATTTTAGGAATTGAATTTGTAAAGACACTTTCTTCACTCAATTTTTAAATTGAGGATGAAGATCGCGAAGTTCAAGATAGTTGCAAAGAGGATCCAGAAGAGATATGGGATCATCAGAAGTGTTGCAAGTCTGGAATGCTTTGAAATAAGAATCAACGTTGCGATAACTGCGATATCAAGAAGTAGGATATCTATGGAGCCAAGCAAGAGACTTTGCAAACCAAAGAAAAGGGGAGACCAAATAAAGTTGAGGGTAAGCTGCAGGAAGAAGAGGAACTTTAGCTTTGAGTCGTTCCAGAAGTTATTTTGCCAGCAAACGTATAAAGTTAGACCTACAAGAAGGTAGAGGACAGTCCACGCCGGTGCGAAAAGCCAATCTGGTGGAGTGAAGGAGGGTTTTTGCAGTTGCGGGTACCAGGTTTTAACGGACTGTGAAGTAAAATATGAACCTGCAACCCCTATGAGTAGAACAAGTAAGACTGACGCTACAAGACGGAGTAAGTTCATAAAAGTAGTTGCGTTTGGTAATTATAAATTTTTCTATATCTAATGGTGTTCATTTAACAAGCTAGCTTGTCATGCTTTATGGAACAAAGACGATCGCCAAACTATTTTAACCCCAAGATCCAGTTCACCAATATGATCGCACATGTGTTTATCGAGCTAAAGGAGGGAGTCGCAGATCCTGAAGGAGAGGCGACGCTGAAAGCTCTACGCCTTTTAGGATTTAGGAAAGTCAAAAAGGTTTCAAGCATAAAGGTTTTTAAAATAGATATAGAAGCTAAAAGCAAGGAAGAGGCGGAAAAGGTAATTGCTGAGATGTGCGAGAAGTTGCTTGCTAATCCGGTCATCCAGAAGTATTCAGTAAGGTGGTTGGAGGATGTATAGGAAGGTTGATGTTCCGTTTCCACTTTACGAGATTGACGTTATCAACGCTAACGATGATGAACTAATAAAGATAAGCGAAGAGAACGGTCTAGCTTTAAGCTTGGATGAAATGAAGCTGATAAAAAACTACTTCAAAAAGCTCGGAAGAAATCCGTACGATATAGAATTGCAATCCATTGCTCAAGCTTGGAGCGAACATTGTTGCTATAAAAGCTCAAAGTATTATCTAAAGATGCATGTTTTCGATGATTTTTCGAAGTATCCATACGTTATCTCAGCGATAAAGGAAGATGAAGCATTAGTTGAATTCGACGAAGAGCACGCGTATGTTATAAAAATAGAGAGCCACAACCATCCTTCAGCAGTCGAACCATACGGTGGAGCTGCAACGGGTATTGGAGGTATAATAAGGGATGTCCTCTGTATGGGGGCTAAGCCTGTAGCCTTAGTTGATCCACTCTTCTTTGCTCCTTTAGACACAAAATACGAGGAGTTACCGAGAGGAACTAAGCATCCAACCTACCTACTCTCAGGCGTAGTTTCCGGAATAAGAGACTATGGAAACAGAGTAGGGATACCTACAGTAGCGGGGATGATATTTTTTGATGAATCGTACCTTACAAACTGCCTTGTTAATGTTGGTTGTGTTGGAATAGCCAAAAAAAAGAACATTTTACCAAGCAAAGTTGGTGGTGCTGGTGATCTCTTGGTGCTGGTTGGTGGAAAAACCGGAAGAGATGGAATACATGGAGTAACTTTTGCATCTTCAGAGCTTAGAGAAGATGAGGAATCAAGGGGGGCTGTTCAACTTGGAAATCCCATAATAAAAGAACCACTGATCCATGCATGCTTGGAAGTTGCTGAAAAAGGTCTGGCTACTGGGTTGAAAGATCTTGGAGGTGGAGGATTAAGCTGCGTTGTAAGCGAGATGTGCTATGCAGCGAACTGCGGAGCAGAGGTTTATTTAGACAAGGTTCCGCTGAAAGAGGAGGGGATGGCTCCATGGGAGATATGGGTTTCAGAGAGCCAAGAAAGGATGATGGTTTCTGTAAAGCCGGAGTACGTTGATGAAGTGCTTTACATCTTTCAGAAGTGGGATCTACCGGCCGTAGTTATTGGAAAATCGACTCCTGATAAGGTTCTCAGAATATACTACAGGGGATACAAGATATACGAGTTAGATCTCGAATTCCTGCTGAACACCGTAGAGTACTGCAGAAATTATGCGGTAAGAAAGATTCAGCCAGCCGAAGAAAGGATAAGCGAACCAAAGGATTACGTGGAGATTTTTCTTAAAATGCTGTCCCATCCAAACGTTGCAAGCAAGGAGTGGGTGATAAGGCAATACGATCATCAAGTAAAGGCTAGTACTGTACTTACTCCCTTGCAAGGAAGACCGAACTTTGAAACTCATGGTGATGCAGCTGTGATCAGACCGACAAAATCTTGGAAAGGAATTGCAATTACAGCAGACGTTAATCCATGGATGTGCAAGATTGACCCATTTTGGGGGACTGCGAGTAGCTTTGACGAGATGGTTAGAAACCTCGTCGCAGTTAATTCAGCACCGCATTCGTTTGTAGACTGTTTAAATTTCGGAAATCCAGAAAAACCAGAGAGGATGGGGGAGTTTGTTGAATGTATTAAAGCCATGGGCTGGATGGCCAAGGAGTATGGTTTACCTTGTGTAAGCGGAAATGTTAGCCTTTACAATGAAACTCCGTATAGAGCGGTCGCACCTACACCAACACTTATGGGTGTTGGTATCGTTGAAGATGTTAGAAAAGTAATTTCGAGCTATTTCAAAGGTGGAGCAGTAATTTTAGTTGGAGAGACGAGTGCTGAATTTGGTGGGAGTTTGTACGCTGCAGTGACATCATCTTTCAGCACAAACGTTCCTAAGACATCACCTCAAAAGCTTAAAAAATATGTAAGTGCTATACTTGAATCTTTTAGGAATTTCAAAGTTTTAAGCTGTCATGATCCAGCAGAAGGTGGAATTGCAGTTGCTATAGCTGAGATGAGCTTTGGAAAAATGATAGGATTTGAAGCAGTGAAGAATTTTAGCTTCGTAGATCTCTTCAGTGAGAGTAACACGAGATGGATAGTTGAAGTCAGCGAAAAGGACATAGAAAAATATATTGCCTTCCTGACATCAAAAGGCTGTAAAGCTGAGTTGATAGGCTATAGCGATGGGGAAAAGCTCGACTTTGGTAGATTCAAAGTTGATTTGAGTGAAGCTGAGAAAAGTTGGCGTAACGGTATGTCTAGATATCTAATATAAAAATTAATTTTTATGAGGCTGGATGTATTACTTGTTAAGAGGGGCTTTTTCTCTTCAAGAAATAGGGCCAAAGAGAGCATACGGAGGGGACTCGTAGTTGTAAACGGTAAAATGGCATCAAAACCCTCCCAAGATGTAAGCGAAGATGCTGAGATAGTTGTTCTCGCTGTAGATGTTCCTAGAGGTTACTGGAAGCTGAGAGAGATAGATTCAAGATTTAAGCTTTTCAATGGAGATGAGGTTGTACTTGATCTCGGAAGTTCAGCCGGAGGATTTTTGTTATATTCGAGCGAAAGAGCCAGATTTGTTTATGGCATAGAGTTTAGCAAAGAATTCGAGAAAAATTTAAGGGAAATAGAGCGATTGAGAAAGAACGTAAAAGTCTTCATAGCCGACGCTTTCACCTTCGACGTTAATAAATTGCCAGAATTCGATCTAATTTTGAATGATTTAACTTTACCATTCCAGTCCTCCATGAAAGCCTTGCAGAGGTACATTCCGAAGTTAAAAAAGGATGGAAAGATTCTCTTCGTTGTAAAAAACTGCGAAGCTGAACTTTCAAGTTTCGAAGTTTTGGACTTTTTTGAGGCTGAAGATAGAAAAGAAGCATATTATCTAATTAGACCAAAAAATTAGATCCTCAAAGCAAGTTCTGCAGCTTCTCTTGTGGCATCTATCGCTTTCCTCGGCCTTACACAGTCTCCAACTTTATAGATCTCTTTTACTTTATTTCTAAGTTCTTCGTACAATCCATTGTTCGGTTTTGTTCCGACAGCTATAACTACAGTATCGCATTCAATTTCTTTTTTCTGTCCATCCGATTCTACGACTACTGCTTTTGGCTTTATCCCTATAGCCTTGGTGTTCGTCAATATCTTCACACCTTTCTCGTTTAGGTACATTAGAACAGTCCAGCGAGTGCTTATCCCAACATCTTGTGCAATCTTCGGTAGCATTTCAACGATTGTAACTTCTTTACCCTCACTTGCAAGTTTCGCTGCCACATCGCAACCAACTCCCCCACCGCCAATAACAACAACTTTATTTCCAACCTCAACTT
>CAYZIW010000002.1:0-30986 GCA_964478605.1 uncultured archaeon | reverse complement strand
GCGTTTTCAACTCCGGGTATGTTTGGAATAAGTGGTGAAGCTCCTACGGATATTATCACAGCATCTGGATCTTCTTCAAGAACTTTACTTGCATCTGCTACTGTTCTGTATTTTACTTCTACACCCAACTTTGGAAGCACGCTCATGAAGTACCTTCCAAGTTCAGCAAACTCATAAGCAAGTGGAGATTTTGCAGCTATGTTCATCTGTCCTCCCAATTTTTCTGTTTTTTCAAACAATACTACCTTATGTCCTTTCTTTGCTAGAAATTCCGCAGCTGTGCATCCCGCTGGACCGCCGCCAACTATTACAACTTTTTTAACTCTTTCAGCCCTTAAATTTCTGAACTCAACCTCTCTACCAGCCGTTGGATTTACCAAGCATGTTATTGGTTGCCCTTGCATAACCATATCCATGCAGCCTTGGTTGCATGCTAAACATGTCCTGATCTCGTTAAATCTCCCCTCTTTTGCCTTTTTTGGAAGTTCGGGATCAGCTACTAGTGGGCGGAACATCGCAACCATGTCTGCTAAACTATCTCGCAGTATCTTCTCAGCAACTAGCGGATCGTTTATTCGATGCGAAGCTATAACAGGAACGCCAACTTCCTTCTTTATTTCTCCGGCAAGGTAAGCGAATCCCCCTCTTGGAACCAGCATAGTTATTAGAGGTCTCTTCGATTCGTGCCAGCCGGCCATTACGTGGATTGCCGCTACACCGGCATCCTCCAAAATCTTTGCAATCTTTTTCATCTCCTTCACAGTATTTCCACCCTCTACAAATTCATCCCCCGGAATTCTGATCGTTACTGTAAATCTACCGCACTTTTCTTTGATTCTTTCTATTATTTCCACCGCAAATCTTGCTCGATTTTCCAAACTTCCACCATATTCGTCAGTTCTTTTGTTCGTAGCAGGGCTGAAAAATTGAGATATCAAGTACCCTGCCGAACCGATCAGCTCAACCGCATCGAAACCTGCTTTCTTCGCTCTTAAAGCAGCATCAGCAAATTCATCTTCTATCTTTAGAATTTCCTCCTTGCTTAGCTCCTTTGGCGTTTTTCTCGTAAAGATCGGAGATGGGATCGGTGATGGAGCTACGGGCTGTCTTTCAGGGTCTAAAGATATTTCATATCTTCCCGGATGCCAGAGCTGAAGGGCACATTTGACATCGTATTCGTGAAAAACATCCGCTATTTTCTTTAAATCCGGAATGTATTTATCGTTATGAGCAGCAATTCCACCAAGGAAGTGTTCCTCTATCTTCGCCACTCCAACCACTGCAAAACCGATCCCACCCTTGGCTCTTTCTCTATAAAATTCCAACAATCTGTCTGTAACGCCGCCATCTATCGAGTGATAGTTGGTCTCTCCGGCAGCCATTACAATGCGGTTTTTTATCTCTAAATCTCCGATCCTTATGGGCTCAAACAACAGCATGGTCATGCTTCCTGCTGTTAAGCAGAATATTAATTCCTTTCGATTTTAAGTTGATCGAATCTGTTAAAAGTAGTAGTATCGCTTGAGGGTCATGGATGGAGACTATCTTAAGAAATTTAGGGAACACATGGAAAAGAACGATAGACTTTTCAGTCTGCTTGGGGCGAAGATAGTTGAGGCATCAGCCGGATACGCCAAAGTAGCTCTTAAGGTTCAGGAGAAACATTTAAACGCTCTAAACGTTTGTCAAGGAGGTGTAATATTCACCCTCGCAGACTTAGCTTTCGCTTTAGCAAGTAACAGCCATGGAAAGGTCGCTGTTGCGCTTGATGTTAGCATAACCTACCTTAAATCAGTCTTGGAGGGAGAAGAGATCTTTGCTGAAGCTAGAGAAGTCCATCTGGGTAATAGAACTGCAACCTACATCATGACGGTCAAAAACAGCAAAGATGAGATAGTTGCGATAGCTAAGGGAACAGTTTTTAGGATAGAAAAACCATTCGAAGTTTAATTGATCTTTCAGAACTTCCATCCACCCTTTTTACTATAGAAGAGCATGAAAATACCTGCCGAAGCTAGGATGATGCCCAATACAGGAAAAAGGTTTTGTGACTTCTGCGTTAGATGCAGCTTATATACTGAATCTTTGCCGGCGTAAACCGAAAATGTGCTTCCCTGAAAACTTCTCTCGCCCAAGTATTCTAAACCTTCAAAACCTTTTACTTCGAGGTTTGTAAACAAAACGTAATCCGAATTCCTGCCGTCTCTGTAAAAAACGTCTGAATTCAACCTGTAACTTAAAATTATTTGCCCCTTTCCGTTTGCAGGTATTAAGAGGTCAACGAATTTCAGGCTATTATCGCTGACCTCATAATTAATATAGCTCAGCGAGGATGAGATTCTAAGATCGTGAAAATCCGGCATCGGACTTGTTACATCTCCCTCGAAGTTCTCATTCGCTGTATTGTTCAGAAAGACAACTTCACTTACCAAGAACCCGTTTGAATAGTACAGTACTATGTGATAAGAAATTTTTATAAATTCAGATGAATTTGTAAACCGCAAATTGAAATAAATTTTATCAACTTCAGTCGTATTTACCTTCTTATAGAAACTTTTGTTCATCGCTGAAAGCCAGAGATCGTAATTTCCTGGGCTAAGATCTAAAAGGCTATTATTTTTAACAATAAAATTTCCACTAAAGTTTTCACCCACAACCGTTAGGTTGGCAAAGTCTTCGTACCCCTCTATCACTATCGGAATCAGCACAAATATCAGTTCAAACATCACTTCCCCTTAACTTTCGTATTTAAAAATTCTGCTTTTCTTCTCATCTTCCCCCAGCTTACATCTCTCTTGAAAATGTAACTCAAAAAAGCATCTAAGGCCGCAAGCTGGAGAAGTAACGTATGAATAGCGAGTCCGAAGACAACTTTGAGCTTCGAAAATTTTCTGTAGTGGTAAAGAAGCAAAGGAGGTGAGAGGAGGAGCAGTGGTAAAGCTATTACAACTACATAGCTTAAAGTTAAAGCCATAATCCAAGAAAATTTAACCTTTCCCTTAAGCTTTTTTCTGTGTTTCCAAAGCTGTAAACCACCGAAGTACCATCTCTTACGCTGCGAATATAGTTCCTTCCAGCTCATTGGGGCTTCTTCGTAGATCTTTGTGGTTTTGACAATCTCAGCCCTTAAACCTTCAGCGTACATCCTAGTGGAAAACTCGGCATCTTCGGTAATTACACTCTCCTCGAGTCCCATCTTTAGATACTCGTACCTCAAAACACCGATAAGTCCATTGAACTGCTTCCAAGGAAGTTTACTCAGAAAAAAGTTTATGAGGTGGTATTCAGCTTCTACTGTCTCAGAAGGCAAATTTATGCCGTTGTTTATGTACCTCTTTGAAGATGCGATAAATATTCTCTCATCTTTTTCGAGCACTTTTATGCATTCTACTATAAAATTTCTTTCCGGCCTTGAATCTACATCAAAAATGGCTACGTATTTCGGATTGAAACCGCTAAAGAATTTTATTGCATCGTTTATAGCTCCAGCTCTCCTTCCTCTCGCCTCTTCACGATAGATTACCTCAACTCCTCTTTTTTTTAACTCTTCAGCGCATTTAGGATTCTTATCCACAACGTAGACTATCTTAAATTCGTGATCTCCAAAATACAATGACTTTATACACTCTAAACTCTCTAAAACAACATCCAAACTTTCGAACGGAGAAATAGGGACCAAGACTCCTATTTTCATCGTTTATTTAGCATTTCTTCCAAAATTTTTGCCGTATCTGCTGGATCTGCTCTGCCCCTCGTCTTTTTCATCACTTGCCCAACTAAGAAGTTTAAAGCCTGTTTTTTGCCGGCAAAGTAATCTTGAACAGCCTTTGGATTTTCTTCTATAGCTTCCCTGCAAAACTGAATTATCTGACTTTTTGGTATTGCGAAGAGGCCTTTTTTGTTTATTATCTCATCTATCTCTCCACCAAGATCTAGCTTCGTCCTTAAAACCTCTACAACCCCTTTTTCAGTTATTTTCTCCTCTTTAAAGTAATTCAAAAGTTTTGCGAAGTCCTCTGGAATTAAAATTTCAAAGCATTTTGCGAAGTTCCAGTTTCTGTAATTTAGCTCTCCCCTCAAAACGTCCACAACCCAGCTTGCAGCCAACTTTGGCTCAACAAGCTTTGCAACCCTCTCGAAATATTCGGCCATCTTTAAATCCATGACTAGGACTTTTGCGTAGTTGTCTGAAATACCGTAATCTCTTTTCAACCTCTCCCTCTTCTCTTCCGGCATCTCTGGTAAAGTTCCTTTTACCTCCTCCAAAATTTTTTCTGTATATAGGGGTACAAGATCTGGTTCTGGAAAGTAGCGGTAATCTTGCTCCTCTTCCTTACTCCTTAGAGATACTGTTATATTCTGCGCCTCATCGAAATGTCTTGTTTCTCTTACAACCTTTTTTCCAGCCTTCAAAAGGTTTTTCTGCCTTATTATCTCGTAGCTTAAAGCCTTCTCGACACCCTTAAACGATGATATGTTTTTTATCTCCACTCTACCGCTTCCAACTATAGATATATTAGCATCAACCCTCATAGCCCCCTCCAACTCAGCATCGAACACATCAAGATACTCAAGAATGATTCTGAGCTTGTTTAGAAAGGCTCTCGCTTCCTTAGGGGAGTTCATCACAGGTTCTGTTACGATTTCAAGTAGCGGAGCACCACTTCTGTTGTAGTCGATCAGAGAATATTTTGCAGTGGTAATTGACCCTTTGTATGCAAGCTTTCCTGGATCTTCCTCCATGTGTATCCTTTTCAAAGTTATCTTCTTTTCAACCCCGTCTAAATCTATCGTCACATAGCCTCCCAAAGCTAAAGGTTTGTCGTACTGGCTTATCTGGAAACCCTTCGGCAAATCTGGGTAAAAGTAGTTCTTCCTATCAAAAACCGTAAAAGGCTGAATTTGAGAATTTAAAGCTAAAGCTACCTTAACTGCTGCTCTTACAGCTTCTTTATTGATAACAGGCATGGCTCCCGGCATTCCTAAGCAAACAGGACAGACGTGCGTATTTGGAGGGCTATCGTGGTAGTTTAGAGGGCATGAGCAGAAAAGTTTTGTCTTCAGCTTGTTGAGCTGCACGTGAACTTCTAGTCCAATTATCACATCATCCATGATTTCAGTGGGTGGTGGTATTAAAAAACTTGCCAAGTAAGGGGTCACTTTTTGAAATTCCAGAGCGCAGCTTTTCCACTCTTGTACCCTTCTAAATCAAGAAATACGGCCTTAAATCCAATCTCTTTGAATTTTTCAACGATTTTCTCTCTTTTCTCAAAAACCTTCTCTTCTAAACCTCTTGGAACTTCTATGATGGCTAAATAATTAACGTTTCTAACTCTAACGTTTTCAACTTTGCAGAGTTCCATTACAAAGTTTTCAGCCTCATCGATCGCTTTTAAAGCTTCTTCTTCAATCTCCATCCCAAAGGGAATGCGAGTTGCCAGGCATGAAAGTGAAGGACTGTTAGCTACACTCAAATTTAATTTCTCTGCAATTTGTCTGATTTCCTCCTTTGAAAAACCGAATTCGACCCATGGACTGTAAACTTTTTCAAATTCCCTTATAGCTTTATATCCAGGCCTGTATTCCTCGAGATCACTGTAGTTCGTTCCTTCAAAAACGACATCACAATTTCTCTGCTCTGCAATTTTTAAAAGCTCTTCGATCATCCTTTTCTTGCATAAATAGCACCTCTCCAAAGGATTTCTTCTGAATTCGGGACTTAAAATATCGAGTTCTATAACTTCATGCTTTATTCCTATCTCCTTCGCCAACTTCAAAGCTTGAGCAAGCTCTCTACTTGGAGTGACTTGAGTCTTAAATGTAACTGCAAGAACTTCGGTTTCATCTTTGCATAAAGCTGCGAGCGTTGCACTATCAACGCCTCCGCTGAACGCTAAAACTACTCTTTCAAATTTTGCTGCGAACTCTTTCAGCTTTTTAAATTTTTTCTCGAGCTCCCACATTGGTATAAAAAACTTTTGGAAACTTTTTAAATTTTTTAGCGATCCAACACTACTTTACGAAAGATATTTATAATTTTGTAATCACTACAATGCATGCTTGATCCCATGGCTGCATATGTAATAAAGTTCTTCGAGAATATCCCACCACCCGATTCAAGAATTTCTGTAAAAGAATACAGAGAAAAAGTGAACACTATTTTCAGAGAAGCTGCATCTACTTTGAAGGAAGAAATAGCAAATGTTGAGGATAGAACAATAAAAACTAAGGAATCAGAGATAAAAATCAGAATCTACCAGCAAAGACCCTGGAGTCCAGTAATGATCTATTTCCATGGAGGTGGATTTGTTTTTGGAGATCTAGAAACTTACGACCCGATTTGTAAAAGGATAGCAAGAATTTCGAATGCAACCGTAGTTTCTGTAGATTATAGACTAGCGCCAGAGTACAAGTTTCCATGCGCTGTAAAAGATGCTTACAACGCTTTAAAATTCGTCGTTGAAAACGCCGACGATATCAGAGTTGACGCAGACAAAATCGTTGTTGCTGGTGACAGTGCTGGAGGTAATTTAGCTGCTGTAACTAGTATACTTTGTCGTGATAATGGAGAAAGATGGATTAAAAAACAGGTGCTCATTTATCCAGTAGTAAACTTTCTAGCTCCAACACCATCTCTGCTCTACTTTAGAGATGGATATGGCTTTTTATCATCCCAATTAATGGACTGGTTCACAAAACAGTATCTAAGAGATGACAGTGACAGGTTAAACCCTCTTGCATCCCCAATAATTGCTAAATTGAATGATCTTCCACCAGCTTTGATAATAACCGCCGAATACGATCCACTTAGGGATGAAGGAGAGATGTACGGTACTTTAATGAGAAAATACGGGAGTGAAGCTTCGATAGTTAGATACAATGGAGTAGTACACGGTTTCATAAATTTCTACCCAATTTTAAGAGCTGGAAGAGACGCTATAAATCAAGTAGCCGCATCATTTTCCGATCTTTAAATTTTTAGGCCCAAAAAGTTTACCAAAATTTTATATTTCGCACATAGATGCAAAAACTATGCTAACAAAACGTGAGCTAATATCTTCTATCTTGGTTGTAGTATCGATTGCCGTAATTTTACTTTTGGAGATTGTAAAAGACTCAAATTCGCTTTTGTTATACCTCATCGACTTTGGCATATCTCTAGCACTACTCTACGACTACGTTTTAAGAGTTAAAGAGAACGGCAAAAAATACCTGATCTCAACCTGCTATGAAGTTGTAGCCTACATACCTGCAGCTATTTTGAGTTTCTTCGTTCCTGTATATTATGGAGCCGTTTTAAGGCTTCTGAGAATTTTAAGATTACTAGCTCTCGGATTAAGGCTGATGAGAGAGATTCAGTCAAGATCTACGAGGCTATTAGGAACTGCTTTGGCTATCTTCTTTATAACTGTTTTCTTAGGTGCTCTGAGTTTCTATTTTGCAGAAAAAGATGTTCAGAATCTTGATTTTTTTAATTCAGTATGGTGGGCAGTTGTTACGATAACCACCGTGGGTTATGGAGACATATATCCAGTCACACCCCTAGGAAAGCTGATTGCCATGATCATAGTGCTGATGGGAGTTGCAGTTGTGTCCCTCTTTACTGCAAGTGTTCTGAGTGTTGTAATGACAGAAAAGGAAAGAAACCTGAAGAAAGACTTAGAGGCTTTGCTTAAGAAGTACGTGGAAACAAAGGATGAAAGAGAAAGGGAACTTCTAGCTAAAATTTCAGAACTGCTTTACAACGACGATTACGCGAAATCCAAGAAAAATTGAATTTTCATTTTTAGAGAGAACAAACAAAAAGTAGAAGTTAAGGATTGGATTTCCGCAAAGAAATTTTGAAAGCCCGGAAAACCGGGCTCGACGGGATTTGAACCCGCGACCGACGGGTTAAAAGCCCGTCGCTCTGCCTGGCTGAGCTACGAGCCCTCACTACCCCTTAATGTGGATGGGATATAAATTTTTTTCGTGGAGTGTTGATGACTAGGAAATTCTAGACCATCTATAATTTTCTTTCTTTAAAGAATAAGAATTTCTACCATTATTAGTAATAAGAACTGGCAACTAAAAACTTCAGAAACTGCTATAAATAAAAATACAAGGTTGCAGATAGGTTCAAAGCTCGGCTTCGAAGTCTTCTATAGTGTAGGTGAAATCAATACCTTTTATTTTAGCTATTTCTCTTGCCATCAGCCAATAGATCAAAGCCAGCGCTTTCCTACCTTTGTTGTTTGTCGGAATAACGAGGTCAATGTCGGATATAGAGTTATTAGTATCGCAAAGAGCTACAACAGGAATGCCGATCTTTGTAGCTTCAACTACAGCTTGCTTGTCGATCGCCGGATCATTTACAAAAACAACATCCGGCTCCACGTACTCTTTTAGGCTCGGATTTGTAAGTGTCCCCGGAACAAATCTGCCGGTAATATACATAGATCCAACAACTTTGGAAAACATTTGAACAGGCTTGTATGCATACTGCCTTGCAGCAACTAAGAGGATCTTCGAAGGTTCGTAGCGGGCCAAGAACTTCGATGCCACCTTCAGCCTCTCATCTAGTTTTCTTATATCTATTATGTACAGTCCATCCTGCCTTACTTTGAATACGAAGTTTTTCATATCACTGGTTTTTATCTGTGTCCCTATGTGGACTCCTGCAGCCAAATAATCATCCGGTGGAATCAAATACTCATACTCTACCTTCTCCATCATATTCTCACCATTCTGGGACTTTCCATCATTTCTTCAATCCGAATGAGTTCGTTAAGTTTGACCACTCTTTCCCCTCCTACAACCCCTGTCTTTATTAACTTTGCGTTAAAAGCAATAGAAAGGTGAGCTAAAGCCTCATCTTCTGTTTCACCGCTCCTGTGGCTCACTACAATATCGTAACCGTTCTCTTTTGCTAACTTCACAGCATTGTAAGTGTCGGTAAGTGTCCCTACTTGATTTGGCTTTATAAGTACTGTATTCGCCGCACCTAATTCGATCCCTTTTTTTATCCTCTCCGTATTTGTTACGAACAAATCATCCCCACATACCATACACTTAACCTGTGCTGTTAGTTCTGCAAACCCTTCAAAATCTTCTTCCTGCAGTGGGTCTTCAACATACAAGAGGTCATAATCATCGATCAATTTGGAAATATAGGTAATCTGCTCTTCCTTACTGAGTTTCTTATTTCCATAGACGTACGATTCTCCATTCCAAAGTTCAGTTGCCGCAACATCTATTCCCATTCTAACTTTTACTCCAAGCTCGCTTTCAACTGAATCTATTGCATTTTGCAGGATTTCAAAAGCCTCCTCATCGCTTATCTTTGCAGCCCACGCTCCTTCATCGCCTTTAGCTGCAAAAATTCCCCTTCTCTTGAACTCCCTCTTCACATTTTTATGTACTGCTGTGTTTATCTTCTGAGCTTCAAAAAAACTTTTTGCACCAACTGGAATTACAAGAAACTCCTGAATGTTCGTAGATCCCTCAGCATGTTTTCCACCACCGATTACGTTACCCAGAGGATATGGAATCTCTCTAGCAAAAAGACCGCCTACGTATGTATAAAGAGGGATCCCTAAAATATTCGAGGCTGCTTTTGCAACTGCTATACTGCACGAGATGGCAAAATTTCCACCTATGTTCGAAAAGTTACCTGTTCCATCTAATTCTCTCAGTGTCTCATCTATCTCTTCCTGATCAAATACACTCATGCCTATTAAAGCTTTAGAAACTTTCTCCTCAACTTCCTTACATTTGTATGGATCAACTACTGCAGCTTCATAGCTGCCCTTAGAGGCTCCACTTGGGGCTATAGCTCTGCTAACAACATCTGAAGTAAATAAAACACATTCACCCGTCTCGTTTCCTCTCGAGTCAAAGACTATACGATAATGAACGTCTTCGATTATCAAAATACCACCTCAGAACATATCATACTTCTCGAGCCAGACAAAAGAGTCCCTTTTTCTTCTAACAGTTATAGGTATCACACCCTTTTCAAATTCCTCAATTGCAATTTCTAGAGGCTCATTTTTGCTAGTTTCAATCAATATCGGCGCTCCCATTGCTATCTGGAGCGCTCTAGCTCCGATTATTCTTGCTCTCTCAAATCGAGTATACTCAAACGGAAATTTTCTGATAATGACCACCCCTCAAATATATATGGGGCCGCCGAGATTTGAACTCGGGTCTCCGGCTCCCAAAGCCGAAAGGATATACCAGGCTACCCCACGGCCCCATGGAAGCGAACTATTTCTTTAATTATAGACTTATGAGTCAGGAACATTCTTCTGCAACAGTAACGATTGATTTTTAATTCATCCAAGGCCTCTTTTGGTGTTTTTCCATTATTTAGCAACTCCTTGTACTTTTCGTATAGATGACCTATCACAGTCCCGCAGGAGAAACAGCGGACTGGAAAATCGGATGAATTTTCGTCCATAGGTATCTCCAATTCGATCACCTGTAAGAGGTTTGACCTCTCTTTCTCGCTCCTCTTCCACCCTGTATTTTTGGTAGCTTTCTTCTTATATCGTTAACTAGCAATGTTCTGTCATACTCAAGGAAAGCTTTCTTTAGTTCTTCATCACCACTGAACTCCAGCAAAGCCCTTGCAATAGCTGTGCGTGCTGCTTCAGCTTGAGCCATAAATCCACCACCGCTCACTTCTACATCTACATCGACCTGCTTTGCTAGATCTTTCGCTATAACTATCGGTTCCAATATCTTCAACCTTGCCATCTCGGGCTGATATATTTCGACCGGTATTTTGTTTATCCTAAACCTTCCTACGCCGGGCTTTATAACTGCTTTAGCAACAGCCGTTTTTCTTTTACCGCTCGTTACTACTATCTTCATTTTAGACACCCCTATAACCAAGGAACTTGCTTATCTCAGCCAGAGTAACGTATTTCTCAGTTTTGGATACCTTTTCAAGCATAGCATCCTCAACTACTTCAAGCTGTTTCCCCATCAACTGCTCAGGAACGCCCATAAAGACTCTAAGATTCCTAAAGGCTTCCCTGCCCCTTCTACTTTTCCAAGGTAACATACCCCTTACCGTCCTCTTAAATATTCTTTCTGGATGTCTTGGAAAGTAAGGACCCTTTTCTTTGCTTCCTCTGTCGTACTTTTCTTTGTATCTTGAAAAAACCATATGCTTGTCTCCAGTTACTACAGCCTTTTCGGCATTAACAACAACTATCTTTTCTCCCCTTAACAACCTTTTAGCAACTACGCTTGAAAGTCTTCCAAGTATATGTCCCTCTGCGTTGATGACCGAATAGCTGTCACCAAGAGTTTTAAGGACTCTTTCAACGTTCAAGGTCACAAAACCACCTCACACAAGGATCCTGACGTTGCTACCTTCAGGATTCAGACTCATAAGTTCCTTTATATTAAGGCACTCTCCTCCGGCTTCAAGAACTTTTTGTCTCGCAGTTTCTGAAAAATTCAGTGCTGCAACTTTTACTGACTTCGTTATCTTTCCACTACCCAATACCTTCCCTGGCACTAAAACGAATTCTCCCTGTTTGGCGTATCTCTCGATCTTTGATACATTAACCACTACCTGCATCCTTCTTGGAGCACTCAATTTTTCAGCTACAAACTTCCAAACTGGAGCCTTCTTTTCAGCTGCTGCTTTTAACAACTCATCTATGAGCGTTACAAGGTTTGGATTTGACTTTTTCATCTGTAGTTTTCTAATCTTACTCATACGACCACCGTGTGATGAATGCAAGATTTCTGAATTTAAATCTTTGCTGCAATCTCATCCATCTTTAGATAGCAACTAGGGTCTTCACCCCAAACGTCACCGTACCTGTAAGCCCTAACTCTAAAACCACCGCAAATTTCTTTGAATTTACAAATTCCGCACTTTCCCTTTAGAAATTCCTTTTTCCGCCTGAGCATGACAAAGAGTTCATCTTCACTCATGATTTTAGGAAGATCATCTTTAAGTATATTTCCTGCCGTATAGTCCCACCAGAACTGATTAGGATGGATGTTGCCTTCGAAATCTATACAGATTATCCTCTGCCCGCTCCCATCTCCACCCCTGTACCTTAAAAATTCAAGTATATTTTCATCCTTAGTTTTTAGGTACGCATAAACACCATCCGCCGGATTGTCAACCGTCAAAATTTCCAGCCCATCCTTTTCCGCCTCGCAGATAAGAAGATCCATCAGTTTTCTACGAGTCTTGTTATCTATATCGTCGTTGAATTCTGCTCTACCAGAGGGTACGAGGTGATAGAGGCAAAATCTTGGAACTTCGTTCTCTCTTGCAAGTTTTATTACCTTACTTACTTCCCCATAGTTGTATCTTGTAACTGTAAACCTTATCCCAGTCAAGGTAACTTCTCTTGCCAGCTTTAGTCCATTTAAAGCTGCTTCAAACGCATTTTCAATTCCTCTAAAGAAGTCGTTTACTTTTCCGACTCCATCCAAGCTTACACCAACATAATCAAATACTTTGAGCTTTTCGTAGTTTTCTTTGTTTATTAGGGTTCCATTCGTTGAGAGAACGCATTTAATACCTCTTCTTTTTGCATAAGCTGCGATCTCAAATATATCTTGCCTTAAAAGCGGTTCACCACCACTGAACAAAATTACAGGTACTTTAAAATCCGCAAGCCTGTCGACAACCTCAGTACAGCTCGCAAAATCCATTTCCTTCGAATTTTCATTTTCTGCTGATGCGTAGCAGTGGATACATCTTAGATTGCATTTTTTTGTTAAATTCCACACAACTATTGGCCTACCGCTTTTTACGAAGTTCACAAGCTTTTCCGGTATCTTCTGATTTTCCCTGCCATATAGAAGTATGCTGCTAACAGTCGCCTCGTTGTGGATCATTTTACTTAAACTTATCATCCAAAATCCCCTTTTCAAGACACTATAAAATGTTTTTGCGGAAAATTAATATTCCAAAGTTTGAACTAATCTCAAAGCCGGGGTTGCAGAGTCCGGCTACTGCGGCGGACTCGAGATCCGCTGGGCTTTGCCCTCGTGGGTTCAAATCCCACCCCCGGCGTTTAAATAGTGAATATCTAGAATTTGGAGAGCGTTAGAAAGTTTTGAACTCACCGCTTACTTTCGTATCACCTTCCTTTTTTAACTTTTGGCATCCTTGAAGAACTGTTATCCTTTACCAAGAACAAAAAGGTTTATATATTCAGAGCGAAAGAGTTATAAACATTACCGCAAAACTTATAAATTCGATGACAAAACTCGTAGAGCTTGGAAGTTTAATGCACATGTCTAAAAGCGGAATGCTGGTTGTCAGATTGAACCCTGCAAACGTTCCTAAGATAGGAGACAAGGTAGTCAACAGAAAAATGGAGGCAGTGGGTGTAGTGCAAGACGTCATTGGTCCGGTCTCCTCACCTTTCGCTCTCGTGAAACCGAATAAAAAAATGCCAAAAGATTATGATGTGTTGTTTGTGGTGAAAGAGTATGGTGGAAGTGGAGAAGGAGAAAGTAAAGGAAAAGGAAGTAGAAAAGGAAGTAGAGTTAGAAAGAAAGGAGATTGATAGAGAGGAGGATATAGAAGTTTGCCCGGAATGCGGTAGTCCAAGGCTTATTCGCGATTATCGTAGAGGGGAATTCATTTGCCAAGACTGTGGTTTGGTAATTGAGGATCGTTACATAGACGCTGGTCCTGAATGGAGGGCTTTTGATAGTGAGCAGAGAGATAGAAGAAGCAGAGTTGGAGCTCCAGTTACTTATACGATACACGACAAGGGTCTGTCGACGATAATTGACTGGAGCAACAAGGACTTCTATGGAAAGGCTATATCTGTAAGAAATAGAGCCCAGCTATTCAGGCTTAGAAAATGGCAGCGCAGAATAAGAATAAGCAACGCCACCGAGAGAAATCTAGCTTTTGCCCTCAGTGAGCTTGATAGAATGGCTTCAGCCCTTGGATTGCCAAAGAGTGTTAGAGAAGTTGCAGCGGTTATTTATAGAAAAGCGATAGAAAGCAACCTTATTAGGGGGCGTAGTATTGAAGCTGTAGTTGCAGCGGCGCTTTATGCAGCATGTAGACAGGCTGGTGTGCCAAGAACACTCGATGAGATCTCAACTTATTCGAGAGTTGACAGAAAAGAGATAGGTAGAACTTACAGGTTCATTGCAAGAGAACTTGGATTGAAGCTGATGCCAACAAGCCCAGCAGATTACGTGCCAAGATTCTGTGCTGCATTAAACCTTAGTGGAGAAGTCCAAAAGAAGGCGATAGAAATAATAAAAAAGGCAGAAGAGAGAGAGCTTACAAGCGGTAGAGGACCGACAGGTGTGGCGGCTGCGGCGATTTACGTTGCTTCAATACTGCTTGGAGAGAGAAGAACGCAGAGGGAAGTTGCAGAGGTTGCTGGTGTCACGGAAGTAACGATAAGAAATCGCTATAAAGAACTTGCAGAAAAACTTGATATAGATATAATATTATAATTTTCTTTTTTGAAATTTTGAGAAAGATTTTATTAAGTCTGAGACCTATTTTTTGATGATGGAGAATAGAATTATAGATCTTGAAGAACTGCCAGGAGTTGGTGCAGAAAAAGCGAGAAAATTAAGAGAGGCTGGATTTTACACAATAGAAGCTATTGCTGTCGCTTCTCCCGCAGAACTGTGTTCAGTTGGCGGTATTGGAGAATCTAAAGCTTTTGAAATAATTCAGGCAGCAAGAAAGCTTGCAAATGTTGGCGGATTCGAAAGTGGAGACAAGGTTTTAGAGAGAAAGAGGAACCTAAAAAAGATCACAACAGGTAGCGCAAGTTTAGACAGCCTTTTAGGCGGAGGAATTGAGACCCAATCTATAACAGAACTTTTCGGTGAATTTGGTAGTGGTAAAACTCAGCTTTGCCATCAACTTGCTGTAAACGTTCAACTACCTGAAGAGAAAGGAGGGCTAAACGGTTCGGCGATTGTAATAGATACAGAAAATACCTTCCGACCCGAAAGGATATACCAGATGGCAACTGCGAAAGGTTTGGATCCTGAAGAAGTTCTTAAGAACATTTATGTAGCTCAGGCATACAACTCGAATCACCAGATGTTACTTGTCGACAATGCAAAAGAATTGGCAGAGAAACTGAAGAGAGAAGGCAGACCAGTTAGGCTTTTGATTGTTGATTCTCTTACAGCACACTTCAGAGCTGAGTACATTGGCAGAGGGACGCTCGCAGATAGACAGCAGAAACTTAACCGACACATGCACGATCTTATGCGTTTCGGTGAGATCTTCAACGCTGCAATAGTCGTAACCAACCAAGTTATGGCAAGACCGGATATCATCTACGGAGACCCAACCAAACCCGTTGGAGGACATATAGTAGCGCATACGGCGACATACAGAGTATACCTAAAGAAGGCAAAGGCGGAAGTCAGAGTTGCTCGCCTTGTTGATTCACCACACTTACCTGAGGCGGAAGTGCTTTTTAGAGTGACAGAGAGAGGCATAGAGGATATAGAGGAGGAGAAGGGTAGAAAGAAGAAAACAGACTAAACATCTTTTCTCTGCAACCTTCTAACTGCTCCCATCTTTACCAGCTCTATTGCGTTGGCGATCTTTGTTAGATCCTCTAAACTTTTACCCCTTATTTTCAGATCTCTCTCGAAAGCCGTAGTTAGTACGAGAAGCCATGATCTGGTCATGTACCACCAGTAGATCAGCATAATGGACAGGAAAGTAAAAACGATCGGCAGGATCAGATAAACCAGAGCCGATGTAAAAGTGCCGATACCTGCGAGAATTCCAAAAACGAAAGAGACAGCAGATGCTAGCAAAAATATAGCTCCAGAGACGACATAACCAATTTTTTCACTCTTTTCGACCTTGAGCATTTTTATATCATCTAGATGCACTACACTTAAACTTCCCCGACTTTCAAATATCATCCTGTCCTCTGTTATCTTCACAACTCCCCGCTTAACTTGCAAGCCATCGTCTATCTCATAAACTTCAGCCTCGTAAAGCACCTTCTCTGGTATGTCTATCACAAAACTTATGGAGAACAAAATTTAAAAATAGTTTTTCTTCCAACTTAGAATTACCTTTTTATAAGCCCTTCTTTAGCCATGAGTTCAGCGTTGAGTATGCTAGCCCCAGCTGCACCTCTTACGGTGTTATGACCCAAGACTATGTATTTAATCTCGTTTCTGTCGCTCTTTCTGATCCTTCCAACCACCACACTCATTCCATTTCCGGAATCCCTGTCTAATCTGGGCTGTGGTCTATCCTTTTCCTTCCTCACTATTATAACCTTCTCAGGTGAGGTCGGAAGCGGTAGTGGTTTTAGCGATTCAAAAGCCTTTGAAACCTCCTCTACAGAAATTTCTCGATCAAAGCCCACCCAAACTGCCTCAGTATGTCCATCGAGTACAGGAACTCTGTGACATGATGCTGAAACGCTTATCGGTGCCATCTTTATCTTCATACCATCAAAGCGGCCAAGGAGTTTCAGCGTTTCGGTTTCAACCTTCTTCTCCTCGTTCTCTATGAAAGGTATTACGTTGTCGTAAATTGCGAGCGATGGGACTCCTGGATACCCAGCTCCGCTTATAGCTTGCATGCTTGCAATTTTTACATACTTAAGCCCTAATTCAAGTAAAGGCTTTAAAGATATCACGAGCATGATCGTTGTACAGTTAGGATTTGTGACTATGCACCCTTCCCATCCCCTGTTCTTCTTCTGAACCTCTATCAGCTCCAGGTGATCAGGATTAACTTCCGGAATGACGAGAGGTACATCTTCATCCATCCTAAAGGCTGAGGCATTACTGGCAACTGTTATTCCAGCCTTTGCAAATTCCGGTTCCACTTCCCTAGCCACATCTGCCGGTAAAGCTGAGAAAGCAATATCTACGTCGAAATACTTTGGATCCAAGGGTAGCATCTCCATATCTACAGCGTACTTCGGAATGTCTGAAGAAACCAACCAGTTTACTTCCTCTCCGTACTTCTTCCCAACCCTCCTTTCCGACGCTGCCAGCGCAGTTACTTTGAACCACGGGTGTTTGTCCAGCATCTGAACGAACTTCTGCCCCACTATACCTGTTGCACCGAGCACACCAACTTTGAAGTGCATGAATGTAGAAGTGTACGCATCTAAAAAAAATTATGGGTAGAGGTCCCTTTCATCGGCACCTCTAAAAGCTAAGATCAGATTCGCTTTAAGTGTGACTTCGAAGTATGCAGGATCGGGCTCAAGAAGGGCAAACCTTTTCGGAACGGGAACGCAAATCACATCATCGCATCTGTACCTATATCTATCGCCGTGATCTACAAGTATCTTCACGCTTCTTGGATTTTGGCGCTTAAAATACAAATAAACGTTCTTTCTACCGTTACTGGCAACTATCTTCATCAACTCTTCAATTGAGTACTTCTTTAATATTAAAGACAATATTTCATCAGCCAATATATGTGTTACTTCATGTTCTTCGAATTCCACATCCATCTGGGGGCTTGCAGGCTCAAGTAAAGATAAACTTTACTGCTACTTTTCGCCCGTACAATAGTGATCTTCTAGAAGATCAGTGTACGCTTCAACGTTTCGATCAAAAAGAGAGTAATTTAGTGATCTAAACTCCCTGACTCTATTGACATCAAAATCCACAGAAACGACTTCTTCTGCATCTTCACTGCTGGCTTTCGCCAATATTCCGTCGAAAGAGGCAATCAAGCTCCTACCAGCAGCAAGCGTTCCAGTAAAGGTTTTTCCAACTCCTCCGGCTTTTACAACCAGATAAGCGTTGTCAAAAGCTCTGGCAAAGTAGAGGCAATAACGATAGTTCGAACCAGGTAACTCCGAGATTTTGAAGCTTATAACAGGATTGAATGCTATATCTACGCATTTAATACCTGCCACGCGGCAAAGCTCCGGGTAAAGAATATCGGCACAGATTAAAACACATATTCTTACTCCGGAGACTTCCATAATGTTTAGCCTGTTCCCTTTTTTTATCCCCATTGCAATCTCTGCCTTGGTCGGGTGGATCTTGTCCTGATAGCCAACAACCTCCCCAGACTTATATACAAGAGCTCTATTTTTAATCCCATCATCCTCCAATACTACGTTGCCGATCGTTACAACATCGTACTCCTTACTGAAATTCCTTAGAAACTTTAAAATTTCTTCCGTCTGTCTATGGTCGATTTTCGAATACCCAAAATACTCTGGAAATAACAAAAACTCTGCACCATCATTAACAGCGTTTTTTGCCAACCTTTCAGCGCTCTGCAAATCCCCCAGTCTGCTTTGAATCGCCGCAACCTTCAACCCATCTCACCCCACAGCAACTGATCTTTGCTTTAAACGGTTTTCCAAACTCTGAAAGCGCTTCAAATCCCCTGTAAGCGAATACGCTCTTCCCCAGCATTACCATACTTGCAAGTCCACCTGAACTTATTACGGCTTCAACGGCATCTTCAACGTGCTCTATTAAACCAGTTCTCTTGGCAAACTGGTAAGAGCAGTGAAACAGGTTCTCCAAACACGGCTTCTTTAAGAACTCCTTAGTCCAGATTCTCCCCTCTTCGCTTATTTCACTTCTGTTTTCTTTCAAGACTTCTTTCGTTGAAAGCTCCCCAAGCACAAGGAAGTCGAGTTCTACATCGAAGTAGAATTTTTCAAAACTGAGCGCTGAAGGGCATGCGGCGTTTTTTCTAACAACAACTCCGCCAAAGGTCTGATTACCTACATCTCCAAGGCCTGTAAGATTTACAACCTCTGCTTCGTGCGCTAAGTCAGCCGCTTCGATGTAGGATAATTTTTCAGACAGCAAAGCTGCAGCTAACGCAGAAGCTCCGCTGATTCCAAATCCACATCCAAGAGGTAACTGACTTCTTATCTTTACCCCCTTCAAACCAGTTCTTTTGAGAACGTAGTCTACTGTGGGAAAATCTATCTTTCGCTGGTTAAAGAGGAGATTTTCTGAAGTTTCAGCAAAAATTCCCAAATTAAGTGTGAAACCAACTCCTATGCTTCCACTGCTTTTTGCATCTTTTCCATAGCTTGGGGAGAAGATACAGCTAACGTTAGCTGGGACAAATATCATAAGCAATCTTTAATAAATTTTTCAACAATTTTCTCGGCAACGAAACTCTTATGGCCCTCAAACCATTCAACAGATCTTTGCGTTATAACGGCGACCTTCGTATCCTCTGTTCCCATACCTCTCTCTAAAACATCGTTTGCAACGACCATCGAAAGCGAATCTGCGACCATTTTCTCCCTCGCAACTTCCAACAGCTCATCTTCGCAAAGCCCAGTTTCGGCTTTGAATCCTATTATTTTTCCATTGTAGATCTTTCTAACCTCTTTTATTATCTTTGGTGCGGCTTTGAGCTTTAAAGTAAGTTCTTCCGAAGTTTTTATCTTTCTACTCTCCATATCCACAACAAAATCCGATGCTGCCGCTGAAGATACAAAGAGATCACAACCCTTCTGCATTTCAGCCATTACAGTGTTCAGCATATCCATTACGGACCAGACTTTGATCTCTTTAAATTTTGGAAGCGAAACGTTTGAAGGTTTTGAAGTTATCAACACAACCTCAGCCCCTCTCCGCCAGAACTCGAGTGCAAGCTCTTTGCCCATCAATCCAGAACTTCTATTGCTTATAAACCTTATCGGATCTATCTGTTCATAAGTCGGGCCGGCTGTGACTATAACCCTTTTGCCATCGAACTCCTTCGAATAAAGAGCCCTCTCCACGTGTAAACATACAGTATCTATGTCTGGAAACTTCGCTTTGCCCTCCTCAAACTTTGGATCCACCACCTCTATTCCAAGTGATTCGAGCTTCTGGATATTCTCCAAAACGAACTTGTTTTTTAACATAGCCTCATGCATGGCCGGGACCAAAATTATAGGCTTTCCACTCCCTAAAGCAGTTGTTGCAAAGGTCGTGACCGGGGTGTCATCTACACCGTTTGCAATTTTAGATACCGTGTTCGCAGTTGCTGGAGCTATTAAGAACAGATCTGCTATACCATCCGCCCCAAAGTACTTCACATGTTCGATCTCTCCTGTTATTTCAGTTATAACTCTGCTTCCTGTAGCGAACTCTAATGCGTAAGGATGTAATATCTTTCTGGCAGCCTCAGTCATTACAGCTACAACCTTCGCCCCCCTCCTTGCAAGCTCCCTTGCAAGTTTGACACATTCAACAGCCGCTATGCTACCAGTAACACCAAGGACTATGAGTTTTCCTTCAAGTTTTTTACTCTTTTTCCCCCTTATCCTCTCCAAGTGCATACTCTACACCCCTCAGAAATCCCTCCAAGTTTCCACCCTCCATCGCTCTTCTATACCTTGGAGTCCTTAATACCTGAATTACCTTTTCAAGTGCATTTTTTACATCCTCGGGCACGACCCTTATTATAACTGTTTCTTCTTTTTCCTCTTCACTCTCCTCCTCTTCAATAAAAAGTTTCAAAGGCTCCCTAACTTTTTCTTTTTTGATTATCCTTTCTACAGCATCCTCCCATGCGGAACGCCAAGGTTCATCGATTATTTTTTCCTTTGTAAAGTAGTTCTCCCTAACAATGGAGATCAAATCGTAAGGACATGCGTTCTCGCATGCTCCGCAGAATATGCAGAATCTATCGTTAAAGTAAACCCTACCCTCATCCTTTGCCACGTACCAAACGCGGTTGTATTTACAAACCTTCAAGCATGCCAAGCAGCCGGTTATGTCGCATTTAGACATTCGGGCTTCGAAGGTTGAAAGATTGCCCTCTATTGGTTTTAAAGTTTTTATAGCTTCGTAGGGGCAGACTTCTTCGCAATAACCGCAATGGGAGCATAGTTCTTGCTGAATTTTTATCTCAGCAATTTTTTCCGGTAATATATATGAAATCTTTTTACCTTCAACCCTGATAGCCTTCTCTGGACACACATCTTCGCAAAGTTTGCAGTAATCACATTTGCCTTCATCGATCAAAATATCAGAAAAAGGCATCGGATCTAAAGGATTTGGCTCCTTTTCAACCATCTTGAAGACTTCGCAAAAGTAAGCACAAATACCGCAGAGGTTGCACTTCTCTCTATCTATCTCTAAACTTCCCTTGATCTCGTTTTTTTCTTCTATACTTTGCCTATTTACAAATATCTCCCTCTTTATAGCCCCTGTAGGACAGGCTTTGTAGCATAGGACGCACTCCTTACAATTTTCGTACTTGTACGTGTGCGCTATAGGTGATAAAGGTAGATCAGATTTTTCCACTCTCTTCCCATTGATTTTAAACTCGAATGCGTTGAAAGGACAGAAAGAATAGCAGATTCCGCAGTATGCACATTTAAGGTGATCTAAAATTACGGGTGGCATTTCAAGGCCTAAAGCTATGTCGTGAACAGGCCCAAGTTCGATTGCGTTAACCGGGCAAGAATAAACACAAATTCCACAGCCATTGCACTTCTTGTAATCGTAAAAAAGTTCTCTTAGCTCGCCAGCAGCGTTTTGGTAGTACCTAAATTTGTTCTCCAGCACTTCAAGATCTCTCTGGATCTCCATAGAATTCATATCCTTACCCTATCAAAACCTTTTCCATCCAAAGGTTTCGTTGCATCGATACCCCACTTAGCTCCAGTCAAACCAGCAGAGGGATCTAGGCTGCTAACCCTCGCCCCGCTTACAACGATCAGATCTTTGTCCGCCTGAAACCTTGTAGCTATTGCGAACTCTACATCTTCGTAGTTCGTTATATCTATGTCTTCATCCACCACTATAACTCCTTTCATGCTGGGATTTGCTGCCAAAGCTGCTAAAATTGCGTTCTTAGCATCGCCCTCAGAAAGTTTTTTTATCTGAACTATACAATGAAAATAATGGAAACTACCAGGGGTCATTACAACGTTCTTAACTTTGCAAACGTTTGAGACGAACTTGTATATTACGGGTTCGTAGGGAACTCCCATGAGGACCTGGTGCTCTTTCAGCGAAGGTGTTATAGAGTAGTAGATATAATCCTTCCTTGCGTAAATTTCATCGATCTCGAGTATCGGTTCTTCTCTGACATCATCGTAAGTTCCCGTTATATCTAAAAAAGGTCCCTCCCTAGTTTTTTCAGCCAAAAACCTACCAAAAAGAACTATTTCTGCTGGTGGTACGGGTATTCCGTTTTTCTCATAAACGACCAATTTTCCAAGCAACTTTGAAGCGTAGTTGAACTCCTCACCTTCAGCAACCCTCGTGGCTGCAGCTAACAGAACGAGAGGATGCACACCGATTGCAACAGCCACTCTTAGTTCTTCGCCATTCTCCACTGCCTCCTTCCATAGTATGTAAGTATGCCTTGGTGGAACCAATCGAACCGCAAATTGATTGGAATTTAAAAGCATCATTCTGTGAATGCTTGCGTTTACGAATCTACCCTTAGATATGACTACTCCGCCTGTAACATATCTACCGCCATCTGCTGGAAAATAACGTAGTATTGGAAGTTCTTGTAGATCTAAGTTCATCCTTTTTAGACCCATTTCATCGAAGCTTCTAAAGTCCAAATTTGGTTGTCTTCTTTCGATCTCTGATAAATACTGAGCCAGTTTCTGTTTTTCAACTCCAAGAAGTTTTGAAAGCAATTCACGTGAAGAAACAAAATTTTTTGCAACCATCTTTCCTTCCACATTCAGCAAAACCGGATCATTTAGGCATGCATTCTTCTTCAAAAAATCTACGACCTCATCGTGCCTGATCTCCTCCGAGAAAGTTTTTGGTTTGACTATCTTCATCGCCGAGCGCAGATCCATAAAAAACGTGGTTAGAGTTGTATATCTTTTTTAAGGAGTGAAGAGTTGCCGCTACTTAAAATGACTTTTATAAAAATTGCTCTACTGTTGTTTATTTCCTGTCGGCTTAAACCTTAGAATTGCTGCGATTCCTCCAAAAGCCTTGAATAAAACTTCTCCTTCTTCAGATTCTGTCGAAAGAAACTCTACTCTTGAACCCATGCTTTCTGCGATCTCTGAAAGTTCAAGCACTATGTCTCTCCTCTCTACCTCCTCCATTGCAATTCCATCTTTTTCGCAAACAACCTGCTTCTCGATGTTCTCCTTCAAAGTCAATTCTTTCTCATTTCCGCATTTTGGACATCGGTATCTTACCCTCTCGTATCTTAAGTCTTCAGATAGCAGCAGTATATCTACTGCCCCCATCTGAAGGTAATACCTCACCTCGCTCTCTCCATAAGCTGCCAAACCATCTTTAGCAACCTCAGACATAAATCTCTGCATAAGTTTTTTCTCTCGTATCAAATCCGCCTCTTCTAAGATGTCTTTAGCCTTTTCTACCAGTTCGTAAAGACCACTCTCATCTGTGTAACCTACATCTACCAACGCTAACACTTTTCTCTGAAGCTCGTGATGCAGATAATTTCCCTCAAAGAATTCTTCCTTTGTTGGTGATGGACCTCCAATCACTATACCCAAAAGCTGATCCTTATAGGGTAGCAAAGATTCCGTCGCCATGTCTCCAACCTTCTTGTAAAACTCGTGTATTGCTATCTCTCTCAGCCTTTCAAATCTCACGCTACTCTGCCCACCCTGCCTGTGCTTTCCCGGAACCATCGAAGTGTCCGAGTTCAGCACCTCTATCCTTCGGCCCTTAAGAATTCCTACCGTAGCCTCTCTTCTGTCTATAACTATCAATCCATAGAGTTTCTTTTCCCTCAGCATGTCTTTCAAAGGTTCCAGATAGAAGGTTGAATCGCAGTGGTACTTGTATATCGGCACAGGTTCTGGAGGTTCAATTATCTCCGTAATATGCTTCTCTCTACCGTTAACATTCACAACACCACTGATTATTACCATTCCGTGCTCCGGAGGTTTTCTGTATTGTTTTAGGCGATTTAGAATTGCTTCAAGTCCTGCCGAGACGTTTGTTCTGGTTTGTTTCGATTTTATGTTTTGAGCTTGGCTTAGCTCTTCTCTGAGTTGATTGGCTATATCTGCTATGTTTTTGTCTGGAGGTATGTAGAGCGTAATAAGTTCCGTACCCTTACCTTTATAGCTCTCCAACTCTTCAAGCTTCCTCTTGAACTCATAAAGCAACCTTGATGTCATGATACATCTACTGCACTGCAACACGTTTTATAAAATTTAGCAGTACGTCAAAGCAAATCAGCATCCTAAAACTCTCATCTGCCAAGCTCTAATAGCTCTCAACAAATCTATTTTTCTGAAATCTGGCCAATAAACATCACAAAAGAAAGCTGTACTTTTTACACTTTGCCAAGGTAGAAAGTTCGAAAGTCTTTGCTCTCCACCAGTTCTTATAAGCAGATCAACTTTAACGTACTCTCCATCGCTGTAGAGATGTTTCTCTACCAGCTTCTCATCTATGTCCTCTACTTTAATTTTCCCCTCTTTAACACCCTTCAAAATTTTTTTTGCCGCATCTATTATTTCCTGCCTTCCGCCGTAAGCCATTGCGATGTTTAGAAAATGTTTTGAGTTCTTTTTGGTCCTTTTCTCAACTTCCTCTATTAATTTCCTCAGATTTTCCGGTAAGAGCTCGATTTTTCCAATCACCTTAACCCTTACTCCCCTCTCATATGTTCTCCTATCGTTCACCAATCTGTTAAGTTCCCTCTCAAAGATGGAAAATATACTCCTCTTCTCCTCCTCTGGCCTGCTGAAGTTTTCAGTAGAGAAAGCGTATAAAGTTAGCATCTTTATTCCAAGTTCCCAGCACCATTCAAGAACCTCTTCTGCTTTTTTTGATCCAAAAACGTGCCCCATCAGCGGATCGAGACCTCTAGATTTTGCATACCTCCTGTTTCCATCCATTATTATTGCAACATGTGTAGGAATCTTGCCTGACTTTACCTGCTTTAAAAGTTTGATTTCGTAAACTTTTCTGAGTAGCTGGATCACTTTTGACCCTCCAGTATATTTCTGAGTACTTCCTTGTATTCTCTCTTCAAGTAGTATCTGTTTTTCTCTCCAAGCTCTGTTTTTAGGATTCCAAAACGGGCACTTATGAGTCCAACCATTGCAGAAACTCCTCTCAAGTTTATAACAAAACCCTTTTCGGTCAGCTTCGCTAATATTTCGTCCGTTGTAAACTTCTTGTCTTCTAGGAGGATCTTAAGTAGTTCTCTACGTATCCCTGTTTTATCTCTATCTAGATACTTCTTTATCCTCCGTTCTATCTCAAACGTCGTTTCCATCATAAATCCTCGGATTCGACAACGATCCCGTTGTAAGTGGGATACCTTTCTACTAACTTCAAGTTAAGCTTTTCAGCTTTTAAGCGTTCTCCAATCTTTTCAACAATTTCTGCAGAGGTTTCAATAAACTTTTCAAACCGTATGTACTCAAAACCAGCTTCTTTCAGCAGTTTTTCTGCTTTATCAAGATTGCCCTCGATTCTGCAACAAACTACTGTGCCATCCCCTGTCACCATATAAAAGTCCGGAAGATTCATAGCCATTCTGATCAATCTTCTTCTGAACTGCGCCACATCCTTAAATTTAGCACTGCAGTAGTGGAACTTTTTTGCCCTCTCGTACCCCCTTATAATTTTTTCATCAGGAATTACATAGTAGTCAAGAATTTCGAAGCCCATTCTCCGTATAGTCTTGTAGTTTGTTTCACTTACCTCCAATTGATTCAGGTTCAGAAAAGCATCGTTTTCGTTTACGATTTCAACAATTTTAGGTTCAAAACTTACAGCAGGAATCTCGAAACCTGCATCCATGCCGAGTTCTTTTGCTATTTTTATCGATCCAGCGTATTTTTCAGCATTTTTTAACATCGGTGGATGAAATCTAATTTCATCTATGTACTTCAAAGCTTCTAGCATCTCTTTATCCAGAGCCTGGCTTGTGTAGAGGTGTACATGTAAACTGAACTCTTTTGCAATTTTTAAAAAATCTAACACTCTTTCAAGCTTTAAAATAGGCTCTCCGCCAGTTATTGCAACTCCTTCAGCATCCATAGCCTCAATTTCGGAGATAAAATCTTTGTAAGACTTTACGGGCCTCTCATTTGCATACACAACATCTTTATTTTTCTTCTCTAACGAGATTGGACAGTAAAAGCAGGAATTTCTACACTCTCCTGTGATAAAAAGAACCAACTTTGCCCCCCTTCTGCACAACCTGCAACCTTCTGGCAGATAGGTATAGTAACTCCCCGCTTCTATCCTTGGCATATCTTTTCTGCCCTCTCCTTGAACCAATCGACACCCAGAGACTTTATAAAGTATCCTGCTCTCGGACCATAGTTTTTGTTGAGCGTAAGTTTATATATTGCCTGAAAAGCTTTCGAAGCATCAATTCCAACCTTTTTTGCTACTTCATACACGCTTGTGTGAATTTCATCTGCACTCATGCTTTCGTTTATAGCTTTAGCGAATTCGCATATGAACCTCCTTTCTGATTCACTAAATTCAACCTCTATATTTTCAGCGATCCGGAATTTTATTCTATCTGGTGCATAATTTTCTACCCACATTTTTGCATAGTTCAACTTTCTTTCCAACTCTTTTTTAGCCTTTTCATCAATTTTTTGTCCAGTTCTCTTTAAGATTTCAATGCACTTCTCCATCTCCCAGTTTGCAATCTGTCCGACGATAATAATGTGCTTGAACGGAATACTGTAGTTCTCTTCTTTAACCAGACTGAGCTGAACACTTCTATCCTTTTCAGCAAACTTTTCCTCGAACTCTTCAAAAAGCTCCAAAGTCGCGGATGGATCGAAGTCTATATGTCTCTCAGGTTTTACGCGCATGAAAAGATAGCGAACAACTTCCGGAGGTATGATATCTATTATCTGTCTCACCGGTATAACTATCCCCTTTGAACTCTTCATGGGCCCCAAACCCTTAAGCTGCACCCATTCGTATGGGATTGGATAAGGCGGTTCGTAGTTGAAGATCTCTCTTGCCAGTCTAACACCCGTATCATAGCTCCCTCCAGCAGCGGCGTGATCTTTGCCGAATGGTTCACAAGTTATTTGTAAAATTTTCCATCTCGATACCCAGTCTAATCGCCAGGTTAGTTTTCCTCCACCCTCGTAGCTTACATAACTCTCATCTCCACACTTGCATCTGTAGTAGATCCTTTTCTCATCGAATGATACGACTTTGGTTGTATTTATTCTTCCACAGCTTTTGCAAAGTGGCATGAATGGATACCAGTCATCCATCTCTTCTCTCCCAGTTACCTCCGATATTATTTTTGCTATCTCATCTCTCTTCTGTAGAGATAACCTTATGGCATCGGTGTAATATCCAGCTTCGTACATCTCATGAGCTTTCTTTAAGATCACGGGTATTCCGAGGATGTCCAGAGATTCAAGAAATGGTTGTAGAAAATGCTCTGAATAAGACTCATGACAACCTTCTGGATCTGGAATTTTGCAGAGCGGCATTCCTACATAGTTTTCATACTCTGCCGGTAAAAATGGATATCTCCTCCTTAAAGGATCGAAATCGTCAGCGATATACACTATCTCCGCCTCACCACCAGCATCGATCAAAGCCCTTCTTACAGCATCAGCTGTAACCATCTCCCTTAAGTTCCCCAAATGGATGTGTCCTGAAGGGGAGATTCCTGTAGCTATCCTGTGTTTTTTTGACTTTGAAAGTAACTCGGCTGCTATCACATCTGCCCAGTGCATTGTATTAATCCTGCACCTCGCTTTTTAAATTTCATCGATTGAACGTCGAAAGTTCAAGTAATGTTATAAAAAATATTTAAAAAATTATATTTATGCGTCTATGAAGCTGTCAGGTGATCTTTGAAATTCGAAACTTCAACAGCGAAAGAGTTAAAATTAACTCTAATCACTTCTTTTATGGTAATTGGTGTAACAATGGTTAGTGTGGTTCCTGGAAAAGAGAGGAACTTTTATATCGAATCAAAAAACAAGAAATACATAAGGGAAGTGTACCACGTCTTCGGCGAGTTTGATTTCGTAGTAATCATTGACGCTCCAACTCTTTCGGAGTTGAATAAAACCGTCGACGAGTTAAGGGCTATAGAGGGGGTATACAAAACCCACACAGTAGTTGGAGCAGAAATATGAGCTCCAAAAATAGAGAGATCAGCGTAGCCGAATTTTTTGAAAAGAACAAGCATATATTAGGATACACAAATCCATCAAAAGCTCTGGTTACTGTCGTAAAAGAGGCAGTCGATAATTCACTTGACGCTTGTGAGGATGAGGGAATACTGCCAGACATATACGTCAGAATTTCTAAAATTGGAGAAAATTATAAAATTATAGTTGAAGATAATGGGCCTGGAATAGAAAGGGAAGTTTTACCGAAGGTCTTTGGAAAACTCTTGTATGGTTCAAGGTTTCACGAAATAAAACAAAGTAGAGGACAACAGGGGATAGGAATTTCAGGAGCGATTCTTTACGCTCAACTGACTACTGGAAAACCAGCCAAAATAGTTTCCAGAGTAAAGGGTAGTAAGGCTTACAGCGTTACACTTTACATAAATACAAAGAAGAACGAGCCTGAAGTAGTAGAGGAAAAAGAAGAAGAATGGTTCATGCCTCACGGAACAAGAATAGAGCTCGAAATTGCTGGAAATTACGTTAAGGAAAGAAAGCAGAGTGTATACGAATATCTGAAAGAGACAGCAATTGTGAACCCATACGCGAGAATAACCTTCGTAGAACCTGATGGAACTGTACACGAGTTTGAAAGAATAATTGAAGAGGTTCCAAAACTACCAAGGGCAATCAAACCTCATCCACATGGAATCGAGTTAGGCAAGCTGATTCAAATGCTTAGAGATACAAAAGAAAAAAATCTAAAATCTTTTTTGAAAGAAGAGTTTGTAAGAGTAGGGGACAAGATTGCCGAGAGCATCCTCAGCGCTGCTAATCTCACTGGAGAAGAAGATCCAAAAGAGCTTAGTAGGGAGCAAGCTGAAGCTTTGATCAAAGCTTTTAAGCAAGTAGATCTGTTGCCTCCACCAACGGACTGCCTTCTACCGATCGGAGACAAAAACCTTGAGAAAAGTCTGCTTTTAAGGTTCAAACCTGAGTTTGTAGCGGCTGTGACGAGAAAGCCAAAAGTCTACTCGGGACATCCCTTTTTAATTGAGGTTGGCTTGGCTTACGGTGGGGAGATCAATGCTGAGAAGGCTATAATTTTAAGGTATGCAAACAAGATACCGCTGCTTTATCAGCAAAGCGGTTGTGCGCTTACAAAGGTTGTAGAGGCGATCAACTGGAAAAATTATGGAATTAACCAGAACGTAGGTGAGCTACCTTCCGCACCGATGGTTGTGCTTATACATCTTGCGTCAACCAACGTTCCATACACGAGTGAATCGAAGGAGGCGATTGCAGAAATTGTTGAAATAATGGAAGAGACAAAGCTTGCTATTCAGGAGGTAGGTAGGAGGCTCAAGGAGTACCTTGATAGGAAAGAAAAGCAGAAAATGAAAAAAAGGAAGGAGGAAGAGATAACGAAAATAATTCCTCTCATTGCGAAAAAAGCTGCTGAGATATTAGATAAGGATGTACCGAACTACGAAAAAATACTTGCGAGAATTATGGGATACATTTATGTGGAAAGAGTAATCAAAGAGATGGACGGATACAAAGACGTTAAACTCTTCGTTCACAACTTCTCAAAATCTAGAGTAGAGATGGAGATATACGAGCTCTGCAACGGTACTGTTGAAGCTGAAGCTGAAATTGAAGACTCGAACTACAAAACTCTGTCCTGGAAAGTTGTTTTGAAGCCAGAAGAGGTTTCAGAGATAAATTATAGATTGAAGGGTAATATCGTGAACCCCCGACCTATCGTAAGGTGCAACGAATGTGAAACGGTGAAAGGGGCGGAGGTTTTGGCAACGCTTAAATAATCAGAAAGATCTTAGTCAATCATGAAGGCCCTTCTGATAAACGGAAGTCCAAAGAGTAGAAACACGAGATTTCTACTTGAACTACTAGCTGAAGAGCTAAAAAAGTTAGAAATCACTTCGGAAATTTTAGATCTTTATAACTACAACATCTCTACCTGTAAAGGCTGCGATGCATGCCTTAAAGGTGAATGTAGCCAGAAAGATGATATATTTGTCGTTCTGAAGAAGATGGAGGAGGCAGATGCGATAGTGATTGGTACTCCAACTTACTTTGGAAACGTCTCTGGATTAGTTAAAAATCTGATGGACAGAAGTAGAATGGCAAAGATGTGCAACATGAAGCTGAAAAATAAGATCTTTGCACCTATTGTAACCTCAGGCCTAAGACATGGCGGAGCTGAATTTGCGATCATGAGTTTGATAGTTTACGCTATAAGTCAGGGCTGGATAATTGCTGGGATTACCGAGAACCCTATAAGTCAAAGTGCTTTTGTTGTAGGTGTTGTTCAGGGTGATGCGGGGTGGAGAAGTGTAAAAAAGGATGAAATTGCAAAAAGTTCCGTAGCTCCACTTGCTAAGAGGATAAAAGAACTTGCGGAAGCGACAAAGAATTTGAGGAATTAGCGATACAAACTCAATCTTTTATTATCTATATAAATTTTAGTGAGACAGAATGTTTAACAAAATATTTCAAATCTAGACGTCTAACTGCTAACATGAAGATACTCATCGTAGATGATGAGATAGCAATGCGCGAGATCCTCAAGATCATGCTAAAAAACTACGTTGTTATCGAGGCATCTAACGGAAAGGAAGCTATAAAAATTTTCTGTGAAGAGAGACCAGAAGTTGTACTTATGGACATCATGATGCCGCTCATGGATGGAATAAAGGCCACGGCAGAGATAAAAAGGATAGACCCAAACGTGAAGATCATAGCGATTACAGCTTACGCTACGGCAAAAGGCGAGCAGATCCTTGAAGCTGGAGCAGACTTTATATTAAAGAAGCCTTTCACAAGGAGAGAGGTTATTGAAGCTATAAAAAACGTTACCGGCAAAACCTAACTTTATTGCCACATCTTATCACGAAAACCTTATATAGAAGTACCTATCCACTCAAATCTGCAGGAGGTGGTTGAATG
>CAYZIW010000001.1:49289-102466 GCA_964478605.1 uncultured archaeon | reverse complement strand
TGAGGGAGCTCAATGAGGAGCTGGAGAGGAGGAGAAGTGTTCTGGAGTTTATGGTTTCAAAGGGTATTAGAAGTTTTAAAGAAGTTTCTACAGCAATTCATATGTATCAGATAAATCCAGACCGAGCTTTAAGGTACTTGGGTGTTCAAGAACGCTAGAAATTTTAATTTTTTATTGAATTTTTTGGATTTTTCGAAAGTTCAAATACGTCGTAAACGTTGTGATTGTGGATTTTGGAGTATTTGGAAGATTGCTATGCTGTGAAAATTTTATAGCTTGACTTAAAAAATGATGCTGGATTTGAAGTTTACGGAAGCTGAGTAAAACGCGTTTTTCGCCTTTTATGGACAAAAAATTTATATAAGGGTTCTGTACAAAATTCTATTGTTAGATAAAAAATTTGAGGAGGATGAGAGGATGGAACTTCCACTTGCTCCTGTTGAAAGGCTGCTCAGGAAAGCTGGAGCGCTTAGGGTTAGTGAAGATGCCAAAGTAGAGTTGGCAAAGGCTATTGAAGATTATGCAATGAAGGTTGGTAGAATTGCTGCAAACCTTGCGAAAAATGCTGGAAGAAAAACCGTAAAGGTGGAGGATATTAAAGAAGCTGCAAAACAGCTTTAAATTTTTTAGTTTTGGGATTTATTTGCATTTTTTGAAATTAACCTTTGCTTTTTGCAATTTCTGTAGTAAATGAGTGGATGAGTCACTTTGCAGTTGGCTACGCAGTTATGATATGTCCTCATTGTATCGCAAGATGGCGCAGTGTACTCTACACTTTTTCCCCTTTCTCCAGCTATGTGTTCTACTTGGTATCTCGTTTTTTCTTCATCGAAATCTGGAGCTTTTTTGAATAATTCAATTATCTCATCCACTTTCATTCCAATGTTTATTAAAAAGCTCGTTATTGCAAATCTTGCAGTATGTGGAACATTCATCCCATTCTGCAGCTGTAAAAGTATCTCCTTCATGCATGGTGGAAGACAATCAAGATCCACCTTACCAAGATCTAGCTTGATATCTTTTCTTTCTATTTTTCGAGCTAGCTCGGGAACTTCAAATAGAATTGGAACTTTTTCAGAAAACCTAAGTCTTAGAATTTCAACTATTATCCTTTCAACCTCTCTCCTTGTGGACTCAACGTAGCCACCTTTAAGAGATCTGTTCAAGAGTCTCCATTCTGGAGCCCTTATTCTTGAAGAAGCTTTTATATAACCTGCGACGCTAACATTCCAGCCTTTAACCTTTATACCACACTCGGAAGCTACAAGTCTCACAACTTCATCGCTTTCTTTTTTTAAAATTTCTCCGTAAAAATTTGCTTCGCTAACAGCAAATCTTATTCTCGCCCAGTCTTCGATTTGAGAAGCTATACTTCTCGTGGCTATATAGCGAAGTACAGATATCTTTGCCTGTGTTTTATATTTTACTACAATTTCGTTTGCAAGCTTAAATCTACAATTTGAAAAGCATTTCATACAGAAATTGCAGTTATTATAGTTCCCTAAGGCTGAACACTTAACGCATGGCTCATCGCAATCTTTGCAGATAATGTCCGATTCTAGATAAGATCTTTCAATCTTCTTGCCATATATTGATGCAAGGACAATCTCTTTTGCCTCCTCTACAACGTTCGGGAATTTTTTTATCTCTTTTTCGAAGTTGATGTCTGAAAAAACTTCTCTGGATGCTTTTAAGAATGGGTACCTTGTTAAAATTGGGAGAAGGGGTAAAAAACTCATTCAGCTTCGATACGGGGAGCAAGTATGTATTCCACCTTTGCCTTACCCCCAGCTAAGTCGAAGAGCAGCCTTACGGGATAGTTCGTTCCAAGCCTTATGGTGAGCAGATCCCCACTTCCCGCAATTGTACAAAATTCTTTCAGATATTCAACACTAAACATACTCTTAGCTTCTCCTTTGTTGAATTCTATCAGTTCTGCTTCACTAAGATTGAAAACGAGCTTATCAACATCTCCTTTAGCTTCTATCTTGAAACCAGTTTTATCTGAGCTGAATACGACATGGTCGCTTATCTTTTCGGCTGCGCTTATCGCCTTCTTGAATTCACCAGCATCCATCACAACTTTCACTGGAAGCTCAAGTTCCGGTATTTTAGGTTCCTTTTTTATCGCAGAAGGATCTATGAGGGACACAGTATATTCAACACTGCCGAATTTTACCTTCAAAGTACTTTCATCGGATATCATCAGTTCTACAAGATCTTTTGGTTTTATCGATTTGCTGATGTCAAATATTCTGTTCATATCTAATCCTATAGTCTTTTCCCCGTCGATTTTGTAGGCCTCAAAGCTCTCTTTTGGCACATCCACAATTACCATTGCAACGTTAGCGGGATCCACAGCTCTTGAATGCAATCCTTTTTCGAGAAAATGAATTCTCGCCTCACTAACAAGAACAACGATAGCTCTTGTGATCGTTCTCAGAATTTCACCAGCCATTATAACATCGATCATCGCTTTTTTTAATTCCCGTAAATATTTAATTTTTTCTCAAGAGCGAGCACTCGCTTCATACGATTAATTATTTCTTGTCAAAAATTCTTAAGAAATTAAAAAATAGTAATATCTGCGAAAAAGCGAAAAATCCTTATTTTAAAACTCACTGTCAGATTGAGGTGAAAGAATGGCTATCGAATTTCGTAAAGGAGCATTAGTGATCGACGAAATGAGAAATGTAAGTATTAAAATTGGAGAAATCGTTGAAGAAGAGGAAGAATGGGCACCAATGGGTCCAACGCCTTTTCCGCAGATAGAAACGCTCCGAGACTGGGATTTCACTTTATTAAAGCGCTATAAACCATTCTACGCTCCTTATTGCGACATGTGCTGCCTTTGCACCATGGGCAAATGCGATCTGACTGAGAATAAGCATGGAGCTTGTGGAATTAACTTGGAAGCGCAAACCGCAAGAATCGTAGACATCGCAGTTGCAATAGGAACTGCATGCCATACGGGACATGCGAGGCACATGCTTCACGACATAGAACACGTAACCGGCAAGAAGCTTGAAGAAATACCCGTAGACCTTGGCCCTGAGATAGCTGAAGTAGCCCCCCTAACACAATTAATAACCGGCATCAAGCCGAAAACGCTCGCAGACTTAGAAAGAGCCTTAACCTACGTTGAGGAGCAGATCGTTCAGGTTATGGATGCTATTCATACTGGGCAAGAAGGAAGCTATCTTGACTTTGAGTCAAAAGCTTTACACCTTGGCATGATGGATGCTCTTGGTAAGGAAATTGCTGATATTGCACAAATTTGTGCATTTAACCTGCCAAAAGGAGAAAGCAATCAACCACTAATCGAGCTCGGTATGGGAGTTCTAGATAGAAATAAAGCAATCGTGCTAGTCATTGGTCATCATGCTCCACCAGCTTTCAACATCGCTGATTACATAGAGCGAAACAAGCTTGGCGATGAAGTTGAGCTCGCTGGAATCTGCTGCACAGCTCACGATATGAGCAGATACTGGCCAAAGGCTAAGATAGCTGGATCGTTAGGTAGGCAACTTAAAGTTGTGAGATCTGGTTTAGCAGACATAATTGTAATCGATGAGCAGTGTATAAGAGCTGATATTCTTTACCATGCAGGAAAACTTGGGATTCCAGTGCTATGCACAAATGCAAAGGCGATGCATGGTTTGCCAGACATGACGAAGAAGGATCCGAAGGAAGTGATCAAATACCTGCTCGACGGAAATCCAGGAGCTGTTGTTCTTGATCCGCTTAAAGTTGGCGAAATTGCAGTTGAAGTTGCGAGAGCGAGGAGGAAGAAGAGGGGTGAAATAAAGCCTGTGCTTAGCGAAGAGCAGTTCATGAACTATGTTAAATCTTGCACACAATGCGGAAATTGTACCATTGCATGCCCGCAGAAGATAAGAATTGGCGATGCAATGGAAGCTGCTGAAAAGGGTAATAGAAAGGAGCTTGAAGAGAAGTGGGATGTTTGCATAACTTGTGGAAGATGTGAACAGGTTTGTCCAAAGAAGATCCCGATCATCGATGTGTTCAACTATGCAGCATGGAACAGGATAATCAACGAGAAGGGCAAGGTAAGAAGAGGTAGAGGACCTGTAAGAGATTCTGAAATCAGAAACGTTGGCGCTCCAATTGTGCTTGGAACAATTCCTGGAATTATAGCGGTTGTTGGTTGCAGCAATTATCCGAACGGAACTAAAGATGCTTATACGATCGTTAACGAGTTTGCTTCAAGAAATTACATAGTCGTTACAACTGGCTGCATGGCAATGGATTGCGGACTTTACAAGGATGAAGAAGGCAAAACTGTTTATGAGAAGTATAGGGACGATTTCGATGGTGGTTGTGTTACAAACATTGGTAGCTGTGTGAGCAACGCTCATATCCATGGAGCAGCGATAAAGGTGGCGAGAATATTTGCAATGAGGAACATAAGGGCGAATTTCGAGGAGATTGCAGACTATATCTTAAACAGAGTTGGCGCTTGCGGAGTTGCTTGGGGTGCTTACAGCCAGAAAGCTGCAAGCATAGCTACTGGAGTTAACCGCCTTGGTATCCCAGTAGTTGTTGGACCTCACGGAAGTAAATACCGCAGAGCCTTCTTAGGTAGGCCATACAACGATGAGGACTGGATGGTATATGATGTGAGAAGCGGACAGAAGGTGCGAATAGAACCAGCTCCGCAGGATCTGCTTGTAGCTGCGGAGACTATCGAAGAAGCAATTCCTCTGATTGCAAAACTCTGCTTTAGACCAAACGATACCGATAAGGGAAGAGCTATAAAGTTAACACACTATATCGACCTAAGCCTTAAGTATCTGGGCAGAATGCCGGATGACTGGCATCTGTATGTAAGAACAGAAAGCGATTTGCCACTGGCGAAGAGAGAAGAACTGCTTAAAGAGCTTGAAGAAAAACACGGATGGAAGATCGACTGGAGTAGGAAGAAGATCCTCGAAGGACCAATAAGACCATATCATGCTGGATTTAATCCGACTTGCGTTGAGAGGTTGTTTAGAGAGGGATTTTCAAGTGTAGCGAAGAAGTGAGGTGGTGAAGATGCCTAAGACGATTGAGCAACCTTTCGATGCTGCAAACATCCCCGGCCCGAAGATGGCAATGCTGCTTGAAAAAGGAAAACCAGTTGCAATGGCAGTAAAGAAGGCAAAGCATCCTTTGTTGATCGTTGGCCCAGATATAACGCCAGCGATGATAGAAAGAGTGAAGAAGTTTGCCGAGAAGGGGATAACAGTAGTTGCAACCGGGAATGCGATAGGTAAGCTTGCTCAGGCAGGGATAAATGCGAAATACGCAGTATTGCATGAGCTTACACAGTTTTTGCTCGATCCAAACTGGAAGGGATTTGATGGCAAGGGGAACTACGACGTTGTACTTATGATGGGTACAATTTATTATCACGGTTCGCAAATGCTTGCAGCAATAAAGAACTTTGCGCCACATATAAGAGCGATTGCAATAGATCGCTACTATCATCCAAATGCGGCAATGAGCTTTGGAAATCTCTGGAGAAAAGAAGAAGACTATCTAGCTTTACTTGACGAGATAGTAGCCGATCTTTAAATTTTTTCTAATCTTTTTGAGATTAAAATATCATCGAAAGAATATTCAAACGACAGTCTCCCAAAGTATGAGCGATTTTCAAGCCAAAACTTCGGTAGCTATTTTTAATTATAATACACTTAGCTCAGTAAGGCTTAAATAAGGATACGATTACGCTTGAACGTTCGCTTTAGTTCATTACTTCCAGGTGGTAACTATGAATAAAACGGAGATACTCGAAAGGATTAAAAAGGCTGAAAATGAAGTCGAATTGAAAATCAGGGAGGCTGAGGAACAAAAGAAGAAAAAGATTTTAGAAGCTAAAGCTTACGCGAGGAAACTCTTAGAAGATGCCGAAAACGAAGCTGCAAAGATAAAGGCAGAGACTATTGAGAAAGCCAAGATGGAAGTAGAAATAAAAAAAGAAGAGATCAGAAAATCGAAAGTTCGAGAGATAGAGGATCTTGAAGTAAAAGGTAAGGAGAACGTATGGAAAGCAGTTGAATTTTTATATAAAGAGTTTTTAGGGATGGTCGACCATGCTAAAGCCTGAAAGGATGGTTAAGGTTTCGGTAGTTGGCCCGAGAGACCATCTTGAGATCGTTTCCGATACTTTGCATCGTTTGAACGTTCTCCACATCGAAGAACCAACAGAGTCTGAGGCTTTTAAAATTGGAGAACCCTTCGAAAAAGCTTCTAAGATATCTAGAAACTTGCTTCAGTTGAGGAGCTACATATCTTACCTTAAACTGGATCCGTCAAAGATTTTACCACGTGGAAAATATAAATCCAAGGAAATTGAAGAGCAACTAAGCAAAAAACTTCAAGAGTACAATGAGGAGATAGGAAAAAGACTTGAACAGATAAAAACAATCGAGGAAGAAATAAAAGCGTTAGATGAAGAGCTAAAAATCATCGAGCCATTGAAAGTTCTCAACGTCCCTCCGACTCTTTTAAAAGGTTACAAGGCGATAAAATGCTTCGTAGGGTTTGTAAAATCTGATCCAAGAGAAGAAATTTCCAAGATTACAGATCTTTTTGACATCATTTTAGTAAATTACGAGAAGGAGTTTGTGGTTGCAGTTTTCATAAAGTCTGAATTTGCAGACGAAGTTCTCAAGGTTCTCCAAACCTTTGGATTCAGAGAGATCACTGTGCCAGATATCAGTGACTATGAAAGCAGAATTAAAGAGATAGAAGCCAAGAAGATTGAAATTAGCGAGAAAAGAAAGAGAATAGAGGAGGAGATAGAAGAGCTTAAGTTGAAGGAGTCTGATCTTTTGTTGGCTATAGAGGAATTTCTAAGTTCGGAGCTAGATAAGGCCGAGCTTCCTTTGAAAACATTGGTTTCAAAGTACACTTTCGTCATCGTCGGATACGTTCCAGCAAAGAAGTTTGAAGAGTTTAAGAACAAGCTTGAAAGCACAGGAAAACTTGTTGTAGAAAAGTTAGATGAAGAGGATGACTCAGCACCAACTTTGTTAAACAATCCGCCATTTGTAAAAGACTTTGAGATCCTCTCTACAACCTACGCTGTTCCAAAGTACAAGGAGTTGGATCCAACGTGGATAATGTCCATCTTCTTCACGATCTTCTTCGGAATGATGCTTGGGGATATGGGTTATGGGTTACTTGTTTTGGTCCTGTCCTTATACCTAAAGAAAATATTCAAGACCGAAGGATGGCAAAGACTTCTTAATATAGGGGTGTATTGTGGTATATCCTCTATCGTATTTGGATTTATCTATGGTGAGTTCTTTGGTCCATTTTTGGTTCCAGGCCATGAGGATGCAGGAGAAGTTCATTGGGCAGGAGAGTTCTTAGCGTCGCTCTACGCGTTTAACCACTATCATCCGATCTTTGATAGAGTAGAGGAGTTTGGTGTTAAAGCTCTACTCTTCGTAGTTCTACTGTTAGGGATGTTTAAGATCCTTTGGGGTTTCCTTTTGGGATTTTACAACGTTTATGTGGAGCATGGATTAAAAGAGGCTATATTTGAAAAAGGATCTTGGTTCATAGGGGTACTTGGGTTGGCATTTATAATATTGGGTTTCAGCTACAATCTGGGAATTTTCTCTTCACCACCACCGCAGGGGTTTGGGCACATATTACCCGCACCTCCTGAAAATGCACCACCGTTACCAATTCCTGGACTGGTAGATGGATGGGAACTTGGAGCAAACGATTTCTACAAGATCGCAGTGGTTTTACTTGTTGTGTGGTTTGCAATGTTCTTGAAGGCAGAGATACCTAAGATGGGCATTTTTGGAGTATTTATGGTAGTTGAACTTATGACTTGGTTTGGTCAGATAATAAGCTATGCACGATTGCTTGCAATTGGCTTATCCTCAGTATACATAGCTTTCGTAATAAATTACGTGGTACCAAAGATAGTGGAGGTCATGATACCTATAGAAATAGTAGTAACAGTTGTCGCAGTGATTATAATGGTATTAGCTCATGCAGTGAACCTTTTGCTTGGAATTTTGGATCCAGGATTGCAGTCGCTTCGATTGCACTATGTGGAATTCTTTACGAAGTTCTTTGAAGGTGGTGGTAGAAAGTACGCTCCTTTTGGTAGAGTAAAGAAGTTTATTGAAGAAGGAGGTGAATAGAGATGGTTGAGGCTTTGATAGGAGATGAAGCATTTATAAGGGGATGCGCAGCGATAGGTGCAAGCTTAGCAGTAGGACTTAGCGGTATAGGTGCTGGAATTGCCGAAAGTGGAATTGGTGCCGCAGCTGTTGGAGCTACGGCTGAGGACAGAGAATTCTTCGGGCTTGGCATTCTGTTTACAGTCATTCCAGAGACGATAGTCATCTTCGGCTTGGTAGTAAGCTTCATGCTGATATTCGCGATGTGATGATAGGAGAGAAACTCGTACTAAAAATTGCAGAGAAATTAGGAAGCGAAAAAAACGTAGAGAGATTCTTAAAGTACTACTGGATAATATCAACCCTCAGACTTGCACTCGGAGCTAGCATAGCGATATTAATTTTAATTTTTGGATATAAATTTGCAGATACTGTAAGATGGGCAGAAGTGCTGTTGGGGAGGTGAATAGAGATGGTTGAGGCTTTGATAGGAGATGAAGCATTTATAAGGGGATGCGCAGCGATAGGTGCAAGCTTAGCAGTAGGACTTAGCGGTATAGGTGCTGGAATTGCCGAAAGTGGAATTGGTGCCGCAGCTGTTGGAGCTACGGCTGAGGACAGAGAATTCTTCGGGCTTGGCATTCTGTTTACAGTCATTCCAGAGACGATAGTCATCTTCGGCTTGGTAGTAAGCTTCATGCTGATATTCGCGATGTGATGATGGGGTTGAAAGAATGCCATTGGAGCCAGTACTTGAAGAGATAACAAGAAAGGGAGATGAGGTAGTAAAGAAGATACTTGAAGAAGCAGAAAGTGAAGCAAAGAGTATAATCGATTCTGCAAAGGCAGAAGCAAATGAAATACTCAGAAAAGCAAGGGAAGAAGCGGAAAAGGAGGCTGAAGCTATAAAAAGGCAGGAAATTTCGAGTATTAGCTTAGAAATGAAAAGAGCCAAGTTGAATAAACAGAAAGAAATTATTGAGAGTGTTTTTAATATACTTAGGCAGAGATTAAAAGAGATGGATCAAAAAACTAAAATAGAATTATTAAAAAAATTAATTGAAAAAAATGCAAAGCCTGGGATGTTTGTTTATTCAAGTAAGGCAGAAGAGAAGCTTGTAAAGGAGATTATTAAGAATTTAAAGTTAGACCTAAAATTTGCGGGTAATATAGAATGTTTAGGCGGAATAATCCTCGAAGATCCTGCCACAAAAATTAGACTGAACCTAACTTTTGACGAATTTTTGGCTTCACTTTACGAACAAAAACTCAGCGAAGTATCAAAAATTCTTTTTGGGTGACCTACCATGTTCTCAGGAACCAAAACAGCGTATGCGTACATCGTTGCAAGAACAAGGGTAATGAAAAGCAGATTGTTGAAGCCAGAGGACTACAAAAAAATGCTGAACATGAGCTTTGATGAGATCGTGAGATTTTTGGAAGAAACAGAGTACAAGAAAGAAATAGATGCTGTTGCATACAAATACACTGGCCCAAGGCTACTCGATTACGCACTGTATGCAAACCTCGCCAAAACATACAGAAAGATATATCAGGTATCTTTTGGAGAGGTTAAAGAACTGATTGGGGAGTATTTTGCGAGATGGGATCTTTGGAACATAATAAACATTATTCGAGGAAAGATGGCCAATGTTCATCCAGAGATTATAGAGGAGACCTTAGTTCCAGCAGGGCAGTTCAGTGAAGCTGAACTAAAATCGATGTTGACAAAAGAGATAGGAGAGATAGTCAAATCTTTAGAACATACACCCTACTACGACGTTCTTTCAAAGATTGGAAGCATACCAATGTATAAAATTGAAGATGAGCTTTACAAAGCGTACTACAGTAAGTTACTGAAGATTTCGGCTGAGAAACTTGAAACAAAATTGTTCTTGAATTTTATAAAAATGGAGATAGATATTAAAAACGTAAAAACACTCTTGAGGCTTAAAGAGAGCGGAGAAAGTGCTGAAGAAATCATAGACTGCACAATTCCTGGTGGCTATGAATTGACCGAAAATGAAATCAGAAAACTCGCGACACTCAGCTATGAGGAGCTTCTTAAATCCCTTGAAGATTACTGGTTCTCAAAAGCTTTGGAGAAATTTGAGAGTCTTTCAGAAGCGGAAGTAAACTTCGACAGATTGTGGATAGAGATAATCGCAAAAAGAGCGAGCAATTATCCTTTGAGCATTTTGCCAGTACTTCAGTACATCGTGCTCAAAAAGGTGGAAGTTGATGATCTTCGAGTTCTTGGTTGGGGAAAGTGGTTCAACTTCTCAAACGAGGAAATAGAGAAGCAGATGGTGATAATATGAAGAAGATAGCCGTTGTTGGTGATGAAGATTTCAATCTAGGTTTTATGTTGGCAGGCCTTACGGATCTTTACAACGTAAAAAAAGATGAAGATCTTAGAAATTTTATTAGAGAATTACTTGAAAGGGAAGATGTTGGAATAGTTGTTATACAACACGATCTACTTAAAAAGCTACCCCCTACGCTTAAAAAGGAGGTTTACGAGAGTGTTGAGCCAACATTTGTAGCTTTGGGTGGTAGTGGTGATGTTGAGGAGATGAGAGAAAAGATAAGAAGGGCGATAGGTGTTGATCTATGGAAGTGAGAAGCGAGTTGGTTGGAAACATCTACAGGATCTCTGGGCCTCTTGTAGTTGCAGAAGGCTTAAAGGCGAGAATGTACGATCTGTGTAAAGTGGGAGAAGAAGGGCTTATGGGTGAAGTTGTTGGACTTGTTGGCTCAAAGGTCCTAATTCAGGTTTACGAAGATACATCAGGTGTAAGACCAGGAGAGAAGGTCGTAAACACTGGAATGCCGCTAAGCGTTGAGTTGGGACCGGGGCTGATAAGAAACATCTACGATGGTGTCCAGAGACCTTTGCCTATACTCAAAGATATGAGTGGAGACTTCATAGGCAGAGGTATAGAAGCTCCAGGTCTAAGCAGAAAAACAAAATGGGCTTTTAAACCCGTTGTTAAGAGAGGAGACAAAATAAAACCAGGAGAAATAATAGGAAAAGTGCAGGAAACGGAGATTGTTGAGCATAGAGTCTTAGCTCCTCCTAACATTAAACCAGGGGTTGTTACTGAAGTTTATGAAGGAGAGTTCACAATAGAAGAAACTGTTGCCGTTTTAGATAACGGTTTGGAGCTTAAGCTCTACCACAGATGGCCGGTAAGAGTCCCAAGACCATACGTAGAAAAGTTGCCACCAGAAATTCCTCTTATAACTGGACAGAGAGTTTTAGATACCTTCTTCCCGGTTGCAAAAGGCGGAACAGCTGCAATTCCCGGACCCTTTGGAAGTGGTAAGACTGTTACGCAACATCAGCTTGCAAAATGGAGTGATGCTCAGATAGTAGTTTACATCGGTTGCGGAGAGAGAGGAAACGAAATGACAGAAGTTCTTGAGGAATTCCCAGAGCTTGAAGATCCAAGAACTGGAAAACCGCTTATGGAAAGAACTGTTCTTGTTGCAAACACATCAAACATGCCTGTAGCTGCTAGAGAAGCTTCAGTTTATACAGGCATTACTATAGCTGAGTACTTCAGAGATATGGGTTACGACGTAGCCATACAGGCTGATTCAACAAGCAGATGGGCTGAGGCGATGAGAGAGATCTCAGGTCGACTTGAGGAGATGCCGGGTGAAGAGGGATATCCTGCATACTTAGCTTCTAGACTTGCGGAGTTCTATGAAAGGGCTGGGAGAGTTAGGACTTTAAGCGGAAACGTTGGTAGTGTAACTGTTGTGGGAGCTGTTTCACCACCAGGCGGTGACTTCAGTGAACCTGTTACTCAAAACACGCTGAGAATTGTGAAAGTTTTCTGGGCACTGGATGCAAAGCTTGCAGCTCGTCGCCATTTCCCAGCTATAAATTGGCTGCAGAGCTACAGCTTATATGTGGACTCGCTTAAAGAATGGTACTCTAAGAATGTCGCAGAGGAATGGAACGAGCTGAGAACTTGGGCTATGAGGATTTTGCAAGAAGAGGCGAGCTTGCAGGAAATTGTACAGCTCGTAGGTAGTGACGCTTTACCCGAATCGCAGAGATTGCTTCTTGAAGTGGCAAGGATAATAAGAGAGGTATATCTAGTTCAGTATGCATATCATCCTGTAGATACTTATTGCAGTGTTCAGAAACAGTACGACATGCTTAAAAGCATAAAGCAGCTTAATGACTGGTTCTACAAGGCTCTTGAAAGTGGTAAGACGGTTGATGAAATAATAAACGTTGAAGGACTTGAAGAATTTGCAAGAGCAAAGTTTGAAAAAGACTACAAGTCCGCCCTCGATGCTGCGATGAGTAAAATTAGAAAGAACCTCCTTGGGGAGTGATGGAGATGAAGGAATATAGGACGATCTCTCAAGTAGCAGGGCCTTTGATATTTGTTGAAAAAACCGATCCAGTTGCTTACAACGAGCTTGTAACCATTACCCTCCCAGACGGTACAACAAGGAAAGGTCAGGTTCTGGATACATCTAAAGATGTCGTGGTCGTTCAGGTCTTTGAAGGCACCCGTGGGATAGATACATCATGCAGCGTTAGATTTACTGGAGACATAGTTAAACTCAACTGTTCCAAGGACATGCTTGGCAGAATCCTGAGCGGTTCTGGAGAACCTATAGACGGTGGACCGAAGATAGTGCCTGAGGAGAGGAGACCGATAGTTGGTGCTGCTATAAATCCCTACGCAAGGCAATATCCGAGAGAATTCATCCAAACAGGTATTTCTGCAATCGATGGAATGAATACGCTTGTCAGAGGACAAAAGCTTCCGATTTTCAGCGGTAGTGGTTTACCGCACAACGATATAGCTCTGCAGATAGCAAGGCAAGCGAAGGTTAGGGGGCAGGAGGAGGAGTTTGCAGTAGTTTTCGCTGCGATGGGTATAACTTACGAAGAGGCTTACAAGTTCATGAAGGAGTTCGAGAGAACGGGAGCTTTAGAAAGGGCGGTAGTTTTCCTGAACCTTGCGAACGATCCTGCGATAGAAAGACTTCTAACTCCACGTATGGCCTTGACGGCTGCGGAGTTTTTAGCTTACGAGTACGACCTCCACATCCTCGTCATCCTCACCGACATGACAAACTACTGTGAAGCTCTCAGAGAGATCTCTGCAGCAAGAGAGGAAGTGCCTGGGAGGAGAGGGTATCCAGGTTACATGTATACGGATCTTGCAACCATCTACGAAAGGGCTGGGCGTATAAGGGGTAGGAAGGGTACAATTACACAGATGCCGATCCTTACGATGCCTGGTGACGATATAACTCATCCAATTCCAGATCTAACTGGTTACATCACGGAGGGACAGATAGTTCTCAGTAGAGAACTGCATGCTAAGGGTATATATCCCCCAATAAACGTTCTACCATCCCTCAGCAGGTTGATGAAGGAGGGAATCGGCGCTGGGTTAACTAGAGAAGATCACCCGCAGTGGAACGATCAGATGTATTCAGCATACGCTGAGGGTGTAGATTTAAGAGGTCTCGTCGCGATCGTTGGTGAGGAAGCTCTATCTGAGAGAGACAGGTTGTTCCTGAAGTTTGCGGATGAGTTTGAGAGAAGGTTTGTTAACCAGGGAAGATACGAAGATAGAGATATAGAATACACACTTGACCTCGGATGGGAACTTTTAGCTATGCTTCCTGAGAGGGCACTTACGAAGATAGAGAGGAAGTTCATAGAGAAGTACCATCCAAAGTACAAGGCAAAATCTTCCTAATTTTTAGGTGATCGAAATGCCAGAAATTCAGCCAACACGAATGGAGCTAATTAAGCTCAGAAGAAGAATAAGGATGGCTCAGAGAGGACATGCTTTACTTAAGATGAAAAGAGATGGTCTTATAATGGAATTCAGGCAGTTGCTTGAGGAGACGAAGGAAGCTGTAAATAAGATGATCCAGAAGTATGCTGAAGCGCAGAAAAAGCTGGCAATTGCAGCTGCAGTAGATGGTACAGTAGCGATGCGTTCGATAGCTCTTGCAAGTTGTCAAAAACCGCCGGAGTTTGTTATAATGAAGAAAAATATAATGGGCGTGGTAGTTCCCGTGATTAAGAGGAAACCGTTCAAGAAGAAAATTTCAGAGAGAGGCTACGGAATTTTAAGCACAAGTGTTAGAATAGATGAAGCCGTTGAAGCCTATGAAGATGTAGTCGATGCAGTTCTGGAAGTTGCGGAGATGGAAACTACACTCAGAAAACTTCTGGAGGAGATAGAAAGGACAAAAAGACGTGTAAACGCTCTTGAATATAGGGTAATACCAAGGATGAAGGATATGGCGAAGTTCATAGCTTTCAAACTTGAGGAGATGGATAGAGAAAACATAATAAGGCTGAAGAAGCTAAAAGGGAAAAAAGCGAAAGCTTAGAGATTTATAAATCCGAGTTTACGCATATCGTTGCTCGTAAGAACTTTTTCTCCACTTTTTTCAAGTTTCCTAACGAGATCAATCGTATCCTCCAACTCTTCAAGGATCTTTTTCTTGTCATTAGGAAGCTTTCCATTTACGCCGAAAAATATTGGTCCATCTTTTGTAAAAAGGTAGTTGGAAATGTGGTCACATAAAAATTCCGTCTCAACTTTTATACCTTCGACGAGTGTTTTTAACTCAAGAAGCTGCTGTTCGGCGTTAAGCAGTGCTGTTCTATCTAAAGTTTTTTCCATTGGCGTGTTTTCAACAATAGTGAGGTTTCTAACTCGAACAAAAGTTGGCTTTGCTTTGTTTATAACTTCCGCAGTCTCTTTTGCGTGCATTTCACTTTTCTCTTTACCACCAAGCCCGGTAATTACGTAGTACGTGAACTCAAAGAACTTCCCAGCTTTTCTACCAGCAACGATGGCATCTTCAGCTGTTATCCCTTTATTCACATCTTTTAAAACTTCATTGCAACCACTTTCAAGTCCCATATGTAGTCTTGTAAGACCAGCTCTCTTAATTTCAGATAGCTTTTCATCGCTCATATTTGCTACTGTTTTTATTCTTGCATAAGCTGTGACTCTCTCAATTTCCGGGTGTCTCTCTTTTAGATAGCGAATTATCTCAACGATGTCTCTATGTACTATCGGATTCGAGTCCCCTATGAAAGCTGTTCGAGAAGGGGGAAAAAAGAACTTTATTTTGTTTATTTCCCCTAATACCTCTTCCTTTCTTCTTTGACAAAATTTTATAGACTTATACATCCCGCAAAATGTGCATTTATTCCAATTGCATCCTCTAACAACCCTAATAAGGTAGCTTGAAGCTTCACTCGGCGGTCTGAATGGTGGAAAATCGTAAAAAATTCCCATCTTTGCTACCTCTTCAAACTGAACCTCTTAAATTTTAAGGAACTCATAGCCTCAAGCCAGAGCCTTGCCTCAAACTCAACCTCATCTGAAATTTCGCACTGGCTTGATGACACAAAGCCGCAGTACTCTTCATTTACGTAGAATTCAATAAGATCTTTTTTTATTATCATCTTCAGTGGATCATCGAATATAACCAACCCCTCTTCAGTATGTACGACTTTATCTTTTAGAATGTTTTTAAGCTGATCTAGGTTTTTTAAAACCTTTTCAGCAAGATCCTCAAGTTCCACAATCGTTGTAGTTTCTCGGATTTTAAATTTACCTGGACTCAAAATTTTCTACTTTTTGCTTTAAAATACTCAAAAACCTCGAATCCCCAATTTATTGCAGATTTGTCATAACTTAACAGTCCAGATTCTGTGTCGTATACACCATCACGGAAAAAGAAACCCATGCACAGCGCTCTCTCTGTAGTGATGATAGTAATTTTAATATCATCGCATATAAATATCTTCCCACCTGCCTTAATGTACTTTTCGAGCTCTTCTTGGTAGTATTCTTCTAAATTCCTCAACATCTTGCTCGTTATTATAACTTCCACATCACTCCTACTTGCTATCTCTGCAAACATCCTTGGATGCTGAGGAAACATGACTGCAGATAGGGCTCTCACTTTTTTTGAGTTGTTGTAGATCTCTGAGAATATTTTGAAATGTCTAAGTACTTCTTCACCGTAGCTTTTTATCAACTCGTATTTACCTATCTCCGGAAGTCTGAGTTTGAAGTTTTCTGGTAAGCAGCTTAGATCGTGGGAAGCCCAGTATTCAATATCCTTTTTTATGAACTCTACGAAGTTTACGAAATTTTCAAGTGCTGTAGTTGTAAGGTCCCCAAGATAAGTTAGTTTGTAGGTTTTTCCGTTCTTTTCGATCAGTTTGCTCTCTTCCAGCTTTTTTAAATGTTTCAAAGCAACGGGTGGTGGAATGTTAAGCACCGCAGAGATAGTTTTAAGATCCATGGGTCTTTCCTTGATCGCAAAAAGGATGCACCTTCTTTTTTCTGGTGCGAGAACTTCAAGCATAGACTCAGTTTACTCCAGTATAAAAATTTTTATTATTTCTGTCTGAGATTTCAACAAGTTAGCAAATTGTAAGCGTTTTGTATTCTGTTATCCAAAAGGAAAAAACTTTCCAAAATAGAAAATTTTTATCGGTAGAAATAGAAAAATTTTTTATTTTGTCGATGGCTTCAATGCATGCGAACCAGTTGCTGCTTGGATGGTCTAAAACTACCTGAAAGATTCTTTGAGCCCGTCTATCTGGAGGGGGAAAGCTTAAAAAAGCTCGCAATTCTCGATCCAGAAGTTTCAAAATTGAATCTGGATTCAGAATCTGAATTCGCTGCAAAGATCTACCTAACAGATTCGGGATTGATATTGCTGATATACTTCGAAAAGGGATTCTTTTTACGCTTATATAGCGAAAGAAAAGTTTGCATATCCTTTGACGTTTTAAGTGGTGTGCTATCCATTAGAATTAACGATAAGGCGGTGGAACTTAAGAAAGAGATCGATAAAAAATTCAATCTTTGCGAGAATTCTATACTTCAAATGATCGCATCATTTTTTGAAATAATGCCATTTGAGATCTGTGAGATCTGTACTAGTATATCACCTCAGAGATCATGTCTTTCTCAACAGCCATTTTGATCTCTCTTGCGATCCTTCTCCCCATGTACATGTTCTCTCCGAAGAGTATGTACGAGTAGGGTGAAGATGGAATTCCAACGTTCGTGCCTGCAACTATCCTCGCTGAGATTTCAAATACGTACATTTCAGCCTTTTCATCGAAAACGGTTTCAATGCAAAATGGTCCAACCATCCCTGGGTAAGCAATCTCTCTTGAGACATCCACTATCCTTTCCGCAGCATCAAAAGCCTTAGAAAGCAAGCTCTCTCTCAGGACTATTGGTATGTTACCTATAACAGTATAGGTTGGGTCTATTTCGGAGTTCAGTTGTTCTTTTGCGGGTATCCTTCCAATTGCATCCGCATTTGATTCGTACCTTCTATCTATCGCTATGAGCTCTATTCTACTGTTAACTGGAGAGTAAAAGAAAGAAAAGTAAACCGTGGCACCTACGATGTACTCCTGAATTTCTGCATCTTTAATATCTTCCTCAGCCAAAATACCGGATTTTACAAATTTTTCTGCTTTTTCATAGAACTCCTTGCAACTTGAAGCCAGAAAGTACCCCCTACCCCCCCTCGCCCCCGGAAATTTCACTATGCAGAGTTTGTCGATCTTCTCCGGAGATTCATATCTTTTAGGCATCCTCACTCCAGCTTTTTCGAACCATTTTCTCTGCTTAATCCTGTCTATCTCCCACATCATCAGTTCTCTATTTCCGAAAATTGGTATCAAAAGCTCGTTCAGTCTACCTATGTAAGCATTGAACGACCCGTGAGGTATGAGGATAACATTCAACTTCCGCAGTAAATCCTGTACATCCTTATTGAGCAATTCTTGGAAGTTCTCAACTTCTACTATCTTGTCGGCTACACCAAAATTTTCGTATATCTTTCGTTCGTTTTCCTTACATACACAGACGGTTTCAAATCCTTCATCTTTAGCTCCCTTAAGTATGTTAAGCGCAGAATGGCTCCCAAGTGTTCCGATTCTTAACTCTTCGAGTTTATAGCTCTTTAGGACGCTAATTATTTTGTCACGTAGCATAAAAAAAATTGTAGTAGGTTTTTATATGTATGCCCTGAGGGATCGATGGAGTATCATTCACTGCTCTTGCAGATTTCAACTCCGTCGCTTTCAGGGCAGAGTAATTATGAACAGTATTTTAAAAATCTTTTGTTTCGGAGATAGATTTATATCGACAAAGCAAGTCTGTGGATCGTGAAGAAAGCGATAGCTGTTGGGATAGTTTTGATTGCAGCCTTCTTCAGACTTTACGATCTGGGAAATCCTCCACTCTTCTTCGACGAAAGTGTGCACTCCTATTTTGCAAATGCTGTTTTAAAGGGAAGCTACAGGTATGATCCTGCATTTCACGGTCCACTCCTTTTTTATACAGTAGCACCGATAATTTACTTCCTTGGCGAAAGCGAGTTTACACTCAGATTACTTCCCGCCATTTTGGGTGTAGCTCTTGTTTGTTCCGTATTTTTATATCGGCGATATATTGGTGACGCAGCATACTTTGCAGCTCTTTTTGTTGCATTATCTCCTGTGATTGTAAACTACTCTCGATTTTACAGAGAGGATGTTTACCAGCTTCTTTTTACATCTCTAGTAATCTACTTCCTATTGAGGTATCTGGAGGGGAGAAAGAGCTGGAGAGAACTCAAGGTGGATAGATATACAGCATACTTGATTTCTGCGTCCACTTTTTTAGCTCTTTTCTCTGCAGTCAAGGAGACTTTTTATGTATTTGTAGCTCTACTTCTGGTATATCTAATTTTTGATTTGAAAAGATTTCGGATTTTTGACGCTTTTTTAGCGCTATTGGCATTTTCTATTATCTACACGACTTTATACACTAACTTCTGGACGGATTTTTCAGCCTTTAAAGGGATAGAAAATTTTCCTGCAGTTAGGGCTGTGGAGTACTGGAAATACCAGCACGATATAGCAAGGATTTCAGGACCACCTTATTACTATTTCGAGCTTATATTGATTTATGATTTACCAGCGTTTCTTTTAGCTTTAGCAGCTATCTACAGATGGTTGAATGGCGAAAAAGATGAATTTACCTCTATATTTGTATTTCTGTTTTTATCCAACTTCTTCTTCTATTCTTACATGCAAGAGAAGGTTCCTTGGCTTGTCGTCCACATCGAGTTTCCTATGTTCATACTTGCAGCGAAGGTTGCGAATAGAAAAAGTACCATGTTGGCAGCTATCTACTTGCTTTTTGGATGCGTTATGCTGAACGTAGTAAATCCCGTGAATCCAGCAGAACCTGCCTTGTACCTACCAACACAGTACGATGTTAGGGATATTTCTGCCAATTTCGTTAACTATGACAGAATATATATCCTAGCAACAGCGGGTGAGTACTGGCCACTGGTGTGGTATCTTAAAAATTACAGCTACTTTGTATATCAGAATTTTGAAGATCTGAAAATACAACCAAAAAGTGTAATAGTAGCAAACCAAACCAACGCTGCTGAAGTATACTTTACCAGTAGAGAGACAATGGTTGTCCGATGCTGGACCTTCTGGACAAAACCAGAAATAAACAAGATTCCAGAATTTCTAGTTCTCAGAAGACCTCTAGCAGAAGTTTACTGTATGAACTTCACAATCTTTTACACATAATTTTTTAACCTGTAAGGGACATTTTTTATGGTTAGAGTTTTAGGGATCGATCCAGGAACAAAAAAGATGGATTTGTGCGGTCTTGAAGATGGAAAAGTAGTTTTTGAGAGATCTTTAGATAGTTCAGAGTTGGCTAAAAACCCAGAAGTTCTTTTAGAAAGCATAGATGAATTTGGTAGGGTTGATCTAATTGCTGGACCATCCGGATATGGAGTTGAATTGACAAAACTTGAAAGCATTCCTTTAGAGGTTCTGGAAGACTGGTACTACACCTACATTCTGCTAACTTCAAAGAGGAGCATAGATAAAGCGATAAATATGGGTTTTATTGGGGCTTTCTTATATAAAGCTATGACGATGTCGATCTTAGAGATGAAGAAAGCAGAGTTACCGGTGGCATTTATACCAGGGGTTATAAACCTTCCAACGGTTCCTGAATTCAGGAAGTTGAATAAAGCTGACATGGGTACGGCAGACAAGATGTGCGTAGCAGTTTTGGGAGTTTATGATCAATCAAGAAAGCTGGGTATTCCTTATTCAGATACGTCTTTTATACATGTCGAGATGGGCTTCGGTTACAATTCCGTGATAGGAGTTGAAAATGGAAGGATAGTAGATGGTTTTGGTGGTACAACGATGCTTGGTCCAGGCTTTTTGACCATGGGTTATGCAGACCAAGAGTTAATCCAACTCGTCGAGATTTGGGAGAAAGCAGACATATTTGTTGGTGGTTGTGCAAGCATAGCATCGAAGCAAAGTCCAGAAGAGTTTGTTGAAGCTGTAGATAAAGATGAAAAAGCGAAACTTGCATGGGAGGCTATGTTTGATGGAATAGAAAAAGCGGTTGCAGCTATACAAGTTTCTGTAAGAAATCCCAAGGAAATCCTTTTGTCTGGTAGATTGGTTAGAATGAAGGAGATCTATGAAGAACTTCAAAAAAGACTATCAAAGTTTGGAAAGGTTAGAAAAGTTGAAGGGATTGAGGGGGCGAAGTTAACGAAAGAGACTGCTCAAGGATATGCGATCGTAGCCGATGGAATTGCGGGTGGAAAATTTAAAGATTTAATTGATTGGATGAAAATCAAAGATGCCAGAGGGACAGCGATGGATTACTTTTACCATCCTAAGGCTGCAAAAATTAAGGAGAAAATTATTAAATTTAGGTTTTAATCATTGATTCAATAATCTGCTTGAAATCTTCGTAGCTCCTATATCCTACAACCATTTTTCCATTTACAAAGAAAGTTGGTGTTCCACTTACGCCGTAGCTAATACCATCGTTAAGATCTTTCTCCACCTCACTTCTATATTTTCCAGAATCTAAACAGGCTTTAAATTTCTCGTAGTTCAAGCCAAGTTCTGAAGCGTAATCGTAGAGTTTGCTCATGTTGTTGTACCATTCATTCTGCCTCTCGAATAGCAGATAGTGGTACTCCCAGAATTTGTTCTGTTCTTTAGCACAGTTTGCCGCTTCTGCAGCTTTGTAACTTGCGTTTCCATGGACAGGAAAATCTCTAAATACGAGCTTTACTACATTGCCATACTCTTCAACTATCTTTTTCTCAACTTCTAGAGCAAATTTTGCGCAGTATGGGCATGCATAATCGCTGAATTCGATTATCGTTACTTTCGGCTTTTCAGAACCAATGTAAGGATCGTCATCTTCACTTGCGTTGATCTGTTTACTAACCAAAGCAAAAACGCAGCTCGGATCGTTTGGAATAAGATACTTGTTTGCGATTATGTAGTAAGATTGGGTACCTAGAGTCATTCCAGAGTACTGAAATTCCAGTGTGACGTTATAAGCTTTACCGGATTCGTTGTAATTAACTATCTTTGCTTTATAGCCTTGAGTTCCGATAATTTCGTTTATTCTGTCTTCAACGAATTTTTGATCAAACTCTTCTGACATTTTTAGCATCTTTGGAACATAGTATCCGATCAGGAATCCTAAAAGCAGAGTTGCTATTGCTATACCGATTGTTACGATCTTTTCGGACTTCATGTATTTTCAAGTGGGATGAAGTATTTATTTATTTGCCCGCAGAGATAAGAGTTCAACAAATAAAAATTTTATATTAAATATTTTTATTTTAGTTCTAGTTCTGAGATCTGCGTAGAAGATATTTAAATAATTTTTAATATTAATATTAAATTTAATAAAGAAAATATTTCTATATCTCAATCCTTACTTGCAACAAAGTATCTCAAAAAGGTTTTTAACAGAGGCTAATCTATTTCGGACGCTTTAGAACTAAGTGGGGAGATGAGTATGGAAATCTGGTGGAACGCAACGATATGGTTTGCTTTAGCGCTAATTGCAAGTGTTATTTCGAAAAAGATAGGATTATCGGTAGCTCTGGTTGAGTTGTTAGTAGGAATAGTTGCGGGGAATTTGATACACCCTGTAGTAACTGATTGGGTGAATTTTCTTGCAAGTTTTGGTGCTGTAGTTCTCACTTTCTTAGCAGGAGCGGAATTAGAAAGTGACGTAGTTAGAAAGTACTGGAAAAAATCCTTACTTTTAGGAATCGTTGGTTTTATTGCTCCTTTCCTTGGTACTTGGTTTATAACTCAAAATTTTCTTGGCTGGAGTTTAAAAGAAGCTCAGATCGCTGGATTAGCACTTTCTACGACGTCTGTGGCTGTAGTATATGCTGTAATGTTGGAAACAGGGCTTAATGAAAAACCGCTCGGGAAGTTGATTCTCGCTGCATGTTTCATAAACGACTTAGGAACTGTTATTACCCTAGGTCTGCTATTCGCCGAACTTGACATATTTTTCTGGATTTTTATCATTTCAACAGTTGCGATTCTTTTCGTTATTCCAAAGTTCACAGAGAAATACTTCTTATTTGTTAACAATCACCCCAGCGAGCCAGAAGTGAAGTACCTCTTTGTTGTACTTTCATTTCTGGGTTTTTTGGCAACAACAGGAGGTAGCGAGGCAGTTTTACCTGCATATCTGATTGGAGCAGCACTTGCAAATATTTTCTCAAAAAATAGAGAACTTGTTAAAAGACTTAGAGCTTCAACCATATCTCTCCTTACACCGTTCTATTTTCTAAAAGCCGGTTGTCTTGTTGATTTGAACGCTGTATTTGCAGCATCATCACTTTTATTACTGCTCTTCTTTACAAAAGTAATATCGAAATTTGCAGGGCTTATTCCGTCGGGAGTGCTTTGTAGATTTCCCACAAAGGTGAACTTGTATAACGCTTTAATGATGAGTACGGGATTGACTTTTGGAACAATTTCAGCCCTGTATGGGTTTAACAACGGAATAATCAGTAAAGAACAGTACTCGGTACTTGTGGTTGCTGTTATACTTTCAGCTTTGATTCCTACGATAATTGCGCAAAAGTTTTTCTACCCAAGAGACGATAGCGTAATGTTAGATACTAAGAAGTAGAGGTGTTGGTATGTTTAAAAAAATTTTAGTAGGATATGATGGCTCCGAAGGAGCCTCAATCGCTTTAAAGAAAGCCATCGAAATTTCGAAGTTTTTTGGGGCTGAGCTTTTTATACTTGCAGTTGGTAGAATTCCCGAGTATGCTCAGACGATATCGGAGGTCGAAGAAACGAAGGAAATTGCGTCTAAATATTATGGCAAAATTTTGAACGAAGCCGAGGAATTGGCTAGGAAAGAAGGGGCCCCCTCAAAAACTTTGCTGAAGTTTGGGAAGCCCGAGGAGATAATAGTTTCTACGGCTGATGAGCTTAAGGCCGATCTGATAGTCCTTGGACCAAGTAGATACTCCTACCTGAGAAGGAGAATCCTAGGCAGTACAGCCGAGAAAGTCGTTGAGCATGCGAACTGCAGTGTTCTAATAGCAAAATAAAAGTTAAAAGCCAAAATTGGATTTTTTTAAATTAAATCAGTGCGGCCGCCGGGATTTGAACCCGGGCAACGGGCTCGGGAAGCCCGTGTCCTGCCACTAGACTACGACCGCTTGAAATAATATATGGTTGGCTGCTTATAAATTTTTACCCCGCTTAATGTTTTTGTATTTTCTGGCTTTCCAACTTATCGACAAGTTCTTTTACTTTTTTCTTTATTATGTTAAAAACTTCCTTGTAAACTTCGTAGCTTTTACCGGCTGGATCCCCGATGTACCACCTTAATACATTCTTTGCAGGCAAATTTATGCAGCTACTTTCCTCGCAAACTGTTACTATCAACTCATAGTCATTTAAATTTACCTCCTCAATACTTCTCGGAAAATCTTTGACTTTAAATCCCTCTTTCTCCAAGATCTCTTTTGCTTTTTCATCAATTTTATCTCCTTTTTGGATTCCTGCACTCTCTGCTCTCCAATTCTTCGCTAAGCTATTAAAAACAGCTTCAGCCATTATGCTTCTTGCGCTGTTCCTAATGCAAACGAATAAAACTTTCATTTTATCCACACCCATTTGCCTTCTCTTATATAAACAATTCTGGTCGCTATTTTACAAAGAAGATCGCCGATTCTTTCGATGTGTCTCGTTGCCAAAACCTCTTCTACACATCTGAAATCTCTCTCTATCTCTTCAAGTACTTCGATATATATCTCATCTATCCTGTCGTCGAGTTTTATCATCACCTCTCTAAGCTCACCTTCGTTAAAACCCAACTCAACCACGTCGAACATCTCAGTAATTACATTTTCAGCATCAAAAATTCTCTGTCTGAAGTTACATTCATAAAGCGAAACTTCATGCGCTAAGTCCACTATCCTTTCGTAGGCTGAAGAGATCCTCATCATTCCCAGAGAAAATCTTAGATCCAAAGCCATCGGATGAAAACGCATTATAAAGTGGGAACATTCATCATGGATGCTTGCTTCAAGTTTATCGCTCTCCTCCTCAAGTTTTAAAATTTCTTTTAAAACGCTCTTGTTTCCCTTCATTGATTCAAAACAGAGTTTTACAGCATCTTTTGCTATGTTATGAAGTTTTAGAACATTCTCTCTTATTTTTTTCTTCTCCTCTTCCATCAACTTCATCCTATCCTCCCCGTTACATATTTCTCAGTAAGCTCATTTTTCGGCCTCTCAAAGATCTCATTCACCTCTCCAACTTCTATAACTCTACCCATATAAAGGAATGCCACGTACTCTGCAACTCTTGCAGCCTGAGCTGGAGAATGAGTTACGATTACGATTGTGTATTCTTTCTTCAGTTCCTGAATAAGATCTTCAATTTTGCTTGCAGCAATCGGATCTAGATTTGCTGTTGGTTCATCCATCAACAGAACTTTGGGTTTCAAAGCTAAAGCTCTTGCTATGCACAGTCTTTGCATCTGACCTCCACTAAGTTGATTTGCTTTGTTTTTCAGCCTTTCCCTCACTTCTTCCCAAAGCGCAGCCTTCTTTAAAGCCCATTCAACAACTCTGTCAATTTCCTTGCCTTTTGCGATTCCGTTGCATTTGACTGCGAATGCAACGTTGTCGTAGATACTCATATGCGGAAAAGGATTTGGATGCTGGAAAACCATCCCGACTTCCCTTCTGAGCCTTGTTACATCCATCTTGAATATACTTTCTCCAAAAAGTCTTATTTCCCCCTCTATTTTCACACCCTCGTTGAGTTCAATCAATCTGTTCATCGTTTTAAGCAATGTAGACTTTCCGCAACCGGAGGGACCCATGATTGCAAAGCAAACCTTTTCAGGAATTTTCAAATCCACACCTTTAAGGACTTCGAGGTCTTGATAGCGAACTTTAAGTCCTTCAATCTCTACAGCGTTCATGATCTCACCATACTAAGCCTTATCGGCAAAAATATCGCTAAAAAGAAGATCATAAGTACGAAAGCAGCACCCCAGGCTATCTCATGATAGTTTGCATAGGGTTGTTGAACTAAGTAGTAGATCCAAAGTGGTATTGCTCCACTTGGCTCAAATACATTGCCAGTGCTTCTCCAAGCGTTACCAGCTGTGAAGATCAGTGGCGCTGTCTCTCCGGCAACTTTGGCCATACCTATAAGCAACCCAGTAACAACTCCTTTCTTAGCTATTTTTAAAGTAATTGAAAAAACAACCCTGTATTTGTGCAATCCAAGTGCATAGGCACCCTCTTTAAACTGTCCCGGCACGCTACGAATAGCTTGTTCCGTGTAGGTTGCAACGTAGGGGAGCATCACTATTGCAAGTGCAAAAGCTCCAGCAATGGCTGAGAAACTACCCATTGGCACAACGAAGATAGCCATTATAAACAACCCGACAAGGATCGTTGGAAACTCCATCATAATAAGAAGGAGGGATCTTGTAGCCTTGCTAATTGTGCTGTTCGGATATTCTGCAACAAATATCCCAGCAAGTACTGCAAGAGGAATACCAATCAGAGAAGCTATGAAAACCATTAAAAAGGTACCATAGATAGCTGGAAAGATTCCTCCATCTGGTTTGTTCGGTGCAGGAAGTGTACCTGTAAAGAAATCTGTTCCGTACTTCATAACCACCGGAACTCCATTTATAAAGACGCTGAGGAGGATGTGGAGTAGTGGAAAAATTACAAGGATTGCCGAAATCAGAAGGTAGCAGATAAAAATCTTGTTTTTTAGCACTCTAATCATGTCCCCACCTCTTTAAAATTATCAATCCGGCAACGTTAATAACAAGCCCAATTGAGAACAATGCAAGGCCAGCAGAGAAGAGTGCAGATGGCATGAGTTCGTAGGCAAAAGCGTTACCAAATTGATTGGCTATAAGGGAAGAAATTGTGTAGCCTGGGGCAAAAAGACTTGGATGGATGTTGAATGCATTACCTATTACAAGACTAACAGCGACAGTCTCTCCAACAGCTCTTCCGAATGCAAGAAGCAATCCAGCAACTATTGCGGGCTTTATATAGCTAAGAAGGATCTTTGTAGCTTCGTACCTTGTCAAACCAAGCGAATATGCAGCCTCTCTGTAAATATTTGGAATTGCAAGGTAAGCTTCTCTTATCAGCGATGTGGCGAAGGGAGTGATCATTATCGCAAGTAGGACTCCGGCAGAAAGGTAACTGAAGCCGGTGGGGTTGTAGTATGAAAATAAGGGGATGAAGGAGAAATGTTCGTAGAGGAATTTAATGATTCCAGAAATGCTTGGTACGAGGATAAAAACACCCCAGATACCGTACAAAATTGTAGGTAGCCCGGCCATTATATCTATTGGAATTATAAAAAATTCTCTAATCTTTTTTGGAATTAGATCTGAAACGAAGATAGCAAGTCCGATCGAGATAGGTAGCGAAATTAAGATTGCTATCGTTGAAGTGTAGATTGTGCCATATATTGCAGCTAAAATTCCATAGAACTCCTCCTCAGCAACCTCACTTGCCCTCCATATGTTTGTTGTGTAGATGGCAAAACCTTCCTGCTGGAATACGGTGATGGAGTTCAGGGTAAAAACGAGTAACATGAGAATTATTATTCCAAAAACTGTGCAGACTGAGGGCATTAAAAAAATTTTAAATTTATCCATCATTCCCCTCTTATCCCCTCAACTGCTTTCAATCCGATTTCTGTGATCTCTTTTGGAAGTGGAGCGTAACCATCAATTATGTATTTCTGGCCATCTGTTAGTACCCATCTCCAGAATTCTTTTATTGCTTTAGCCTCTTTTTCAGGGTAGCTCTGCCAGAGCAGTACATGGCTAAAAGAAACTATAGGATAGGATTTTTCACCTTTTGCGTTCAGGAATTGCCTTGGATCCTCTTTGTATCCTTCCTTCGGATCTGGAACAAAGGTTGAAGTTGCTGAAATTGCTGAAGTTATCGTTTCAGTGCTCGGTTTGACGAAGTAGCCGTCGGCGTTTTTCAAACTAACCATCTTGAATTTTTCATTTAGGGCGTAAGCCAGTTCAACATATGCTATACTGTAGGGTGTTTGCTTGAACATGGCCGAAACTCCCTCGTTTCCCTTTCCACCGAATCCTCTACCAATTTTGTCAACTGGCCAGTCAACGAGTTTTCTCGCTCCAACTTTACTTTTGAAATCCTTGCTTACGATGGAGAGATAGGTTGTGAAAACTTCGGTAGTTCCACTTGAATCACTTCTGTGGATTACTATGATTTTCTCGTGCGGTAAGTTTGTATTTGGATTCAAAGCTTTAATTGCCTCATCATCCCAGTACTCTACTTCGCCCATAAAGATCTTTGCAAGTGTTTCTCCATCGAGTTTGAGTTCTTCTACTGGTAAATTGTATATTACTGCCACAGCACCTACTATAAATGGAAACTGAATCGGTTTTCCAATCTTCTCGAGCTCAAGCCATTCGGACTCCTTTAGTGGTGGATCTGTGCATGCGAAGTGTACAAGCTTCGATTTGAAGTCGTTTATCCCAGCTCCGGAACCTTTGCTAGCGTATTCTACAATAACATTTTTATTTATCCTTCCAAACTCATAGATCCAGTTTTCTATTTGGGGTGCTGGAAAACTTGCTCCACTTCCATAGATCTTTGTCGGCTCTTTGATATCTTTGGTTTGCTCTGAAACGCAGCCGAGTAAAAGTACTGTCGCCAAAATTCCCAATATTACTGTTGCTGTCTTCATTCTGGTCACATGAGAATGTATACATCGCAATATATATTTTTTGTCCGTATATTTTCGATGTGGTATATAGAGGTATATAGAGAAATTATTTTAAAGATGTACCTAATTTACTTATGGAACCTAGAAAGATATTTAAAAGCGGTAAGGGTAGTTACATCCTAACACTGCCAAAGGAATGGGTCCAGAAAAATGGACTTAGAGATGGAGATTATCTTTACTTGGATATCTCAAATGATAAGATCATCATCCTACCGCAAGAAATTGGAAAAAAGGTAGCATTTCTGGATTTAAGAGAATTTAGCTTTGATAGGGTTTTAAGGAGGATCGTTGCTTATTATCTTGCCGACTATGATACAATAAGGGCGAAGGTGAGTACAGAAGAACAGAGAAGAGCTCTAGTCTATGCCTCAGATATCTTGGTCGGAATGGAGATCATGGAAGATACGGGAGAAGAAATCGAGTTGATGGTACACCTTGACCCATCAAAGATCAATATGGATGAGATGCTCGAAAGGATCAGTAAGGTCTGTTTAAGCATGCTTGCAGATTTTATTAAACTTTCTTCAGAAAAGTTTGACAAAAAGATGGCCAGTTCGATCGTTTTCAGAGAAAAGGAAGTTGATAGGCTTTATCTCTTGATCTTACGTCTTGCTGGTGATTCGAGGTTTTTAAGGACGTATGCAAAGAGCATAGAAAGAATTGCAGATCACTTGGAATTGATGACTGAAGCGATTTTGAAGCTTGGAAAAAGCTATGAAGAGTTTTCTTTACTGGAAAAAGTGTACGAAGTTTTTAGAGAGTCGACAATGGCCTTTCTTAAGAGAGATATTGAAATGGCAGAAGATGTTTTAGAGAAAGTAAAAAGTCTGAAAGAAAATGTTTCCATACTACAAGAAAACTTGAAAAAATGTGAAAAGCTCGAGATAATTCATATGAAGACCATCTTAGATAGCACAGTAAGAATTTTGGCTTACTTATCTGACATAGCTGAAATTACAATTGATCAGAGTGTGTCAGATACAAAAAATTTTTAATACAATAGAGCAACAGATTAAAATCCTGATTATTCAATTAAGCTATGTCTTGTTTAGGTTTAAAACACCTTAATTTAGATAATTCCCAAAATGGAATAAAATTTATATAGTTGTAGGTATACGTTATATCCCGAGGTGGTTTAGATGGTCGAGGAGCTTAGTGAGGCTGAAGAAAGAATGGTCAATCTCCTATCAGAAGCAGGTTTAAACAGAAATATCGCGAAGGTTGTTGTGTTCTTGGCAAAGGTTGGGGAAGCAGTTTCGAGAGATATAGAGAGAGCGGCAAATCTTAGGCAGCCAGAAGTCAGTTTAGCGATGAAAGAGCTGAAGGACCTGGATTGGGTAAAGGAGAGGGAACTTAAAAAGAAGGGGAAGGGAAGACCACTTAAAAGCTACAAATTGACCAAGGAACTAAAAGAGATAGTAGTTGACTTGGTTGCAAAGAAGCGTGAAGAGATAAAGAAGATTGAAAAAGACTTGGAAGAACTTGAAAAACTAGCAGGGCTAAGGTAAAATGTTCTTCGACACAAGAGTAGGTAGAAACTTCGTTAGAGTTGTGGTGGAGAAAGCCATAATCGTTTGTCATGGACTTCCCTACGAAGCTGGGTCGGTGATAGATAAGAACTATTACGAGCTGGCAAAAAAGATAGCAAGAAGGTTGCCAGCCGTAATTTTTGATTTTACTGGAACAGGTGCAAGTAGAGGAGATTTTAGTTTGCTTTCTTGGAAAGAAGATGTTTTAAGATTAGCAGAAGAATTTGAGAACGTCTTGTTAATCGGCTACAGCATGGGAGGGTGTATAGCTCTAGCTGCCGCATCGGAGTTGAAGAACGTTGAAAAAGTAGCTGTAGTAGCATCACCATGTTGTGTGGAAACTTTCAGTGAAGAATCGCTTAGAGAGATACACGCCAATGCTATCTCAAGGGGGTTACTGAGAGGTGTTGATAGCTTTGAGAAATTTAGAAACAGGTTTATTTCGGAATTCCTCGAAGTTGAGCCTTTGAAATATCTATCTAAGCTAACAATACCGAAGTTGTTTGTTCACGGAACTAACGATAACATAGTTCCTTTCTGGCATTCTGAAAAGATGTACAGCTTAGCTAAGAAACCGAAAAGTTTGTTCATCGTTGAGAACGGAGATCACTTTTTAAGAAGAAGAGGCGACGTTACAGAAAAAATTCTGGATTGGATAGAAGGAAAAATAGATGGAGAGCTAAGAATTTAATTTTTGGAGAGCAATCTTACGATCTCTTTGAAAACATCCTCGATACTTTTCGTTCCGTCAACGTCAAATATTTTTCCTCTTTTTCTGTAGTATTCTACCAATGGTTCTGTTCTGTTCCTGTATACTCTATATCTTTCTCTTACAACCTCCTCTCTGTCATCATCTCTCTGATATAGTTCTCCACCGCATTTGTCGCATACTTTTCCTTTTGGGGGATCATATATCAAGTTATAAATAGCGCCACACCTTCTACAGCTTCTTCTGTATGCGATTCTCTTCACAACCTCCTCTTCTGGAACGACTATGTTTATGACAGCATCTATCTCTTTTCCAAGTTCTGAGAGCATCTTATCAAGCGCTTCCGCCTGTTTCAACGTTCTTGGAAATCCATCGAGTATAAACCCGTTTCTGCAATCCTCTTCTCTTAACCTCTCTTTGACGATTCCGATTACGATATCGTCAGGCACGAGCTCTCCTCTATCCATGTACTCTTTGGCTTTTTTGCCCAACTCACTTCCTTTCGCTACAGCCTCTCTTAACATGTCCCCAGTTGAAATATGAGCAATTTTGTATTTTTCCGCTAATCTCTTTGCTTGTGTTCCCTTTCCAGCTCCCGGTGCACCAAGCAAAATAAGATTCATACCTTGCATTTTTTTAGATCATTAAAACTTTTCTCTATTCCGGTTATAGGTTCTTTGACTATCCGCCACTTACAGGTGGGAATAAGGCTACCTCGTCATCATCTCTTAGCTCAAGCTGCAGGTTTTTTCTTTCAAACTTCCCGTTTACCATTATATTTACATAGTCTCTGAGCTTTCCACCCTCGAACATTACCTCCTTCAATGCTGGAAATCTATTTGTAAGTTCCTCTAGTAGTTCAGACAAGTGCTTAGCTTTTATTTCGACTTCCTTAGTACCTGCGATCTCCCTGAAATTTGCAAAAAGCTTAACTTTTACCATACTTCTTCACGAAGTCTACTATTCTCTCCATAGCTTCTTTGAGTTTTTCAAATTTTACGGCGTAGGATATCCTGATATATCCTTCTCCACACTCGCCAAATGCATTACCATGCACAACTGCAACGCCCTTCTCAATCAGTAGTTTTTCCGCAAAATCCTCACTGCTCATGTCCAAAAAGAACTTTGGAAAGACGTAAAAAGCACCTTCAGGTTTTGGAACTTCGAAATATTCATCTAGAACCTTAATTACGTAGTTTCTTCTCCTCAAATACTCAGCTTTCATTTTTTCAACATCCTCTAAGCTCTTTAGAGCCTCTATTGCTCCAATTTGTGAAGTAGTTGGAGCACAAAGCATCGAGTATTGATGTATCTTTAGCATACCTTCGAATATATCTGGCGGAGCGATCGCGTAGCCAACTCTAAGTCCAGTCATTGCAAAAGATTTTGAGAATCCGTTTAGGATGATAACTCTATTCTCCATCCCATTTAGAGAAGCTATAGAAACGTGCTTTCCCGAGTAGGTTAATTCGCAGTATATTTCGTCCGATATTACGATCATGTCGTGCTCTATTACAGCATCTGCAATCTCTTCAAGTTCCTTTTTCGAGTAGGTTATTCCAGTTGGGTTGTTGGGGTAGTTCAAAATAAGAACTTTCGGTTTAAATCTTGAAACCTCTGAGATTCTCTCGTAGTTAAGTTTAAAATCTGGAGTCGTTGGGATAGAGATGACTTCACCGCCGCAGATATAGCTCAGCGGACGGTAACTTACATAACTAGGTTCTGGTATTAATACTACATCTCCCGGATCTAAGATTGCCCTTACAGCTAGATCAAAAGCCTCACTGACGCCGGAAGTTACTATAACTTGCGAAGGTTCTGCGTCTACTCCAAAACGCCTGTAATATTCTGCGATCCCTTTTCTGAGTTCAGGAAGACCGACGTTTGATGTGTAGGCTGTGTAACCTTTTTCCAAAGAATATATCATCTCCTCCCTAATTCGCCATGGGACTGGAAAATCTGGTTCACCGACTCCAAGACTTATTACATCCTCTCTACCACTGATCAGATCAAAGAACTTTCTTATTCCCGATGGCTTTATCTCCTCAACCCTTTTAGCTATCCTACGGGACAAGGGCCAACCTCCTATCTTCTTCATCTACGAATAAAGGCACACCCTCTTCTTTGTAGGTTCTTAAAACAAAGTGAGTAACGGTGTCTCGCACTTCGGGAATAGTGGATATCTTTTCTGCTATAAAGAAGGCAACATCTTTGAGACTTTTACCCTTTACAACTACTTGAAAATCGTATTCCCCACTTACGAGTCTGACTGCATGCACTTCTGGAAATTTGGCAATCCTCTTTGCTATATCATCGTACCCCTTTTCCCTACTCAGGGATACCTTCACTTCTATTATAGCATATATATAATCTTCGAGAACTTTTTCCCAGTTGATTATGGTTTTATATTTCAGAACGATTCCACTCTTTTCCATCTCTTCTAAGGTTTTTTTGACATCTTCTTCGCTGATGTTTAGCATCTTAGCTATCTCCTCACAGGAAGCTCGTGCATTATCTTCGAGAATTTTCAGTATCTCCAAACTTTTTTCATCCACAAGAGAGTTAAAGTGGTAGGATATTTAAATTTAAGGTGAGCTTAAGTTCTTCCGGCTCATTTAGCGAGTTAAGAAATCTTTATATAAAGAAATAACAGTTCAAGTAGAATCTTTTGGTATCTTTTCTTTCCAAAATTCGTAATCCGCTTTCATGATGCTTTTGTATTTTTTTATTAGATTTATAAGTTGATCTCTGAGCTTTAAGTCCTCTTCTGTAATTTCTGGTGCAATTTTATCATCTACAGCTTTTGCTATCTTTTTGCCAAACTCTTTTGTGGCTTTTATGCTCTCATCACTAACTTCTCCTGGTAGAACAGCGTAGGCAGTAAGGTATCCTACAGGTACCAGTCCCCAAGATTTTAGAATTCTGTTCATGTATTTTGCCACGATTTCTGCATCTCCTACACCTGCATAAACTACTATGGAAGCTCCGTAACCTTTCAGGGAAGGTCTATGTCCAAAAGCTAGCATTCTGTCGATGAATGTTTTCATCTGGGCTGTTATGTTTAAATAGTAAACGGGAGAGGCTAGAATTAGAACGTTACATTTTTTTACCTCCTCTATGATATCTTGCATATCATCTTTATGAATGCAGTGCCCTTTTATCAGGCAAACCCCACAGCCTAGACAGTAATTTATATTCTTCTCCTGCAGATAAATCAGTCTCTTCTCGTATCCCAAACTTTCTAGTTCATCTAGCAAAGCTTCTGTCAAAATTGCTGTATTTCCATATCTTCTTGGAGAACCTAAAATTGCTAAAGCTCTCATCCAAGCTCACCTGCCACTCCTCTGAGCTTAACTCGCATTCTTTTAGATTTTTCTATTATCTCATTTAAATCGCAATCCTCAACGAAGTATACTCGTTGACTTTTTAGATCTTTTAATACATCCAGATTTTTGTTTTCAAGTAACTTTTCAATAACAGTAGCCTCTATTAGAGCGTTTTCACTGATTATAGCGACATCAGCACTTTTTATAGCGTACTCGTTTCCGTTAAATGCTATTGCTACACCTCCAAGCTTTTTTGCCATCTCGAACATTTTGTAATCCGATATACTGTCCCCAATAGCTACTGGAAAATCTATATCGAACTTGTTGCAGTAATCTTCAAGAATTTTTGCTTTTTCTGCAGCACCTATTGTATGCAGGTTTTTGATCATATTTGCCACCTCTGGAGTCGAAAAAAGTTCATCCAATTTTTCGTAAAGCTCTTGATTTCTGAGAGAGGCTATTTCATCTATCTTTTCTAGCAGGTTCAATGTGTTTTCTAAACTTATTTTGTCAAAATCAATATTCGAGCCGTGTAGGTGGGTTTTTAAACCTAAGAGTGCAGCAGTTGTTTCTAAGTAGATGCTATAACTGGTGGATATAACAACAGGTGTGTGCTTCTTTTTTAGCAGATCCATCGCTTCTTTTGCCCGTGGAACAAATCTTGCAGATTTTTCAGCAAGCATCCTAACGAAATCGTTTTTTATTCCTGCTGCAGCTAAAAATGGTACGATCAGTTTGACTGTATAGCCTGCTTCATAGTCAGGTTTTTTTAATTCGTACGCTAGGTAATCGTCGTACTCGCTAAGGTTTCTAAAAAACCTATCGTTGTTAAATACAGCCATGCAAAGTTCGTAAGCGAAATCTGTAAGGATCCAAGGGCCTTCCCAATCTGTAAAAAACATCATATCAACTCACCAACTTTTTAACGATTTTATCAATCCCTGTAGAGTACTGTATGGCTTTTTTCTCTCTCCAAACGATCTCCTTTGGCAGATAATTTTCTGCAAATTTTCTTAAAGCGTATTTTCTTACTACTTTTTCTCCTTCTCTAAACACCTTCATCTCTGGTGGTATGCTTAAAGCTAATTTTATAACATCCCAGTTGAGATAGGGTGTTATTAGTCTTATCTCATTAACGTAGGCGATTTTGTTATCTCTAACCAAATTCCTTTCGCCGATGCGTTTCAGATCTTCAACGAGTTTACTTTCAAGCTCTCTGTAGTTCAAATTTTCATACCTTTTATAGCCCCCGAATAGCTCATCCGCTCCTTGTCCAAATATTATGCTCGAATAACCCAAATTCTTAGCGAAATGCATAGCTAAAAAGATGGGGACCCCTATAGATATTTGGAAAATTTCGGTAGTTTCGATAGCGTTTCGAACTTTTTCTATTGCCCATTTTACGTCTTCTACACTTACCTTTATTACCTCTACTTCACAACCTATTAATTTTGCCGAATTTCTGATCAGTTCTTCGTCTTCTTTTTTAGCGGTCACTGAAATTAGCGGTAGATCGTAAATTGCAGCGAGCAGAGAGGAATCTAAACCACCGGAGAAAGCTATACACGCATTTTTGAACTTGAGTTGAAGAAGAGTTTTTTCTAAAGAATCTTCGATCTCTTCAAAAGTCATCTTAACTTTTTTAAATATATCTTCGAACCCATAAATTTTTCTCCCTATAATTTCTCCGCTGTAGTCTATTTTTAAAACTTCTCCTTGATTTACAGAAAAACATTCACCGTCGATGTAATTTCTAAACGAAGAAAATTGTGAATTCGAGTAGTACAGTGGTTTACTTCCTAGCACATCCCGCGACAAAAAAATGTGCGAGGGTCGAAATGCTAAAACAGAGTACATACAGTTATGCTTCACAGGCAACTCATCGGAAAACCTCATTTCTGGTACTAATTCTGAATCAAAAAACAGATTACCTTTTTGAGTTGAAGGGTAGCGTGTAGTGGCAAATATTCGCACAATTTTTCTATCTTCAACTTCTGCAAATGAGTATATGGCCACTTTAAGATCTATGATGTTCTCAAATTTAACTCTATCGTGCACAAATTTTTATATCTCCGAAATGCGAAGAAACGAAGAGGTGAGTTCATGCCAAACATCTTCGTTGAGAAGATCATTCATACACCAATTGAGGAGCAAAAGATAGAAATAGTTGAGAGAAAAGGAATGGGACACCCAGATAGTCTTGCTGACGGAATGGCTGAAGCTATGAGTCGGGCTTTAAGCAGAGAATACATTAAAAGATTTGGGGCTGTGCTTCACCATAACACTGACGAAGCGCAAGTGGTTGCTGGAAAGTCTAATCCCCAGTTTGGTGGAGGAGAGATAATAAAGCCAATCTATGTTCTGCTTGTAGGCAGAGCAACGAAGGAGTTCGAAGGAAAGTATATACCTACTGACAGGATTGCACTAAAAGCTGCGAAAGAATACGTAAAGAATACCATGGCAAACCTGGATCCAGATGATGTGATTTTCGATATTAAGCTTGGCGAAGGTAGTACAGATTTGCAGGATGTTTTTAAGAGGAAGAAAGGTGGTGTACCACTTTCGAACGATACTTCTTTCGGAATAGGTTTTGCACCCCTCTCAGAGACTGAAAGCTTGGTTCTAAATGTAGAAAGGAGAATATACGAAGAGTTGAGGAAGAAAGAGAAAGCCATTGGAGAGGATGTTAAAGTTATGGGTCTTAGAATTGGTGACAAGATTCATCTAACTCTTGCAGTCGCAATGGTGGATAAGTATCTGAACAACATAAAAGATTACGATGCCGTAAAAACTGAAATTTCAAGTTTCGTTAAGGACATAGCGAGTGAGTACACCAGAAAAAATTTAGAAGTGGCCGTTAATACTGCCGATGATTATGAAAGGGGAGCAGTTTATTTAACGGTTACGGGCACATCCGCTGAAAATGGTGATGATGGTAGTGTTGGTAGAGGTAACAGAGTAAATGGACTAATTACGCCTTCGAGACCAATGAGTTTGGAGGCGAGCAGCGGTAAAAATCCAATAAACCACGTCGGCAAAATTTACAATCTTTTAGCATATCTACTAGCAAACAGATGCTACGAGGAGGTAGACGGGATAAGAGAAGTCTATGTGAAGATTTTGAGTAGAATAGGCTACCCAATAAATGATCCTCTCGCCTTGAACATCCAAGTTCTACCCAAAGAGAGATCCCAGTTTGATGCAATAGAAAGAAGAGCCAAGGAGATAGCAGAGGAGATGTTGGGTAATATTACCAAGATCACGCAGCTTGTAATAGAAAACAAACTTAGGACTTTCTGAAAAATTTCTGAAATTTATTTATTATATCTATATAGGCATCTACGAAATTTTTAAGTTCATCTATTCTTACAAATTCATTTTCTGCGTGCATATTTCCACCGTTAGGGCCATAGTAAAAAGCTGGAACTCCGTGCTTTCTAACGTGTCTAGTGTCCCCTACTCCAAGTGAAAATAAAGCTTTTGGAGTTGTACCAAAAGATCTCACGACGTTCTCGAGAAGTTTTAGCATTTTTATATCGTCTTCTAGCTTTACGTTGTCATATTTAACACCATATGGTGGCAAAAAACCTTCAACTCTGTAATCTACATCGTCAAATCTTTTTAGAGACAACTTTATACCTTCAGAACTTAGCCACGGAGCGAATCTAATGTCTGCCTTTATCTTGCAGCTTTCTGCTACTACATTCCTTTTTACACCACCCTGAATAATTGCAGGGTTAAAAACGGCCTCCCAACTTTTTAGAGAAAATTCAAATCCTAAAGAAGCAAAAAATTCTTTGTAGTCGGAGTAATCACCTTTTAGCATTTCAAATTCTTTAACCTTTTCACTGATGTACTTCGCTGCTTTGAATATTGCACCATACTCAGCATTTTGGAATGCAGAATGACCACTTTTTCCCTTAAAATCTATGTCCAGCGCTATAACTGCTGCCTGAAGAACTCCAACGCAATTTAATCCCGTAGGTTCACCTATTATTACCGCATCAGCTGGATCCCTTTGAAAAACGTATCCCATCCCATTCGCGCCTCCAACTTCCTCATCTGCCGTGAATGCGATTTTTAATCCGCATTCAGGCTGAACTTTAAGTGCTGCAGAAATTATCGCTGCCACACTGGCTTTTGCGTCGCAACTTCCTCTTCCATACAGCTTTCCATTTACTACTATTGGATTTAGCAGTATATCTTCAGCTGGAACTGTGTCGAGATGCGAATTTAGCATCAAAGTCGGCTTTCCTTTGTTAATTTCAACCACTAAGTTCGTTTTTCCATCAACCTTTTCGTAAAATCTGCAGTTGTATGAGCTAAATATGTTTGCTATATATTCAGCTATTTCAGAAGTTTTCCCGGGAGGATTTCTTGTATCGAACTTTACGAGTTCTTTGAGCAATTCAACAACTTCCATAGCTAGACAATTCCGGTTTTTTCTATAGCTATCTCGAAGTCTTCCTTTTTTGGATCTAGATCTTCGAGAATTGTGTATCTCTTCCTTCTAATCTTCTTCGCGTACATTAAAGCTTCGATCATTTGTTCTCTTGTAATCCCTATTTCTTTTGCGTTTGTCGGCACTCTTACTTTTTCTAAAGATTTTTTTATTAATTCCCAATTTCCAGTTCCGTAAGCTTTTTCGTGGAAGTACTCCATTAATATAGTACCTATCGCAACCTGTTCTCCATGTAGTCCGTTCCCATAACCTAAATAGTCGATAGCATGACTAAATTTATGTTCGGATCCACTTACTGGCCTGCTGCTACCAAATATTGAAACAGTAACGCCGCTAAGTATTAAGCCTTTTACGAGTAGGGATAAATGGTATGGATTTTTAAAATCTAGAACTTCAGCTTCTTTCAAAAGCAGTTGTGCAGGCATTAAGGCTGTTGATGCTGCTACTTCATTGTATTCTTCTTCCTTTTTCTCTTTTCCGAGTATCCAATCTTTTACTGCGGTTGTATTAGAAATCAGATCACCATAACCGCTTCTGATCAATCTAATTGGACTGTTCCTAATAATCGTTATATCCGCAATAACGGCAGCTGGAGGATTTGTTGAAATCGATGTTGGTTTGCCATTTTCTTTGAAGCTTGCAATGGGTGAAGCTATCCCATCGTGAGAAGCTGTTGATGGTACACTTATAAAAGGAACGTCCAGCTCTGTAGACAATACCTTTCCAACGTCTAACACTCTACCACCACCTACACCAACAACGATGTCTATCTCCTCCGGTTCGAGTTCAAACTTTATTCTTTGAACTTCTTTCATACTCGCTTCGCCGACGAAGGCAGTCTTATATAGCAAACCCTCGAGTTTTTCTTCTATCTTTTTAGTTACATTATCATAAACGTTCTTTCCGGTTAACAACAAAGCAGATGATCTTGCCAAATTCTCAACAACGTTTCGAACATTTTTTCTTGCATACTCTGAAACTTCGATAATTCTGGGTATTCCAACATTTTTTATGTAGTCGATGTTTCTTCTCACGATAAAACTTGAATAGTTATGAATAAATTGGTTTCGTAGGGATATAGCTTTTCAATTTTTAGGTTAACGTGAATCTACTGTGCACGATGATCACCTATCAACTAAACTTTTTTATCTTTAATAGCTCATTAAGTCTATGCTAAAAATTCCAACTGGCATCTTCGGTTTAGATGAACTAGTTTCAGGCGGTTTTGTAAAGAATACAGTGAATGTCGTACTCGGAACTGTTGGATGCGGAAAAACAATTTTTTCGATACAGTATCTTCTTCAGGGTATTGAAGATAATCAGGAGGCAGTTTATATTTCGTTTGATCTTGAAGTAAAAGATTTTCTAAGAATAGCTCGTTCAATGGGTTGGAAACTTGAGGAAAAGATAAGCGATGGACTTTTAAAGGTAGGAAGGTTTCAAGTTGAGGATTCTTTTATAGATAGCGAGCTTGTGAAATTTATAACTGGAAAAGATATGAGAATAGTAATAGATTCTTTTACACCACTCGTTGCGAGTTTGGAAACATCCAGAGCGAGAAATGAAGTTAATTGGTTATATAAAACATTAAGAGAAAGTGGAACAGCTTTAATCACAGTAGAAGAACCTTTTTTTGGAACTGCTGGTAAAGAGGTAGACGTTCCACTGATTTTAGCGGACTGTGTAATTCAGCTTAAAAATGTTGGATATGGTGAGGCTTACAGTAGAACTTTAAGAGTTATAAAGCATAGGATGTCTCCTCATCTTAACAGTGTTTTTCCTTACTCTATTTTGGAGGGTGTGGGTTTGGTTGTTGAGGAAAAGAGATGTGAAGGTTTTGAAGTTGATTTAAGCGATCTACCCTTGTCAGACTCTACGAAAGAAAAGTTATACAGATACTGCAAAGATGGTATTTTAAAGCCGGAAGAGATCCAAAAAATTAGAAGAAGGTTGATATGAGAGAACAGATTAAAGAGTTGTTGAAACCGCTGATACTTGACGAAGGAATAGCTTTTGTAGCAATATACCGCATAGACGGTACACCGATCTTTGTAGACATAAAAAGGAGGGGAGTTATGGATATCCTACACTGGCTCGAAGAACAGGTGAAGATTCTCTTGTATTACTTGGAAAATGGACAGCTCAGTGAGGCAGAGATTAAAATATCAAGCTATAGGTTGTTTCTGCAACCTTTATCAAAATCGCTTGTTCTTACAGTCCTAGCTGACGACACGATATCGATATACAAGCTTAGGATAGATATATCAACAATCAGAAACGAGTTTTTAAGACATGTCTGAGTTTGAGTATACAGCTTTTCCAGAGAAGAATTCAGCTTTGGAAGATTTAAAGAGGAAAATAAAAACGAAAGACTCTAATCTAGCTATCTTTTTCCTAACTCCAAGTTTAATTGACTATTTCAAGGATTTTTCAAGGATTGTAAAGTGTGATAGCATAGCTGTACCAGTGGAGGGCTTTGTTACGCGAACTGGCGTGTGGACGAGGGGGGGTTTAGTTTGGTTGATCGACGAAAAGGTTGAAGTTGAGAAGTATTTTGGTGGTGCTGATGAAGTATGTAAAAAGTTGAAAGCTTCAAAGAGTGGGAAATTTAGTCTTTTGATATATCCCACAGTGTATTTGAGTAGTAGAGTGTCTGCGCTTGCAACTTTGTTGAAGGAAAGAAGGTACTATAATTTGTATAAAAAAGGTCAGAAATTTGCACTCGCAAAGGTTGCTAAGCTTTTGCGCGACAAAGTTGTATATCCAATTAATGATATCCTCCGACCTTTTAGGGATAGAGAAGAAGCTACAGTTTCTCTTAACCTTTTCCCGCTCGAATTCAAGTGGAGTTCACCAATATTGGCCTACAATGGTGAGAAGATTGGAAGAGGGCTCCTAAGGATAAAGTTCAGTGATTTAAAATCTCTAAATTATACAGACACGTTTCCTGAACGTGGGAATACTTTTGAAGAGAACCTAGAAATACTGAAAAGGGAAACTGGATATGCAAAACCAGTAGAATTTGAAAGTGAAGATGTTGCTATAGGTTATGTAGATGGGAAGACGTTAGTTGAGTTTGCCTTTGGTAATAGAGCTTTTAAGGCAGAAAACTTCGTTGGAGAAGTTAACAAGGGAGATTTTGTGGGCGCAACTCCTCAAGGTCTTTGGATGTTTAGCAAGAAGGGAGGTTTTGCATTTCTTGGAATTTTTGATATAGGTACAAATATTTATCCATCTTTATATAATACGAATTATTTTGAAAAGTTGGGGGTTTTTACTTTGAGTGAGGTAAATAGGTACCTCGTTCCAGAGGTATGTAGCTTTCTGGATGACCACTTCGATATCGCTTTTTTGGACCAGAACTATCTCCTTATATATGAAAGAAACGTTGTAGAGTTGAAAGATTGTATGAAAGAAAGTTTCGGAATTTTTGTTCTCTCTCCTGCAGCATCTTTCAAGCCTAAAAGAAACTACTTCACAGAGATTGAGGAGGGAATATTCAGTAGCTTAACAAGAAATGTAGTTTCTATAGAAATATAGAAACATTTATTATTGACGCCATACTCAGTAGGACGATCGAGGATATATAGGAGAAAACGTAAGCTTTTATCAGACCCACATCCTCTAGACTGATCTTCCATTCTAATCTTCGCATTCTGAAGATAAAGTAGATCAAGAAAGAAACTGGAAGTATTGCTAGAAGTAGTTTTGCGTCGAATCGGATTGCATATCCGAATAAAGCAAAGTAGTAAACAGCGTTTAGAATTGTAGAGATCTTAATTGTGTTCTCCGCTCCGAAAGCTACAGCAAAGGTCTTGTACCCGAAAGATTCGTCAGTAGATAGATCCTTCAGATCTTTCAGAACTATGATGGAAAGGTAAAAAATTGTGAGGATGAAGGAGATGAGGATGTTTTTGGAGTTTATTTCTCCTGCGATCAAGAACAAAATTAACGTACAAGTTAAAAATACGGCCAAGTAAGTAACTATCTCCCCAATGTAATGCTCTTTCAATCTAAATTTTAAAAATTTATATATTAAAATTTTGTCTGAGTATAGCCACGTGAGTAATATCGGAACCAGCGCTAGAACCTTCTCCAGTAATCCCGAGCTTAGCATTTGGGCAATTAAGTAAGATAAAGAGTAAAGAATAATAACGGTCAAAATAACCTCTTTCTTTCTTTCGATAAGGATCCTCGAATCTCTTGATCCCGAACTTTGATCTTCCTCAACATCATTTAAGTGGTTCCATAAATTTGCTGCTGAACATATCAAGGCGGAATAAATTATTAGAATCAAAAAGCTTGCCAAATTTTCTGAATATATACTTACAAAAACAGGTATTAGGGGGTAAGGATAAACTATCGTTGGCGGATCTGCAGATAATTTGATAAAATATTTAATACGATCCAAAAAATTATCCTCCATAAATTCTAACTTTTCTAAATACTGCTTCAACTTCCTTTTTGTCTCTCTTTTCCATTTCCGACACCTCCTGTAATTGATAGTTCTTTACAATTAAAGAATATAAATTTTTTCTTTATTATAACAATTATCGCTATAATCACTGTAATCATCAACATTTGGAAGAGATTTATAGCCGTACGATAAGTTGAAAGTATGTTTGTGGTTAGAGTTTCAAAGTTTAGGAAGTTCAATGAAAAGATTGCTCATATAGAATTCAAACCTGCACTTAAAGCTTTTCCGGGACAGTTTATAATGTTAAACGTCTTTGGCTATGAAGAGATCCCTCTTAGCCTTGCTACAGAGAATTCAGTCGTTGTAAAGTCTGTTGGCGAAACAAGTAATGCATTGGTGAACAAAAAATTTGATATATTAGGGTTAAGAGGGCCTTTTGGAAGACCCTTCACATTGCCAAAGAACAAGAAAATCTTAATGATTGCTGGAGGTGTAGGTGTTGCTCCCTTGAAGTTTCTATACGACGTTGTAAGTGAACATAACGATGTAGATTTTGTTTATGGGGTGAAAAATTCAGATGAAATAGTCTTTAGATTTAAGAACTGCGTCTACGCAACAGAAGACGGTAGCTTTGGACTGAAGGGAACGGTAATTGATGCACTTAGATGTTTGGATCTTAAAAAATACGAGAGAGTTTACTGCTGTGGAAGAGAGGAGATGATGAAAGCGGTTTGGAAACTCTTCGAACCTTTTCTTCCAAAGAAAAGTTATGAAGTTTCCCTTGAAAGGTACATGAGGTGTGGATTTGGAGTTTGTGGTTCATGTAGCTTAGAAAATGGTCTTCTAGTTTGTAAAGATGGCCCCGTATTTAATGTTGAAGAAGTTGGATGGCGATCAGATTAAGTTCTTGCAGATGCCTAGAATTTCCTTAATGTTCGAAATCCTAATATGTGCAACTTCTAAACATCTTGGTGAGGCATATCCATTCTGTAAGGTCGCTACAGCTAAATTGCTTTCAAGCATTGCAGGGACATCGTTCGAACCGTCGCCTACCATGATCGTAAAGTAACCTCTACTTTTTAATTCCTTTATCAACTTCTTTTTTACACCTTGATGGGCTTCAGGAACTATGTTTTTCTCATCAACTCCTGTAAGCTTAGCTAACTTTTTTACAAATCCCTTTCTGTCCCCAGAGGCTATGAAAACTTCGATTCCCATAGATTTTAGTTTTTCTATAGTTTCAGCTACTTCGGGAAACAGCACTCCAGCTGTGGCGATAGTGTACTCAATCTTCGAGTTGTAGGTATCTACAACTAACGCACTTCCAAAGTCCATCTCGGCATTCCGTTCGATTAACTTAGATAATGGCTCTTTTAGCTCTCTTACTTTTGCTTTTTTATCATTAAAAACTGCTTTTGCGTTTATAGGAGGGTTGCAGTAGGAAACACCGAAATCGATATTATATAAAAATTCCGAGATCAGTTTTTCTGAATCCTCTTTGCATAAAATTTCTAAGGGATCATCTTTTATTATAAAAAGCGCCCTACCTTTTTTCTCATCTACAATATCTACGGTCTGTTTTTGACAAAGAAATCTTCCAGTGTCAATCTCTTTTATTGATCTCAATATCTTTGCCAGAGTTCCTGCACCATCAAAGACAACCGCAACCTTCATTTAGTATGTTCTCTCTCTTTGGACTTAATAAACTATTTTCTCAAGTTTTTATTGCGGAAGAGTTAAATTCATGTAGGGGTTACTCAAAAAGGATGGAAGAGGAGAGGCTGATAATTAAAAGGAGCGGCTATCCTTCAAAAGGAGACATAGTTATAGGCACTGTGAAAAAGGTTTTAGATTTTGGGGCTTTCATATCACTCGATGAGTACGAAAACAAGGAAGGAATGGTACACATCAGTGAGGTTGCGTCTGGATGGATAAAAGATATTAGAGACCACGTCAAAAAAGGGCAGAAGGTTATATGCAAAGTTCTCGATGTAAACAAGAAGAGAGGACATATAGACTTATCTATAAAGGATGTGAACGAAAGACAGAGAAGAGAAAAGCTTATTGAATGGAAGAATGAGTTAAAAGCATTCAAATGGTTGGAGATAATTGGGGAAAAGTTGAAAATAGATAGAAGCGAACTTGAGAAAATAGGAAAGAAAATTCAAAAAGAATACGATTCTGTGTATGCTGCTTTCGAAGAGGCAGCTTTTGAAGGTTACGAAGTTCTAGTACCTCTAGTAGGGGAAGAGATAGCAAAGGAGATGGCCTCTATTGCAAGGGAGAACATAAAACCGCCAAAAGTTAAGGTGAGAGGTTATTTTGAAATAAAGTGTCCAGCATCTGATGGAATAGACAGAATTAAGTCTATACTTTTGGATGTGAAGGAAGTCTTGAATGATGTTGAGGTGAAGATACAGTACGTAGGGGCACCAAGGTACAGGATAATAATTACGGCCGAAGATTACAAGACCGCTGAAAACTCTCTTAAGAGAGCAATTGATACAGCTTTGAAAGATGCAAAAAAACTTGGTTGTGATTGTAAATTTGTAAGAGAAGCTGTATGAGGGTTGAAATGCGAAAATGCGGAAATTGCGGAAAATACACTCTCAAGGAGTTTTGTCCATATTGTAATTCAAAAACTTACATGCCTATACCGCCAAAGTTTTCTCCCGAGGATCACTACGGGAAATATAGGAGAAAATTAAGAAAAGAAGTTGGGTTCTTTGCTTTCAGGAGGTGGTCAGATGCTAAAGAAGGTTGATGTTAGATATGTAAAAAAACCCGAAGAAGTAGGACTAAAAGATCCGGTTTTTATCGAAGGTTTGCCAGGGATAGGGCATGTAGGCAAACTTGTAGCGGATCATCTTGTTAAGGAACTAAAAGCCGAACTGGTGGTGAGGATCTATTCCCACTATTTCCCACCACAGGTTATGGTTCTGGAGGATGGTACAGTAAGGATGCCAATAAACGAAGTTTACGCTTGGAAATCTAATGGAGAAGCTCCGGATCTTTTGATACTTGTTGGAGATTTTCAGAGCATAAGTAACGAAGGTCATTTTGAGTTAACAAATGCCTACATAGATATTGCAAAAAGTTTTGGAGTTAAGAGGATCTTTACCTTAGGGGGTTTCGGAATAGGAAGGTTAGTGGAGGAACCTTATGTAATTGGAGCCGCAAACAAGCCAGAATTGGTTGAAGAGTTCAAAAAATATGGAGTCAAATTTGAACCTGGTGAGCCTGGGGGAGGGATAATAGGTGCTGCTGGTCTTCTTTTAGGGATGTCTGCTTTAGAGAACATCGAGGCTGTTTGTCTAATGGGAGTAACTTCTGGTTACATGATCGACCCAAAAAGCGCAAAAGCTGTTTTGGATGTTCTATCAAAGATACTCAGTTTGAAGGTATCGAAAGAGGCACTTGAAGAGAGAGCAAAGGAAATGGAGAAGATAATTGCGCAGATCAGGGAAATGCAGGAAATAACAGTACAACAATGGAAGAGCGACGAAGATCTGAGATATTTCAGGTGAGGTTTTGGAAACTCGACCTTCTTAGAGGTTTTGCAGTCTTACTAATGCTTATATACCACTTCTTTTTTGATGCACAGTTCTTTGGGCTATTGGATCTCGAAGGTACTTTTTGGTTCCTTTTTCCTCGCTTTATAGGTGGGATGTTCATTTTTATCTCTGGCCTGACAATGGCTCTAGCTTACAAAAGTTTTCAAAGAATACTGCGAAAAGTTGCTAAGTTGTCTTTAATAGCGATCTCTATAAGCTTCCTAACTTTTGCACTTTTTGCTGAGCAGCCGGTTTATTTTGGGATAATACATTTCTTTGCAGTAGCAACACTTTTATCAGTTCCATTTGTGAAAATGCCGAAATTGGCATTGATTTTTGGAATTCTTTTATTTTTCTTAGGAATTTGGCTGCAGTTGACAAGTTTAGACACTTACTTTCTTCTTTGGATAGGCATCAGGCCTAAGAACTTCTCGACGCTCGACTATTATCCCCTACTGCCTTGGTTTGGAATTATGCTTGTCGGTTTGTATTTTGGGAATAAAACAAAAGAATTTTTTAAAAATTCTGTAAAATTTAAATTGCTTGATCCATTGGCTACTATTGGAAGAAATTCGTTGATCATTTATTTGATCCAGCATCCTTTAATTGTTGGTACACTTTGTTTTGTGCATCCCGAAATTGCTCATTCAATCTACGAAATTGTTGAGCTTTAATAGCACTTTGGTAGCAGCATCGATATCTGAGATCTTGATTTTTTCAAATTCGGTGTGGCATAAGCTTAAATCTCCAGGTCCCCAAACTACACAGTCGTACCTTTTGCTTAAATTTATGGCATCGGTCCATGAGGGCATGTAGGTGTATTCAACCTCGTATCCAGCAGCTTTGATCGCTTTTTCTAGAATCTCAGATACTTTTTTGCTGTAAAAGCCCTTATGAACTTCAAAGATTTTTAGTTCTCCAAATTTTTCAAAATTTTTTAATTTCTCTAAAGCGTCCTCCTCCGGTTCTGTTAATACATCGAAGCGGATTTTACATAGATCAGGGACAACGTATTCACCAGTTCCACCTTCAATTTTGAATATAGTCACTCTGAAGTTCTTTCTAAGTTCTGAGATAACTTTGCATCCTATTTCGATTGCATTTCTTCCATATTCCGGCATTGAGGCATGTGCAGCTAAACCTTTTACTAAAATTTCTGCTTCAATGCAGCCATAGTGTTTGGAGGCAATCTTTAGCTGCGTTGGTTCCATTACCAAAGCGTATTCCCCCCACTTCCATTTTTTGATAAAACTGGCTGAACCGCTTCCACCCTCCTCTTCATTGCAGAAAAAAGCTAGAGTGTAATTTACACCTTTCTCAGCGGCTTGAAGCATAGCTGCAACGCTACCTTTGGCATCTGCAACTCCTGTGCCATAAGCGTAAACATCATCTGTGTAAAATTCGGATTTGAAACTGACGGTATCTAGATGTGTTGCGACTATCAATCTTTTTTCCGGATTTGTAGCAATAAATTGCTCATCTTCATAAACTTCATACCCCAACCTTTCCAGATAGTCGGCAACAAAGTTTTTTATCTCTTCTTCATTCCCGCTTTTGGATCTTATCTCTACCAGTTTCTTCAGCAACATCGTGAACAATTTAAAACTTGAGGTATAAAATTTTCTATGTGGAGGTTAGAAAAGTAAGTGTTAGCGATTTAAATATCTTTGTCGAGGCATATAAGAAAGCTTACAGGGGACTAGAGAACTATGCATATAGAGATGAAAAAAGTGTGAAGAATTATTTTAAGTGGCTTTTAAAGAGAGATCCAGAGGGTTTTATGGTGGCTGAGGATTCAAAAAGTGTTTTAGGTTTTGTAGCTTGTGATGTAAACTGGATAAGTATCTTTGAAATGCACAAGGTTGGGGAAATACACGAGATCTTTGTGTTGCCAGAGTTTAGAAATAGGGGGATAGGTTCAAAGCTCTTAGAAAACGCACTTGAATATGCAAAAAGTAGAGGGAGAAAAGTTGTAGAACTATGGGTTGGAAAAGAAAATTATTTAGCAATAAAATTCTATGAAAAGCACGGTTTTGTTTCGAAAGAGGAACTTGGAAAGTGGTTGAGGATGAGGAGGAATGTTTAATCGTTTGCAGGTTTTGAAGGTAATTTTCTGACAATTACTTCTCCGAAATCTTTCCAGAGATCTGCTAGCTCTTCCATCTCGCTTTTACTTCCGAATCCACAGTAGGATGGTCCATTTCCAGATAGACCGCAACATATTCCTTTCTTCCAACCTAATTCTGCTATTTCTACTGGATAGCCGATGAATTTGCAATAGAATCTTGTATTTTCAACCATAGCTTCGTAAAAATTTCCATCTAATGCAAATTTAACAGCATTTTTCATTTCTTCACCTCTACTTCTTATTAAATCGAAATCGATTTTCCCCCTCTTGAATCTTGGAATTAAAACTGTCGAGTAACCTTCGAAACGTCGTCTTCTTAAGATCTTCATGTTGTAGTTGTCTGTAACAAGAAAATCTCCGAGAAGTGATGCAGCAGCATCATCTAAAGCACCTGTATAGCTAACTCCTGCTTTTAAAGAAGCTTTAGCGTTAATTTTAAGTATCTCCTCTTCGCTTAATCTGATTTTTTTCGCCTTGCATATTGCAACTATTAAAGCATTTGCGAGGGCACTACTACTCCCTAATCCACTTCCTTGAGGTATCTCACTTTCAACGAAAACTTTCGCATTTAACCCAAAAATTCCGCAAATTTCATCTACAAGCGCACTTCTAAATTCGGCACCTTTAGATACAACTATAGATTGTTTAAGATCATTGCAAATTACCAAATCTACCTCTAACTTCAGATCTACTCCAAAAGCAGCTCCAATTCCAGTAGCAAGGGCGTTTAAAATTGTACCCGCTGCATAAGCTTTTGCTTTCATTCTTTAAACACCGAAAAAAGAGCTATTCTCTCTCTTACAAGCATCGATATCTTCTCAACTCCAACGATTTCGAGCTCCTCTTTCGAGATCTCATAATGCTTCATAACGGCCTCGATGTCGTATTCCGGTTTGAAGTTGAGCTCTCTTATGTTTACTCTAGATCTATCCTCTTCATTGAACAAAACTACAGCGTACTTCTTCAGACCTTTCTTGATACCGAGCTTTGCAGCATCTTTTATCTGTCTTGTTGCTGCGTAATACAGCAGTACTTCTAAACTTAAACTCTTAGAAATTTTTTCCCCTCTATTCCAAGCTTTTAAGGCTTTCTCGGCAGCGAACTTTACAGTTTCGAGATCGATCACGTACTTTGAATCTATAAATGTTGCAAGTTCTGTGAAATATCCAGGATCTTCCACAAAAACTTCACCGAAAATGATCCTCATAGCACTCTCATCACGGACTCCATTTTGATTCCCTTATCTGTTAATTCATATCTGAGAATAGCTTTTGGAACTTGCATACCCTTTAATTTTATGATTTTCAATCTTCTCTGAAGTTCATTTTCGACCTCTTTGAGGGAAAGGTCAAAAACTATGTCTACTCGGCGTTTCATCAGGATTTCGAATTGTGTATCAAATATTCCCTTTGTTGTAAGCACTAGAACTGCAAAACCCCTCTTTTTTGCCTCCTCAGCTAAAAAGTCGATGAATTTCATTATGTCGTTGACTTCGTAGTTTTTGAGAAAATATATAAGATCGTTTATGATCACCCTCTGGAATTCTTCATTTAAAATGATTGTTTTAATTCCAGATATGGCGTCGTATATTGTTCTTTTTAAGTAATCTTTGGCTTTAGGCTCTTTGTTTGACTGAATACTCAAGATAGTGATATACTCCCACTCTTCTCCTTTCAATCCAAAGTATTTTTCAATGACTTCTCTTGTTTCATCTTCGGACTCTTCAGTGGTGATGTAAAGCACCTTGTCACCAATTCGAGCGCCCTCAGCGGCAAAATGGTAAGAAAATACTTCAGCTCCCGCGCCCGGTTCCTCGAAAATTAATACGACTTTTCCCTTGGGGATTCCACCGTTTAGTTGCATGTCCAGTGGAACTATACCAGTTCTGTATGTCATCACCTTTCTTACACTCAGCCAAATATAAAAGTTTTCAAATTTTTGAGATCACTTTATAAAAACCGGGTCTTGGGGAGTAAAGTTCGCCAAATTGTTTGAGTTTTCTTATAGCTTCTTTTGCCTTCTCTCTATCTATTCCTTCTGCCTCACATTCATTTAGAACATCCTCTTCGGGAGCACCAAAGTCGGTTTTGCTTTCTAATTCTTCCACTATTCGCTTCACAATCATTATTCTATCTCTCTGCTTTTTAGAAGTTCCACTGAAGGCGTAATCTATATCAAACTGTCCTGTTTCGGGATCTACAGCAATTTGAGCTAAACAACGCTCCATCAAGGCGATAACCCTCTCTACATCTTCTAATTCAACTCTATCACTTAGTCTCATTCTTGCTGAAGCTTCGGAGAGCCTTATGATGCTTTCAAGCTGCCTTGCTGTAATTGGGACTGGCGAATTTTCTTTAACTTTCGATCTCAACGAGACGTAGTACTCCTCTATAGCTCTCTTCGCCTCTTCCGTAAGGACTGGAAATACAGTTTTTTTAGCGTAGGCTATGTATTTTCGCAACAGATCAGGATCTATTGCGGGCTCTATCTTCTTCGATTTTGCTTTTAACGTCTCTTCGCTGTATTCTAAAGTTAGATTTCGTTTTCTTTCCAGCATCTCTCCAAGTTGATGTGCATCTAGAATATGTTTCGCTATCGCCCTATCTCTGCTTTCCTCTGGATCGTCCGTCATCAAAAATATTAGATCGAACCTTGAAAGCAGAGTTGGTGTGAGATCGATTTGTTCAGCTAGCGGAGTAAAACGATCAAACCTACCATACTTTGGATTTGCAGCTCCAAGCAACGCGCAACGGGCTCTTAGAATCGCATTTATTCCTGCTTTGGCTATGCTAATCGTTTGCTGCTCAAGCGCCTCGTGCAGGGCGGAGTGGTCTTCTTTGCGCATCTTGTCTATCTCATCAACAAGTGCTATGCCTTTATCAGCCAAAACAAGTGCCCCAGCTTCAAGAGTCCATCTTCCATCAACTTCATCTCTCACGGCCGTCGCTGTTAAACCAGCAGTAGTTGTACCTTTTCCAGTAGTGTATACACTCCTTGGAGCGATTTTATGAATGTAACGTAAAAGTTGAGACTTTGCAACTCCAGGGTCACCAACTAAAAGAACGTGAATATCCCCTCTTATCTCTGTACCATCCGGAAGCTTTTTTGGAATACCACCAAAAAGTTGCAAGGCTATCGCGAGCTTAACATCTTCATGACCGTAGATGGATGGAGCAATCGATCTTACTATTTTTTGGTAAATATCCCCATCTTTTACAATCTTCAGTATTTTTTGCTTATCTTCTTCGGTGATCTCAAATTCCTCATACTCCTGCCTCAGAATTTCTATAGAATTTCCATCAATATATAAATCCATATGTACGAGTTTCTTTTGAACAGTTCGCGGCTTAGCTCTAACGATGCCATTTACAATAACTCTGTCTCCAGGATTTATAATTCCAGCTAAATCTCCCTCAAGAACGACATCAATGCTCTGCGGTTGCTCTCCACCACGCAAATTTTCTGGATACTCTTGAATTTTTACTCTCTGACTATCCACCGAAACGCTGTTCTCTGGCAGAAAGATGAACCTCTTTGAACTGCATTTACTGCATTCGAAGGGCATCCTTAGTTGACTTTCTTCCTGAGGTACCATGTTTATGCTTCCGCAGTTTGTGCAGCCGAAAGCCGCCTCAACTATCCTCGGCCTAACTTCAGTAACCTTCCTAACTATCCCTTCTATTGCAACGAATTTGCCTATATGTTCGGCCCTTAAGTTTCTTACAAGGACCCTCTTTGCGGTTGGTAGTGAATAAAATCTTGGTCTGCAACCTTCTAAGGCTATCCCATATATATTTGAGGTACTCATCAACCCTTTAACGGCGTGATCGTAGACTAAATCGGGCTTTTCTAACAATTCTTCAGCTAGTTTTCCCTCCTGAAAGATAAGCAGATCTCGAACAACGTTTACATACAAAGATCTACCATCTCCCCCGGTTTTTATCTTGTAAGCGAGCCTGTTCAACTCCTCTTTGTAGTATCTTTCAAAGAATTCCGCCCAAATTTCGGGGGTACTGATCATTAATTAACCTCTTGCAGAATTGCTTAAATTCTTGATGCTCAAATGTTACATAGGTGAGCTTATGGCGGAAGTGCTTATAGACAACGTAAGAGCAATATACGAAGTTAGAGGCAAGAATGCAGTACTCCTGTGTGCTCCACATCCACTTTTTGGTGGCAGCATGTACGACATCCGCCTCGAGAGGATCAGTAAAGAGTTGACGAGAAAAAACTTTAGCGTTCTTAGGTTTGATTATTCAAAACCATATAGGGGTGGTAGTGGAGAGGTAGAAGATGCTAAAAAATGTTTGGCTTATTTAAAAAGCAGGCACGATTTTGTAGGTGTAGCAGGATATTCCTTTGGTAGCTTAGTAGCGTCGAATGTTGCAGAGTACTCAAGCGCTGCATGCTACATTTCTCCGCTACCTTCAATAGATCTGATAGAATTTGCAGACGTGAAGGTACCGAAGTTGTTCGTAGTTGCGATAAAAGACCAAGTAGTTTCTCAGAAAGTGACTTTAGAATTATACGAAAGATCTTCGGATCCGAAAGAGATGATAAAGCTGGATACAGATCACTTCTATTTTGGTAAATTTGATGTTTTAGCTAAAACCGTCGCTGACTTTTTCCTCCGGCAAAGTCAATGAATCTGTTTTTGTTTATCGACTCCTCGATTTTTCTTATAAACCTGTCAGCCGTTCTT
>CAYZIW010000001.1:0-49279 GCA_964478605.1 uncultured archaeon | reverse complement strand
TTATGACAGGGATTATCGTCATATCTCCTCTAATATCCTTTATTTTTGAGACGTAGTCGGCAATATCGTCGTTTCCGTAGTATACAACCCATCCTCTAAATTCTCCAACCTCTGAGAAGGATGCGTACGTGATTATCTCCACAACAATGAACTCATCTCCAACTATTCCATGTAGAGTATCGTAATCAATGAGGTACAGCTTGCCGTTGTAGTAGAACAGCCTTTCAGCTTCTAGAGCTACTGCCTGTCTGACAAATTCGTCGAAGTCGAATTTTTCTGGTTCATCAAGCATAATTGGGCCGATATATTTGACTCTACTCATGGGACCTCACCAGCTATTATGATAACTAGCTTACTCCAAAAGCTGTAGGGTCCGGTTTCGATATATTTTATGTTTCTAAGCCCAGCACGTTTGAACCATTCTACGCATTGCTGGGTTGTAGGAAATAGCATTATAAGTTCTGCAAATTTTTTTGCTATGAAGTTGTCAGGTTTCCTCGGGGCTAAGATAACGACTCTTCCTCCACTTTTGGTAACTCTTGCCATCTCTTTTATACCCTTTTCTGGATTTGGCCAATATTCAATACTTCCAGCTGAAATGCTAGCATCAAATACTTTGTCTTTGAAAGGTAAATTTTCTGCATCGGCAAGGAAGTAGTTTACTTTTTTGAGCTTTCTTTGAGCTTTTTCAATTTGCTGTGGAGTTATATCTACTGCTACTATATTTTCCTGCGGAACTTTTAATGCAATTCCAGCAGTTGTATACCCTGTACCACAGCCAACTTCAAGAATTAGGTCGTTTTTGTCTATTTCTGCCATCTCAACAACTTTTTCTCTCATCTCTCCAGCGTAAAAAATCGGGTTGACGTAATCGTAGATCTTGGAAAAGTATTTATAAAAAATCCTAGCCCTTTTTTTATTCTCCAAAACGCCCATTATTTCTTGAATATCTCCTCAAGTGGAATTTTACCGTGTTTCACTACTACCATGTTGATCTGGAGTGTGTCTTTGGAGATCACTCTTCCCCTTACGGATTTTCTTCTTCTTATGCCTTTTTCTTTTGGATTATACCCTACTCCCCCTGAAAGTAGCAACTTTCTCCTTGCAGATCCAGGCAAATCCGGCCTCATTGGAAATCCATCTTTGTCTGTTCCTCCAGTAATCTTTAGTTCGTAGTCTGGCGGAAGTTCCACAATTGTTCCACTTATCACGTCTCCTATCTGCTTTCCTATTAACCTGTTGGCGTTGGCTCCACTTATTACCTTCTGGTAAGCTTTTCCAGTGCTTGGGTCTGAGATTACTACTCTGAACTCCATGCAATACTAAACAAAGATGTGTGCTTATAAATCTTTTCTGCTGCGAACAATTTTTATGTAATCGATTGAATATCTATTGGGTTCAGAAATTTGAGGGCAACCAGTATTATATACTCAGAGCAATTTTTCAATGGAACATGAAGATCCTGCTGACGAACGATGATGGTATATACTCTGAAGGACTTAGGGCTGCATATCATGCATTAAAAGATCTTGGAGAAGTTTACGTTGTAGCTCCAGTTATGCAGATGAGTGGAGTTGGAAGAAGTATTTCAATAATGACTCCTATAAGGATATCGAGAGTAAGGATAGATGGTTTGGAAGTTGTAGCTGTCAGTGGTACGCCGACAGATTCCGTTATAATTGGAATACATGAAATAATCGGCGAAGTACCAGATCTAACAGTTTGTGGGATAAATTTTGGTGAAAATCTTAGTACTGAAGCTGTAACAACATCTGGTACAGTATGCGCAGCCTTAGAAGCAGCTACTCAGGGAAGTAAAGCAATAGCAATATCTTTAGAGATGCCGGAGGAGCATAAATTTGGACTCAATTCAGCACAGGATTTTAGCTATGCAGCAGATTTTTTAAAGTGGATTGCAAAAAAGGTTGTTGAGAGTGATGTAAATGTTGACGTCTTCAACATCAACATCCCATCGAATCCAAACGGAAAGATTGCATTTACGAGACTTGCTAGAAGAATGTACATTACCCGGGTAGAGAAAAGGTACGATCCGAGGGGTAGAGATTACTACTGGATCAACGGCAAAGAGATAGAGGATGCTGAGGAAGGTACAGATATCCATGCTCTAAGATGTGGTTACATATCTATTACTCCGATATCTCTCGACGTCACTGCGAAGATCGACTATAGAGTATTCAGGGGGTGGATTGATGAATGGGAAAATAAACGCTGCTAAGCTTGCCCTTAATTTAATAAAAGATGGAACAGTTTTGGGGATTGGGAGTGGTACAACTGTTGAAGTCTTTCTTAACATGCTCGGAGAAAAAATAAAAAATGAAGGAATGAAAATCTATGGAATTCCGAGTTCATATCAGGCACATTTTGCAGCTTTGAGAAATGGTATAAAAATTGTGGATCTCGCAGAATACCCGCAGGCGGATATATGTATAGATAGCGCAGACCAAGTTGATGCAAACATGAATTGTATAAAAGGTGGTGGAGCAGCGTTAACGAGAGAAAAGATCGTTGCAAAAGCAAGCAAAAAAGTTGTTTTGATGGTTGAAGAAAGAAAGTTGAGTGAAAAATTGAACGCTAAAGTCCCAGTAGAAGTAATGCCTTTCGCTTACGGTTTTGTTTATAAAAAATTGGGGGAAATGGCGAAGTCAGTTGAGCTAAGAACTGGTAGCGGAAAGGTTGGACCCATAATAACAGACAATGGAAATTTTATAATTGACTGCGATTTTGGAGTAATAGATAACGCTGAAGAACTCGAAAAAGAATTAAAATTAATTTCGGGTGTTGTTGAAAGCGGAATTTTTCCAGCGAAGCTGATCGACGCAATCATCGTTGGGTCTCAGCATTCAGCGAAATTTTTGGATTAGCTACCATCTGTCTTTATTTCTGATTCTGTAAATAGCCACTATTGCGAAGAATGATACCACTGCAATTAAGGCGACGATTCCGGCTATAAGCATCGGATCAAGTTTTTTGGATATCGAAGCCTCGGTTTCACTAATCTTCTTTTCGATTTCTTTAAGCTGTAGCTCGATCGATGCAGTCAAGTTCGTTGCTGAATCGAATTTAGCCTGTCTTATTAGTTCTTTGGCGTTACTTATGTTTTTCTCCACTTTTTTGAGTTCTGCAGAGATATTTGTAAGCTTCAATGTGATTTCTGCCAGATTTTCGATCTGTTCTTTGTCTTTTTCCACGTTTACTTCCAAAAGCAGGTATCTCATCATGACATCGTTGTACCTGCCTACTACACCCTCCAACTTTTTCTCGTACTCCCTGACCTGTTCTTTAAATATGCATTCTTTGACCCCCTCTTCAATTTCTGCAAGTATTGCTTCAGCTTCGATAAACTTCATTTCGTTGAATAGGGTTTTAGCCTTTGAGAGCTGCTTTGAATCTGTACAGTTCTCTCTTTCGAATCTTTTTATATCTTCGTAGAACTTCTGCTTGTTTACAGCGGTCAAATTCAAGTCAAAAAGCTTCTTTTCTTCTGAAAAGTTCAATACAGATAGATTGAGTAACCTTTTATCGATGATTGGCACGTAACCCTGAACCTTAATTATGATCTCGTTAACTCCGTCAAATTCCGGGACATAGAACTTTAAAGAAGTCCCCTCTTTGGCTGAATACTCGTCACTTGGTGTAGGAAATAGAAATGTTCTTCCGTTTTTCATCATCACTTCAACTTGTATGGCTGCTGAATCAAGTTCGCTGAGAGCTAGATAAGTAAGCCCATCCATCTGTTTTGCATCACTATCTGTCTTTGGCTTCAAAGAGCAGCTGGAATATATATGCTCTCCTCCGTAATAGTAGCTAGTAAATTTTTCACTGCAGGAGAACGAAAATTCGAAGGCTGAGGCGGGTACCGATATTAGCAAAAACAATATAAAAAACTTGATTATCTCAGTTCGTCCCATCTTTTCCTCCTCCTCATTTTTATTAGAGCTATTACCAAAAACACCACCGCTAAAGCAGCTAAGATATACAATGGATTGAAAGGTAGCGCTATCGATGGGATAAAACCACTTTTCTGAGTCTCTGCATTTATTTGGTCGATCAAACTCTCTACGGCATTCTTTAGAGATTTTACGTTGCTAATTACTTCGCCTAGAATACTCTTAGCCTTGGTATATTCACCCTTTTCTATCAAGTTTTTGGCATCTTTTAGATTATTTTTTAGCGAGTTGAGAGTATCTTCGTACTCTTTTTGTTTTAATGCAAGATCAACATATCTCTCGCTCCCTTTTATCTTTTCAAGTAAAACCGATGAATTCATCAGCAACTTCTGTACTTCAGATATTTCTGAGTCCACATCACTATACATCTTTTCAACAACTTTCCTGTTGGAGAGATCTAAAAGTTTTTTTAACTCATCTAAAGCCATTCTTAGCTTTTCATCAGCTTTTATGTACTCTTTGCTTAAAAGGTAGGATTCGGCAGAGTCTACTAAATTTGAAACATTTTTGAAATCTTCTTCGCTGTATAAACCTTCAGATTTGAGTTTTTCTTTAAGCTCGCTTAAGTTTGCTCTGATAGTTTTTATATCGTTTTTGAAGATCTCCTCGTTTGCGACTTTTATTGTTACGTTCGGTAGAGCGTTGGATTCGCAGTCTTCACAGCTTGCAGCTAATGCAACGAATTCGCAGATCCTTACACTACATGCAGGAACTATTGCTGTGAGATTAGTAGTTATTTTGTCGATTCCCTTCTCTTCGGTTCCTAGTTTAAAATATTTGGCATCAATCTGAGCCTTCTTTCCACTCATCTGCTCATCCCAAGCACCACCTTGATAGTAATCAACGATCAACCTCCATACTGCATCGTTCAGATCTGTTTGGAAATAATAAGTTCTTGCGTTGTTTTCTTCACCGCCGATAAGAATTCGGTATGCTGAGCTTTTTGGATAAATTATATAGTTTAGATATATCTTTTCTCCAGCAGTGTAGCAATCTTTTTCAGGCGTTGTTGTGTACTCAACTTTGAAATGTTTCTCGTTGAGCGTTTCTAATGCTAAACCTGGAGTTGTGATGAGTAGTAACACTAGTAGAGTAACTGCCAAACGCATACAAAAATTTTTTCAAAAAGAATTTAAAATTTTCTGAGAACGAGAAGATAGCTGCTGGGTGAGGGTTCAGTTTAAGTCCCATCTTAAAAAATTGACCTAGATTAGATATACAAAACATAAATCATCGGCCAAATTTGTCAAGAACGTAGTTGCAGATCACAACGCATTGTTCAGCCATAATTGAAATCTTGGAAACGCTTAAAATCCCCTTAGCGTATGACATTACAACTTTTTCTTGCTCTGCAAGCAATCCAAGATGGTCTCCTATTATAAAGAGGGGGTTATGTATTTCTTTGGCGACCTCTTCGATGTCTTTCCCATCTTCCCTCAGGTAGTATATTTCGTATCTTTGCTCAGTCTCTCTTAGCAACTCTTCAATAGATTTTTTTGCTACGTAAACTCCAGAGTGTACTCTTTTCCAATCGCTGCTTGCATTTAAAGCTAAAGCTTTTTTTATATGTGCTGCTACGTTTCTTTCATCTGGGGACATCCTTTTAACCTCATCTCCTTTAATTAAAACTACCTTCGGCGGCTCCGGTTCACCTAAAAGAAGAGCGTAAACTTCTACATCTTTTCTGATACCGTGCGATACGAACAAAGCTTGGGCGATAGAGCGACAAATTATGTCCATTCTTCCAGCTCCAGGTATATCGTTGAGGCTGAAAGGCTTGGTAGAAGCTTTATTTCCGATTATTAGGAAGCTTCGCATATCAGAACACCGTATATATCAAGTAGAATACTATCATCGCTCCCGCAACTTTTTTAACGATTTCGAAGTTCTCTCTGATTAATCCCCCACCGATTTTTAGAACAATAGCCACTGCAAAAGCGAGTCCTGAGAGGTAGAAAAATAAGCTCATAGGTTTTTCTGATATAAAATATGCAGTAGTTCCAGCGAAAGGTAATGTGCATGGGAGCCATATAAAAGATAACGCGAAGCCAAGAAGAAATGGCTTAGATTTCAAGTTTTGAAGACTTTTTGGGGTAAATTTTGATAATAGAGTTGAGATCTTCAGCTCCAGTTTTTCAGAGATAAGTGATGCCGCAAACAGAAGAAGAAGAGGGTAAGCGAAGATCTTTAGCAGAGTTAATAGAGAAGCTGAGAGGCACAATACGATGGAGATTCCGACTAAAAGGCCGATGAATGTTAAAATTGAGTTGAACATTCTACCATCTGAGCTCGCCAATATTATTGGCAGGATAGGTAAAACACATGGAGAAAAAATTGAAAGAGCTCCAAATACAAAAGAAAATAGGAGCTCGAACATTACCTTCTGTATACCTCTCCTATATCCAGTTCAATTCTTTCACTTATTAGGTCCATTATTTCTCCAACTACGGCTAACAGCTTATTATAGGAGTCTATGAATCTGACAACACTTTCCCTTGTGTTCAACTTGGATTGAATTTCCGTTAATTGATTCAACAATTCATGATCAAATTCACCAGACATCTGCTTCATCATGAAGTCCTGCTGCTTTTGCTGGAATTCAACTAGCATCTCTTGTGCCACTTCATCGTTTCTTAGTTCTCTTTCCGTTTCCAAAAAATTCTTGTACTCCTCCAGCTGCGTTATACATGCAGCGAGCTCCAAAGCTTTCTCTCTTACTGATTCACTTAACATTTTACCTCACCTTTTCAATTTTTGATTCATCTCTCTCCAACTATATTAACTTTCCCATTAAAAATACTAATGAGAATTATAAAATAAAGTTTTTAAATTTACGGATGAGCTACAAAAACTTTCGGAGCTGCTTCACCCAACTTGGGGATCAATTCAAGAAATTCTCGAGTTAAATTTACAAAACTATTCGTAAAGTTCATTATGTTCGTATTTTCCCAAATTTTTTTGATCACATAGCTCAGACCTTTTTTGGCTTCATAGTCACCAAAGAGCGTCGTAGCATTGATGGCTGTTTTTTGCCAAATTGCAACGCTCAAGTTCATTAGGGTACAATCTTCGGTTATTAAAGCAATGGAATCTTCAAAAGATATCATGAAAAACTTCAAAAATCCCATGAAATAGTAGAATAAGACTTCTAAAAGTTTACAGATAAAGCTATCGCTTTGAGAGACAACGGCCAAAAATTCTACGAGTATCATATTGGTGGTTACGAGAAGATCTGCAGCATAAGAAAAAGCGATTGTTGTGTTGAGAGGCATTAAAGATCACCTAAACAACTCCGGAAAGACTTTCAAAGCATCAATCATAAGAAGGATCAACTGATGCAGAAACTGCCAGAAGTTCAAAACGAAGTCTGAATGGTTCGGCAATTCAGCTGTTAAATGTTTTAGAGCGAAAGTTAGGCCGTAGTTTCCTTCGAGATCACCTATAGCTTTGGAAGAATTTGATGCGTAGTTTGAAAGCGCATCTTGCATTGCTGATCTTAGCTGCGTATCTCTTCGTATATTATCAAATAAACCGCCTTCATCGTACAGAAACTTTCCCATCCACTCGACTGCAGCTCCGGAGTTGTACCATATCTCCCAAAAGCTCTGAAAGTCTTTTCTAGAGGAATTAAGAAGTACTTCTCTATGTCCGACCATTCTAAGGTATTCAAAAAACTTGGCAAGTGCTTTAAATAAAGCAGATACTGCATCGAGTATTGCAGAAGCAACATCTTCTACGCTTACCATGTTTACTACTTTACCTGTTCAAGTACCTTCGCCATATAATAAATAGTGCTGTTCAGTGCATTTGCGAAGCTGATCGCAGTTTCATTTACGTATTCCATTCTCTCTCTTGAAATCGGGTTCTTCATTGCCAGATACGCATTCTTTGCGATGTAACTCATTCCTGAGTCTGCGGAAACGTTTCCAAAAAAGTAAGTGCTATTTAGAGATAGATCTCTTACTGTTGAGTTGAATTCTTCAAAAATTTTCAGGTTATTTTCGGGAAGTGTTTGAGTTAGAAGAGAATTTATGAAAGCTAAAATCCAAGTTATGAGGCATATCTGCGAATAGAGAAACTCACTGCTCGGTTCAACAGATTCTGCAAGAAGTTCCATTGTTAATGAAGTTAGCATGCAGAGGTTCTTGAAGGGGACTATCAAAGCATGGTAAGCAAAATCTGTAGCAAGAGCTATCAACAGATCACCTCGGCAGCGATGAACTTAAATCTTTAAGCATCTCGATTAGCAGGTTTTCGATAGACAATATTGTATCGTAAAGTTCGATAACAAATTTTTCGTCTACTAGTTTTATCGTCCTTCTCATTATAGCACCTAAACCCGTATCTGCACTCTCAGCACCAAATATCCTTTTGCTATTTTTGCCTACATAATCTGTTGCGTTTTTAAAGTGATTTAAAGCCGTCTCATTTTGTGCTGTGATATCTAGTGTTGCGTTATTTGCAAAGAATGGAACTGAAAGCCAGTAACCAAAACTTAAGAGCCCGTAAGTTATGTTCCACAGATCCTGTTTACTAACCTCTAACAACAAACTTATTAGAGTTTGGGTCAAGTTGAAGGCGTTCAAAAAAAGTTGTATGTTTGCTGCTGCTAAAGCTTCGACGCTTACCATGTCACTCCTCAGGGAATGCAGCTGTATAAGCTTTGAACAGTTCAACCATGAAGTCTACAGCATTCTTTATCGTATTTGTAAGTGCATCAGCGTAGGCTTCAAGGTAAGTTACTTTTGTACTCTCATCTTCGTAGTAGTAAGCTGTGTTGTTCTGTAAAATGTTAACCTGCCACTTGAACAGGTTGGTCATTCCGTAGTTTCCATTCATGTCTCCGAAAACTAAACTAGCATTTCTTCCAAGGTTGTTTATCGATGTACCAATTCTATCAATAAGCGTTTGATTGGTCGTTATGTTGTCAAGAACCAACGCCGTGATCTGATTGTTCCAGGAAGCTACTGCCAAACCACCGTAGACAACTCCCCATAGGTTCTGGAAAGCAAGTGTTGGGGAATTAGATGCGTTAGCCAGCACAAGAATATTCAAAAACTTGTTACCTATCTCTAAGTTTGCTATTGTGCTTTTAAGCAAAGCTTTAGCAAGGTTTTCTGGCGTTTCGTTGAAATCTCCCTCTTGTGCAGCTGCGGGAAAAGCGATCAATAACACGATGGCGAGCAGAACGTTTAACCTCAACCTCACCACCTCTACTTACTTTTTAGTACTCACGATATTGCAATTAATCTTCAGTATTTATACTTTTTGATTTTTACCAAATATTATCGTTGACGTCTTTAGTATCATCTTCAAAGATGCAGTAGAAAATTTTAAATCTCGGTAAAGTTTTCACTTCTCAGTGACTTTCATTGGTTCCAAAAAAATGACAGCTGTTGTGAGACCATGATGCTGGAAAAGTTGGAGGAGAGGAAAAGTCAATTAGAAAAGGAGGTTCAGGATCTAATAAGGAGGAGAGACGAGCTCAACGAAGCGTCGAAGAACTATGCGAAGAAGAGGGACGAGCTTAACGCCAAAGTAAAGGAGCTTTTGGCGAGGGCTAAAGAGTTAAAGGCTAGAAGAGATGAATTGAACGCAAGAATAAAAGAACTGAAAGACAAAAAGGGAAAACTTTACGATGAAATAGATGCACTTTACAGCGAAGTAGATAAGTTAAGGAAGAGCATTGATAAGGGCGGAAGACCATTAGGAGAGATCGAAAGGGAGATAAGAAGGCTTGAATTTAGACAGCAGACAAGCGTCTTGACGATTGAAAAAGAAAGAGCACTCGTGGAGAGAATTTCTAGACTTAGAAAAGAGCTCGAGGAAAGAAAGGCTCAGCTCGAGAAACATGAAGGTTTTAAGAAGCTGATTGCAAGGATAAGAGAGCTGAAAGATAATTTAAGAGAAGTCAACAACGAAATGAAAAGCTTGGTTGAGCAGGCAGACAAGTACCACGAAGAACTCGTAAAAATCTTGGCTGAAGTCGATGCATCGAGAAAGATGGCAGACGAAATGCACGAGAACTTTGTAAAAAGCAAAAAAGAAGCAGACACATGTCACGAAGAAGCTTTAAAGAAGAGAAAAGACATCAGAGATCTTGAGAAGGTAATAAAGGCGTTAAAATCCAGACAAGCTAAATCTAAGGAGCAGATAGAAAAAGAGGAACTGATAAAGAAAGCAAAGCAGATATATGAGATGTTCAAGAGAGGAGAAAAGATAGAGACTGAAGATTTGCTTATTCTCCAGCGTGCTGGTTTAATTTAACTTTTTCGTAACCCATTCTAAGCGCTTTTAAATTTATTTCGTGCAGATTTTCTGGAATTACGTATTTTACAGCCCATTCCAAGTCTTCATATCTGAACGGCATCGGGTAAATTGCAAAAGTTGCACCAATGATTGCAACGTTCGTCGCTTGGATACTTCCTGCTTTTTCTGCTATCTCGGTGATGTTTAAAGCGTGAACTTTACAGATCTTCGAAATATCATTTATTATCTCCTCTATCTCTGGATACCTTGCTATCCCTGTTGTAACTGATGGTGGTATTATCTTTCTTGTGTTCAAAACAACGATGCTTTTTTCGGACAAATACTTTGCATACCTGAGCGCCTCCACTGGCTCTAAAGCTATGAGTAAATCCGCATCACCCTCTGGAACGAGTGGAGAGTAGACATCTCCAATCCTTACGTGAACCTCTACACTTCCTCCTCTTTGCGCCATTCCGTGTGTTTCAGCAGTTAAAACGTTCTTTCCAGCTTTCATGGCAGCTCTTGCCAATATCGCTGCAGTTGTCAGCGCTCCTTGTCCTCCAACACCTACAATAACTATGTTCAATTTCATGGGGTAATGAACAGTTTGGAGTTTTATAACTTTAAGCTTTCAATTCCAACCGCCGATAGAAATCTTCTCTTTATGGCATCCGAAATTAGTTTGGCAAGCGTATCCTTATCAGCGACCTCCCCAAAAATTCCAAGCGGGATTTGAGCACCCGCTGCATGAGCATGTCCTCCAGCACTTCCAACGTCTTGGAATGCCTTTTTAAGAACTTCCCCAATATTGATCCTTACATCTTTGTTCCTTGCGCTTACATAAACTACATCTTTTACTATTCCGTAAACTACAACCGTTGATACGCCTTCAAGTTTTAAAAGAAAATCTGCTGCCTGCGGTAAGGCGTCTCTGTCGTTGGTAAAGCCTGCAAAGCTAATTAAGAAGCTTGAATATATTTGTCTGTTCTTTATAGCTGCACCCAAAACTTCTAGAGCTTCTACAGACATTGCAGGTCTTTCCATTTTTTCTATTAGTTCATGATCGACAAGGGGATAGAGATATGCAGCCGCAAGAAAGTCGGAAATTTTGGCGTTTCTCTTGAAATCGTCGGTTTCAACCTTTATACCGAAAAGAAGGGCTGTAGCAAGAGTTTTTGTTGGTATTATTTTTAGAATTTTTATATATTCTACCAAAATCGTTGCTGTAGCACCAACATTCGTTCTTATATCTACGTATTCAGCCTTTGCATCGTCTGCCGGATGGTGGTCGATAATTATAGATATTTCAATATTCTGCGGTATGGAATTGTTTTTACCTGGTCCTGAGGAATCTACTATGGCAAATTTTGAATACTTGCTAAGATCGACATTTTTGGCGTTTATCATAGGTATTTCAAGTAGATTCACCATTGCTCTGTTCTTATGGTGTAGTATCTCTCCATAGTAGAGTATGTCTGCATCGACGCCGAAAGTTTTTGCTATCTCTTTAAGTGTGTAGGCTGAAGAGATCGAATCAGGGTCGGGATTGTCGTGAGTAAATATCCCTAACTTTTTACCTTTCATTTCAACAAGTATCTTTTTTAGTTTTCCTAGTTTTTGGTAAGTTTCCAGCTTCTTCGTTTCTTCAATTATTGCACTTTTTATAGCATCTGCCGATAGTACAACAACCTCAACACCTATACTTTCAAGGTCCTCTTTTGCCTTTGGGGTTGTAACCTTTGCAATTATCGGAGTTTCTCGGATGAATTCTTTTATTTTTTTGGCTACCTTGATGTTAATTTCATCATTTGGGCTTAAAATTAAAATTGCAGAAAATTTTTGTAGTTCAAGGTCTTTATAACTTTCTATTTTTTCTGGCTCTCTAAGAAGGGCATCATAGCCTTCATGCACTAAAAAGTCTACTATATCCTTCTGCGGATCTATTACGAGCACACTTTTCCCAAGCTTTGTAAGCTCCTTGATAACACCTATGCTGACTGCATCCGATCCGATAATTAAATAGTCGTAGCCTTTACCGTTCTCTGCCATTCTTTAATTACTCAATTGCAAGTAAATTTTAATCTTTCCATGATTCTTCATCTACCTTTGTACGCCATAGAGAACTCATTATAGACGCTAACTTTGGGTTCTTGAATCTCTTCACTAACGTCAGATCGTTCGGATATCCGATAAATGGATCTATGCTTTTTTCGGCTGTATTAACGACCCAGATTCGAATTCTCTCTCTTTTAGCCTCTTCGGAGTATTGGGTGTAGAACTCTAGGAATGGATCTATCTTTTTCTCTGTGGGAACTACTATGGCGTATACCCCCTGAAAGCTTCTTGATAATTTTTTGTGAACTTCAAAATCCTCGTAAACGTCCTCTATTAGCGAATATACCACGTTGTAAATTTTATCACTGCTCACGTATCTTCGTATATATTCTCCTCCATCTACCTCATAGCCCTCGAAGAATGAATCTGTTACGGCCCTCATCACGTGAAGCGAGTCAAAAAATTTTTTGGATTTTTCGTATTCATCTAGTGAAATTTTAAAATCTTCCAGTTCCACCAAACTTTTTTCACGAACGTAGAACTTTATACCCTCTTTTTCAGTATATACAAATTGAAGATTTTTTAGTTTTATTAAATCTTTGAATAAATTGTTTACAAAATTCGAAACTTTTCTCTCTGTCAAACTCCTAGCTTCCTTTCCCAAGACTACTAAATGAGCTCTTACAATTTTTCTTGCAATTTCTTCTTTCGTTAAAACTTTTCGCCCTTCGATCATCTGGTATAGTATTTCGATAACATCCTGTTCCATCTGAAAAGGTTTATGGCAGTGTTTTTTACCTTGTTGCTGATCATAGATCTTAAGCGAAAGAGATTTAAAAGAGTTTACAGATAATATAATGGTTATGTACCGGTATCCGTTGGAGATAGTTTCGGACATCTACCTTAGCAAGGTCGGGGGATATAGTTACGAGTTGGGTGAGAAAGAGATAGGCATAAATGCAAAAGCTCTGGAAATGAACACCTCTTTAATACCCAACGAGACCTTTGTCACTATCAGGTTGTTTGGGGGAAAAATTAAACCATACTTTTTCAAGAAGAGGTTTTTGATTGTTGGGATAGAAGATAACATGGATTGCTACGAGCTCACGAAGAATGGAGAGGTAGTACTCTCTGAAAGTTTGGGAGAAACTGTTGAAGTTGGAGAAGAGGTTATAATAAATGCTGTTGAGTTCTTTAGGATTGATGGGGATTACTCTAATTTGTTAAAAGCGATTTTATGTCGCTTAGAGAGCCTGAAAAAAGAGAATTGAAAGTTTTAGCTTCAGCAATCAATTTTTTTGGATCTAAGGAAGTAGTCGAAGATTTCAAACTTTTAGTCAAGGGGAGGGAACTTTATGCAGTATCTAAAGATTTGTGGAATTTTATAAAAAATTCTAAAAATGTAGAATGGATATGTGGTATAAAGTTAGGTGAAATTGGAAGCAGAAGACTGAAGTTATCCCTCGAAGGTACCTTCTGGCTCGTAAAAAATGAAAAAAAGAAGGTTTATGTAAATGAGAAAGGAGAAATGCTTTTTTTATACGGACGGGACGTATTTAAAAGTTCGGTCGAGAAGCACTCGGAATTTGAAGAGAACGAAATCGTTTTTGTATGCAACAGGTTCGGTGACATTTTAGGCATCGGAAAAACCAGATTTTCATCTTTCAAACTACAAGAACTTGATCCAGAACGGATCGTTGTTGAAAATCTAGTAGATAGAGGAGAATACATAAGACAGAAAAAACTTTACGACTCTTTTTAGTTTTAAAAGCTATTTTTGAAATGCAAACGAGATTTTTATAAACTTCGAATCGATACAGAAGTTATGGAGTGGTTTACAGAAAGGTACAACGGTTCGGGGCTTGAGATAAAAGTTGTAAGAAAGATAGCCGAAGCGAGATCCATACAGCATATAGAGGTATATGAAACAGAGTTCTTTGGCAAGATGCTTGTGATAGATGGCAAAATCCAGTTGACAGAACTTGACGAGGTGTTTTACCATGAAATGATTGTACATGTTCCAATGATGATGCATGAAGCTCCAAGGAAAGTGCTTGTTATTGGAGGAGGGGACGGAGGTACCTTGAGGGAAGTTCTAAAGCATGAAGTGGATGAAGTCGTTCTTGTGGAGATCGATAGGGCGGTTATAGATCTCTCGAGAGAGTACCTGAAGATCGATCAGGGAGCATTTGAAGATGAAAGAGTTAAGATCGTAATAGAAGATGGACTCAAGTATGTTGAAAGATGTAAAGATCATTTTGATGTGGTAATCGTTGATAGCACGGATCCTGTAGGGGTTAGTGACCCGCTTTTCGACGAAAAATTTTTCAAAAATGCCTCGGGGATATGCGATATTATTTGCTGTCAAGCGCAGTCGCCGATTGTCCAGAAACACCTTTTCATAAAACTCTGGAAAAACGCTAAAGCCTTCGAAAAAAGGAGAGTTTATCTATCATACATACCTACCTATCCTCTAGGCTATTGGGCGTTCATCGTCGCTGGAAAGGTGGACAAATTTTTTGAAAAGAGATTTGATAAATTAAAAGGGAAAGTCAAACACTATAATCCTGAGCTTCATAGAGCTGCGTTTGCTTTACCTGAGTGGTTAAAGAGGGAGATAGATGTATCTGGATAAAGAGGAAGAAAAAATGCTTGAAAGTGAAAATGAAACCATTTCGAAAGCTATGGAGTTACTTGTAACTCTTGGAAAGATGTTCAAAGCTGAAAGACTTGTTAGAATAAAGTCTGCTCACATATCGGGGATAAGCTACGATAATATCGGTGATTCTGGCTTAGAGTGGATCGAATCGTTGAATGCTAGAGTTTCTGTACCTACTACTGTAAATCCAGCTGGAATGGATCTGGAAAAATGGAAAGAAATGGGAATTGACGAGCGATTTTATGAAAAGCAGGTCAGAATATTGAAAGCGTTGAAAAATCTTGGAGCTGATCTGACGCTGACATGTACACCGTATTATATAAACAAGCCAAGCTTTGGTGACCACTTGGCGTGGGCTGAGAGTTCGGCTGTAGTTTATGCAAATTCAATTTTAGGTGCTAGAACTAATAGAGAAGCTGGAATAACATCTATAGCAGCAGCGATTACTGGCAGGACTTTATATTTCGGTCTACACATTAAAGAAAACAGAATGCCAACTGTAACTGTAAAAGCAAAGGGCGATCTAGCAGCTGTTGGATACATTGCGGGGAAAGAGCTTAGGGGGGAGATCCCTTATTTTATATTTGAAAAAAAGCCATCGGAGTGGGAGCTTAAGCAACTTGCAGCATCTCTTGCAGCGACTGGAAGTGTTGCTATGTTCCATGCTGAAGAGATAACTCCAGAGTTTAGAGATTTTGATGTTCCGAAGGAAAGAGTTGAAGTAGAGGGGAAGTTGGAAAAAGAGTGCAATGCAGATTTGATAGCCATTGGGTGTCCGCATGCGTCAAAGGAAGAGTTAGAGGAGATTCTAAGACTAATCGGAGATGAAAAAATAAAAAGGGAACTTTGGATTTTTACTTCACGAAGAATTGCTGAGGGAAGTAGAGATCTTGTAAGAAAACTGGAGAAGATGGGGGCTAAAGTGTACTGCGACACCTGCATGGTCGTTTCTCCAGCTCCAGACAGGTTCAAATGCGTAATGGTAAACTCTGGAAAAGCTTTACACTATATTCCGGAAAGGAGAAAATGCGAAGTGGCCTTTTCAGATTTAAAAAATTGTATTAGGCTTGCAAAAACTCCTTAAGCCAATAAACTATCTTCTTTTCATCTATTGCGTCTCTTTTGATAAGTAAGTATTCTACATCTTTTGCCTTCTTTTTGGCCATCCCTTTGTAGAATTCTGCGTACCTTTTTTCATCAAAACCGCCGTATGTTATTACTAAACCGACTTTTTTGCGTTCACTCTTCTCATAAAATACGTAACTGGTGGACAGTTGAAGGTCCACTTCGGAAAGCAGATTATTATAGCATCTTTTGTAACTTTTTCAAATTTTGCTGGTACTTCGAGCAGGGGGATGAATGAAAGAAGCAGCCAGATTATATAGGGTAATTTAAAAGATCTTATTTCAAAGATCCTGCAATTTAAAGCTTTGCCGATTATTTCTGCCACCCTTCTTGAATTGCCTGTGAATGTGAAATAATAAACCGCCACTTCCATGAACAGATAAACTTAATATAACATAAATACCTACTCTTTATGAGATGCAGATAGTCTTGTTGGAATCTGTAATGAGAATACTTAAGAAGGCTGGCTTTTCAACGGCAAACTTAGCTGATACTAAGCCAAGATGTTTCGATGTGGTAGCAAAAAGAGGTGATGAACTATATCTGGTAAAGGTTCTGTACAACGTTGATTCTCTAAAACCAGAATCGGCGGAAGAGATTAAGAAGCTTTCAAGATTACTGTCTGCTGTACCAGTTATAGTAGGAGAAAGGTTCAAGAATGACTTTCTTGAAAGAGGGGTCGTTTACACAAGGTATGGCATACCTGTTGTTAATCTAGCTACATTTTATGATTACATTGTAGACAACATCCCACCGCTAATTTATTCTGCTCCCGGCGGTTACTATGTAAGGATCGATGGCAAAAAAATCCGAGAGATCCGTGAAAAACTTGGAATAAGTATAGGGGACATGGCAAAAAGGCTTGGAGTCTCTAGAAGAACAGCAAAGAAGTATGAAGAAGATATAGACACGAATTTGGAAACAGCTGCAAAAATAGAAGAACTACTTGGAACCCAGGTTATTAAAGCAATTGAATTCAAATCTTTCGTAGATTACGATTTGGGAGAGATGGAAGAATCAAATGAAGAAACAAAATTCGATGAAACTTTGGTTCATCTTTCTGAGATAGGTGTAAAGGTGCATCCTGTAAAACAAGCACCATTCGATGCAGTATCTCTTGCAGAAGATGAACTTGTTCTTACCGGTGTAAAGCCTGTGAGAGAAATCAAAAGAAGAGCGATGATATTTGGGGAAATATCCCGTGTAACGGAAAGTAGAGCAGCTTATATAACTGAAAAGGATGTAAAGGTCAACATAAGATCGGTTGTCTTCATTTTGAAGGAGGAACTAGGTTCTATAACTTCAGCGAAAGATTTTATATCGCTTATAGATGAAAAAGCTAGAGGTGAGAAGTGATGCTTGAATATTTGTACCCCCTTCGCACGTATCTGATCGTATCCGGAGTTGAAAAACCAAACATCATGGCTGCAGACTGGGTAGTACCTTTGTCATTCAATCCTCAGCTTTTAGGTGTTGCAGTGGGTCGTCAGAGATATACCCATAAGTTAATAAAAGAAGTTGGTGAATTCGTAGTAGCTGTGCCAACCTTAGAGCTTTTGAAAGATGTTTGGATAGCAGGAACTTTAAGTGGAGCGAAAGAAGATAAGTTAGCTAGGGTGAGATTAACTTTACTTAAATCGAAGAAGGTGAAAGTACCCTCTATAAAAGAGTGCCAAGCCAACTTAGAGTGCAGAGTCGTTAAAGAGTTAGAGGTAGGAGATCATACGCTTTTTGTTGGAGAAATAATCGATGTAACTTTTGGAGATGCATTCATTAAAGGGAAACCAGATCTGAGCTACAGATATATAATGCATGCAGGCTTTGGTAACAACTTCACAACAAATACGAATGAAAAATTCGAAGCTTAGTTAAAATTTTTTCGCTTGGTATATAATAGCTACATATGAGCCGGCAAAGAGCGCTATCAAAAACAGCGCTATTGCTCTATATATCTGGTTCTCTCCTGAAACTGACTCTATTTGGGATCTAAGATCTTGAATCTCAGAAGTTTTGCTTGTTAACTCACTTTTCATTTTTGCTAAATCCAGCTGCAGCCTTTCAATGTTATCGTTTAGAAGCTTGTTTTGGACTTCCAACATACTTTTTTCTTTCTCTATTTCGTTAACTCTTTTGCTTAACTCAGATAATGCCTCTTCATATCCTTTTAATTGTCCTTTTAATTTTATGAACTTCGTCTGATAATTAGTTGCCGAACTGATAATCTGGCTCTCGTTGACTTCTTTAACTTCCAAATCCAAAAATTCTGTACCGTTGACTAATAAAAAGTACTTTCCAGCAGAGCAGTTGAAGCCAACATACAGATAATGCTCTCCTGGATCTGCAAAAGTCGAATCTAGAAAGAGACAATTGCTACTGACGCTTAGGTAAGCCGATTCGTTGAGGTTGAAACTTACGATGTCTCCGGGTATAGCGAGGATTGCCAACAGTAGCATCTCTATCATATCAACCCTCCCAGAAGTGTATTAACCTCTTCTCGAATTGATTCTATCTCTCTCTTAGAAACATCCCTTGTTACTCTTGCATGCAAAATTATATCTTCACTTAGCTGAACAACCAAGACCTTTTTATCTCCAGAAGACAGAACAGCTTTATCTACATCTAAAACGCTCCTTATCACCTTCATAATTTCTGGAGCAATAGCTGCATCACTTTCGGGAGTTTTGCTGTTTGAGGCTATTACTAAACCATCATTAGTAAGCATTGTTACATCGGTGAGCATGTATTTCGATGCAACGTACTCTACCAACTCTTCTAAGCTCTTTGGTGGACCCCTTTCAAGGTTTTTCACTTCCTCTTTTTCGAGAAACTCACTTATAACATTCACTCTTGGTGTCATCGTTAAAGACTTAGCTTCGTTTGCTTCTCTCTCTAAGATTCTGTTTGTAATAGTGAATCCCAAAATTGAACCGGATGCTGCAGCTATTGCAAAAACTATTAAATCCATCATTCTGGTCACCTCATAAGTTTGGCTACCTCTTCAAGACTCATGCTGTCGACTTTTTCAGCCAGCTTGAATGCATCGTCCAATTTTGTCATATCTAATTTGTTGCAGTTTTTTATCAGATTTTTTGCCTTCAACTTTGCAAGACCGGCTTTACTTTTTTCGACGCAAACCATCGCAGAAGAGTCACTCTTTTCGAAGTATATTGCTAAAGATGCTGTTATTATGAGAGCTTCATCTACAGAGGAGTTCAGAATTTCAAACAGGTCTTCATTGCAATTACCAAACTTTTTCACCATATTACCCTTCTTCAGAATGTATTGCATCCTCCGCACCTCTTAACTCTTTAAGGAGTTCGAATATGTTGTCTTCACGCATTGGAAAAATTAGAAATTTATCTTTGGATTTATATACGCACATTTTCATTCCAGCATTGAAGTAACCGATTTCAAAATCATCCGGCAATTTTTTTATTATCTCTACGATCTTTTTTGCAGCATCTTCCTCTTCTTTGCTTAGAAGGTAGGATCTAACCTCATTTTTACTTACTACACAGTACCCCCTTCCGAGCGTTCGGTAAAGTTTTCTCATAATACTTATCATGGTTTTTTTAACAGTATTTAAACTTTTCTTAAAGAGACTTCGATAACGTTTGAGCTGCAACCTAGTGTTTTTGCAGCATCTTCAGAGTTAGGACAAAATAAATTAAATTAGGTGATATATATCGCCGGTTTTCCTGGGATAGCGGCTTTAATTTTTTCTTTCGGAATTTTTTCTGAGTTGATCACAATTTTCAACCCTGTCTCGCTTTCAATAAATTTTTTGTTCTCTTCTATCACGTACTTCTCAGTTATTAGGGTTATCTTTTCCATCGATAACTTTTTGATTAAGTCTGAGACCTCTTTTCCTTTTTTACGTAGTTCATCATCTTCCAGCAGTTTTTTCATTGCATCTTTGACGTTTCTGATTTCGGAAAGCACTCTTGCAACTTTCATCTTCCACTCTTCGGCAACTCCTATGTATGCTATTTCTGGATTCTCCATAAACTTTTTTATTTCATTTATGTCGTCTATCAGCCTAATGATATATTCTTCGCAAGCTTCAGCAACTTCGTCTATTTTCGATTCATCATATTCGGGGTACTTTTCTAGGCTTACAAATGTATTATGCTTCATATGCCAGAGTTCTTCGCATATATGCGGTGCAAAGGGAGAGAGTAGTTTAATCCAGTCATCCAGTATTAGTGACAGATTCTTGCCACCTCTCTTGAGGTACCATCTTACAAGGTTCATAACCTCAAAGAATGCTGAATTTAGCGCTCTTCTTGTCTGTAGCTTTTGCATAGCTTCATTTGTTTCTTTAATAAGCTTCTGGAATCGACTTACTAGCCATCTATCAAGCGTTGTAATCTCTGAAGGTTCTTTCATATAGTTCTCCAAAACAAGGCTGTAAAATCTTCTTAGATGCGACGCTAAGCTTTCAACTTCTTTGCTTTTCCAGTCTGCATCACTATCGTACTCTGATGCATGTAGAATGTAGACCCTCGTAACATCTGCTCCGTAGTTTTTAACTGCTTTTTTCATTGTAAGCAATGGACCTTTGCTTTTACTCATCTTTTTTCCCTCCAAGCTGACGTAGCCATTTACAGCGATCGCTTTTGGATAGTATCTCTCCGGAAATATGGCTATGTGGTGGAATAGATAGAAAAGTAGATGGTTGGCGACAAGATCTTTACCACTACTTCTCAGATCGACAGGATACCAGTATTCGAATTCTCTTCTTAATCTTTCTAGGAGTTCAATACTCAGTTTTGATTTTCTAGCAACTTCTTCAATTTTTCCCTCACCTAAAAAGACGTAATCAAAAAATTCCGGTACGAGGTTTTCGTCTTTCAAAAAACCTTCGTTTATGTACTTCGCTAGGATATAGTAGGCCATGTATATCGTTGAATCGGAAAGGCTCTCTATCAACCACTCTTTATCCCAGGGGATTCGAGTGCCTAAACCTTTCCTCCTGGCGCATGCCTTATCCTTTAACCAATCAATTTTATTTTTGAATTCTTCTTTATAGTAATCTGGGATAATTTCCATCCTTTCAAGATGTTTTAAAACTGCATTCTTCCATTCTGCATTTGAGTATTTTATAAACCACTGATCTCTGACGAGTTTTACTACACATTTTGTACCACAGCGACAGATAACGGGTTTTTCACTAAACTCATAAAAAACATCACCAAGCCCAGAATCAATAAGCTTCCTTTCAACCTTATCTTTTGCAATGGATACTTTTTCACCGTTAAATTCTGTATTTTCCATCATTAAACCTGTGTGAAATTCTTTCTTATAAAGCTGTTTTGTTGCCTTTTCTAAGGCTTCGAAATCTTCTTGGCTTTTGGCTCCAAATTCTTCCATAACCTTTTTGGCTGGTATTCCTTCTAAATCTGTTTTTATTATAACTATCGGTTCAATTTTTTCAATCAAACTTCTATCCAGCCCAAAACTTTTTAATATCTCTTCGTTCTTTTTGAGATCTTCGATAGCTGCAAAATCAAAAGGAGCATGAGCTGGGACGCTCATAACGATACCTGTGGCATTATCTAGATCAACAAAGTTTGCCGGCAGAATTGGAACTTTTCTGTTTGTGAATGGAACAACAACTTTTTTGCCAAAGTAGTCTTTTGCATCAACTTCGCATATAAATTCTACCTTTTTGTCCGTATGTAGGAGCTTCTCGTATGCTTCTTTGCTAATAAACCACTTTTCTCCGTTTACTTTGGCAACAACGTATTTTGCAGGTTTCAACCATATGTTTGTCACTCCATAAACGGTTTCTGGACGTAAGGTTGCGCATGGAAATATTAAATCTGAACCTTCAAGATTGAATTTTATTACTGTATACTCCACTATCGTTGCATCTTCGCCAGCCAGCAGATCGTGATCCTCAACCGGGTTTTGGTCGTGCGGGCAGTATCTTACTGGATGAGATCCCTTATCTATTAGTCCCTTCTCTTTCAACTTCCAATACTGCCATTCTATGAACTTCTGATAACAAACGTCTGTAGTTGTGAAAACTCTTCGCCAGTCGATCGAATATCCAATGCATTTTAAGGATTCAAGGGCTTCCTTGGAGAAGTATGCAACTATCTTTTCGGGAGTCGTTAAATTTAGAAGCTCCTCGATGGGCACGTCATGGTATTTTGTATAAACTTCGATCGTTTTTGGATCTCTTTTTTCTATAAGTTCAGCAAGTCCAATAATTGGCGTTCCAGTAACGTGGAACCCCATAGGGAATAATACGTTGTAACCTTTCATTCTCATGTATCTGGCAAAGGCATCTCCTATAGTAAAAGTCCTTGTGTGGCCCACGTGGAGGTTACCGTTAAGGTACGGGTAAGGGATAGTAATAAAGAATTTTTTTCGATCATCTGGCTCTGGTTCGAAAATTTTTGCTTCTTGCCAAATTCTTTGCCACTTTTCTTCTATCTCTCGAAAGTTCATAGGTTTAATTCTAGTCGGGGTTAAATTTTTTGTGTTCTCAAAGCAGTCATATAATAATAATGATAATTTTATAACGTTATAATATATTTGTAAATCTTTATATTTGGGTTCAATTACGACGAATGGTGAAAAACATGAATCTCATAGGTGAAATAGCATCGAAAGCGATTTCAGAAGGTAGAACGTATTTACTTGAACACGAAAGTAAAAAAATCCTTATAGAGTATGGTATAAACACCACTAGAGCTTTTTTAGCAAGGAAGGCTGATGAGGCTGTTGAAATAGCAAGAGAAATCGGCTATCCTGTAGTTATGAAAGTTTTATCTCCAATGATAATTCATAAATCCGATGTTGGTGGTGTTAAACTAAACCTTGAAAACGATGAAGCTGTTAGATCAGCTTACAAGGAAATCGAATCAAAATTCAAGGATAAGGGCATGATCGGAGTCTCTGTGCAAAAGATGGCAAAGCCAGGGATAGAAGTGATCGTCGGAGTAACAAGGGATGAAACTTTTGGCCATGTACTTATGTTCGGCTTGGGCGGGGTTTTTGTTGAAGTTTTTAAAGATGTCAGCTTCAGAGCGATCCCGATAAGTGAAGACGATGCTGAGGAGATGATAAGGGAGATAAAAGGTTACTCTTTGCTGAAAGGTTACCGTAATTATTCTGCAGATTTACAAGCGATAAAAGACATTTTATTGAGAGTTTCGAAGATCGTAAGTGAAAATCCAATAATAAAGGAAATGGATTTGAACCCAGTATTTGTATATCCTGAAGGTTACGTAGTTGTTGATGCGAGGATAATTCTTGATCCAAACTCTGGTAAGATAAATGAAGAGAATTCTCACAACATCGATCTCAAAGGGCTTTTCTATCCAAAAAGCGTTGCAGTTATCGGAGCTTCAAATACACAAGGTAAGCTAGGCTGGAATGTGTTTAGAAACCTCTTAACTCATGGATTTAGCGGAAAACTTTACCCTGTAAATCCAAACATCGAGGAAGTGCAAGGTGTTAGAGCTTATAAGAGCATAAAAGACGTTCCAGAGAAAGTTGATGTTGCAATAGTTCTAGTGCCTGCAAAGCAGACTCCAAAGGTAGTTGAGGAATGCTGTCAAGCCGGTGTGAAGTATATCATCGTCGAATCTGCAGGATTTTCCGAGCTTGGAGAGGAGGGAAAGGCTCTTGAAATGCAGATGAAGGAATTAATAAAAAGATATGGGTGTAGACTTGTAGGCCCCAATTGTGCCGGATTGATAAACACCCATAATGGATTCGTCGGGTCTTTGGGGCTCCTTGGAGAGCTTAATAGGGGAAACATAGGACTAATAGTCCAAGCAGGAGTTTATGCTGCAGGGTTTTTGTGGGGGCTCAGAAATATTATGGACTTCGGAATAATAGCGACAATAGGGAACAAGCTCGATATAAATGAGACCGACATGCTAGAGGCGGTTGGTGCTGACGAGAACGTAGAAGTTATAGGAATGTACTTGGAGGATGTAAAAGGTGGTAGGAGGTTTATAGACGTGGCAAGGAATATAACGAAAAAGAAACCAGTCATCGTTTTAAAGACAGGCAGAACTGAGGAAGGAAAAAAGGCTGCGTCAACTCACACAGCCTCACTAGCTGGAAACGACCAGATATACAGCTCGGTTTTCAAGCAGGCGGGAATTATAAGAGCAAGAGATAATGAACACCTTTTTGCATTGCTGAAAGCCTTTTCCAAACAACCTTTGCCAAAGAACGATGGGGTTCTTGTAATAACCTACGCTGGCTCTCTTGGTGTCGCTTCAGCAGATGCAATATCTCTCAATGGATTGAGACTGGCGAAGTTCTCGGAGGAGATAAAAGAGGAGATCAGAAGATTTATGCCAAGTTTTGTAGCAAGCTTTAATCCGATAGATCTTACTTTTGATCAAACTCCAGAGCAGGTCAAGAAGATAATAGAGGTGGCACTGAAGTGCGAAGATGTTGGAAGTATCTTGCTCATTGTACAGACGGAGAAGTTTGGAAGTTATGTTGATACTCTGAAGTCTATAGATTACAAGGGGGTCCCGATCTTCGTGGTTGTTTTTGGCAAGGAGTTTGTTATGGAGGATGTAATAAAACTCGAAAGATCTGGAATACCTGTTTACACAACACCCGAACAAGCTGTGGAGGTTATTGCGACTATGTATCACTACAAGAGTAAGATAATGCTTGCAAAAGAGGTTTTAAAGCAGACCACATCTAAATCTGTGGAAAGAAGGTTTTAGCTTTTTAAATTTTATTTTTAAAGCATCTTTCGAACTATCTATTTTAGACTATTTTATACCGAAAGGTTAATCAAATTGGTTTCAAAAGTTTTATCATGCGGGGTAAGCTCTACAACATCCCACAAGAAATCACTCTGAAAGATGGTACTGTTATATTTGTTCGCGAAGTCAGAAAAGAGGATTTGGAAGAACTGAAGAAATTGTACTCTTCTCTTTCAAGGGAGAGTCTTTATTTAAGGTTCTTTGGGAAACCAAGTTCAAATTTTATTGAAAAATACGTTGAAAGAGCTGTAAATGTAGATAGGAAGAACTCCTTTGGAATTGTTGCATTTTATGGCAACGATCTCGTAGCCCATTCAGAGTATTATGCTACAAGTAGAGATTCTGCGGAAGTTGCATTCACAGTTTCAGACAATTTTCACGGTAAAGGTGTTGGAACAGCACTATTAGGGGTGATGGCTGAGATAGCATGGAAAAATGGAATAAAAGAGTTCTATGCAATGGTTTTACCAGAAAATTATCAAATGATCAAAGTATTTCGAGATTCTGGTTTTCCAGTGAGAGTTAGGCCAGAGATTGGATCTTTAATTGTGAGAATGCCAACTGCGATAACTGAAGAAGTTTTAGAGCATTTTGAACGTAGAGAGAAGTCGGCAATTATAAACGCGCTTCGCAGATTTTTTTATCCAAATACCCTAGCAGTAATAGGAGCTTCAAAGGATAGAAAAAAGGTAGGTGGTAAACTTTTATATAATATTTTAGTCTACGGTTTTAATGGTACTGTTTACCCTGTAAACAAAAATTCAAAGTATAGCCAGTCAGTAAGATGTTACCCTTCGATTTCCGATGTTCCGGATGAAATAGACTTAGCAATTGTGGCTGTACCATTCTATGAGGTGCTTAACGTTGCAGAGGAGTGTGGAAAAAAAGGTGTAAAAGCTCTGTTAGTGATAACATCTGGATTTGCAGAACTCGGTGGAGAGGGCAAGAACAGACAGGATGAGCTTTTAAAGATCTGCAGAAAGTATGGAATGCGTTTAATTGGCCCAAATTGCATGGGAATCGTAAATACAGATCCAAATTTAAGATTAAATGCTACATTTGCTCCAAATCCCCCACAGAATGGTAGAATAGGGTTTGCATCGCAAAGCGGTGCAGTTGGACTAGCAGTAATGGATCATGCAAGCTCCTACGGATTGGGTCTTTCCTTCTTTGCATCCCTCGGTAACAGAGCAGACATATCGAGTAACGATTTAATAGAGTACTGGGAAGAGGATTCGAGAACGGATTTGATCCTTCTTTATCTTGAATCCTTCGGTAACCCAAGAAAATTTGCTAGGATAGCCAAAAGAGTGTCTAAAAAGAAGCCAATATTAGCTCTTGCTTCAGGTATAGCTCCTGTTGGAACTAAGACCGCCTCAATTATTGGATCTCTGATCTCCTCTTCAGGTATTGTAGTGGAATCCTTCTTTAAACAGACTGGAATTATAAGGGCCGACACTCTGGATCAGCTTTTTGCAATATCCTGCTTTTTACTACATCAACCATTGCCAAAGGGTAGGGGAGTTTGCATCCTGACAAACGGTGGAGGTTATGGAGATATAACAGCCGATTGGTGTAAGAAGGTTGGTTTGAAGATATCAGAATTATCTCAGGAAACCAAAATGAGGTTGCTGCAAACTCTTCCACCCATTTCAAGCGTTCAAAATCCCGTAGATATGACATCATCTGCTAACTTCGAAAATTACAGTGATGCTATAAAAATTGTAAGCAAAGATGAGAATGTCGATGCGATAATAGTCATCTTTGTTCAGGCTGTAAGCATGGAAGAGACGGAAAAAGTGGTGGAAAGTGTTTTGGAAGCATCTAGGTATGCAAATTCTTTAGGGAAGCCGGTAATATTCATATACGCTGGCACAGATCTTCAATGTCGAGTTCTTAGGAAGAGTGATGTAGCTGTTCCTGTCTACGTCGATCCAAGTTTGGCGGCAGAGGTTTTAAGCAAGGTTGCAGAATATTCAGAGTGGAAAATGAAGCCAAAAGAAGATACAAGAGAATTTGAAGTTAATAGAGATAAGGCTGCAGCGATAATAGCAAAATCACTTGGAAAAAAAGAATGGTTGAACATTCTAGATTCTTTTGAACTTTTGAACTGTTACGGTATAAAGATAGCGGATTACGTTTATTTAAAACCAGAAGAACTCAAAGATGAGAAAGCAATCGAAAAAGTTGAAAAGTTGGGTGTTGTTAGTGTGAAGGCAGTTGCCGAAAAATCTTCTTATGAAAGAGATCCAAGATTTTCAAAGATTGGAGTTTATGGAGTTGAAGCAATAAGAGCTGCAAAGGAAATACTTCAAGAGCTTAAGGAAGTAGATGGTTTCGTATTCCAGAAAATTGTTCATGGAATTGAGATGTTCATCGGTGTTGTAGAAGATCAGAACTTTGGGCCATTGATAGCTTGCGGTGCTGGAGGCGAGTTTGCGGAGTTGCTCAAAGACATTTCCGTTAAAGTTACTCCTATTACGTACTCTGAGGGACTAGAAATGGTAAAAAGTTTAAGGATCTACCCTATGCTTGAAGGTTACAAAGGAAGAGAGGCTGTAAGTGTAGAATCCTTTGTGGAAACTATCTTGAGGATAAATATGCTGATAGAGGATTTCCCTGAGATAGTTGAAGTTGAATGCAACCCTGTAGTTTTAGATAAAAGCTCTGCAGTTGTTTTCGATGCAAGTATAAGACTGCGAATATAACTATTTATCGAAAGCTTTTTAAGCTTTAACCATTTAATGGTAATTGGTGGTAGTGGATTACCTGAAGGAGATGCAAAAACTTTGGGAAAATACTTTGAAGATGCAGACAAACCTAATAGAGATGATAACTGTTGCCTTAAACAACATTATAAAGCTAAATCCTATACAAGGAAACACAGCTATTTTCAGGGCTAAAATTCAGAGTGGTGGGAGGATAAGCATACCTGAAGCTGACAGAATAGCTCTTGATTTAAAAGAGGGAGATGTTGTTAAGGTAATTGTAATAAAAGAATCGGGAGGTGAGAGAAGTGGAGTATAAGGAGTTTATGGATGCGGTAAGAAGTATGTACAAGATGGGTTTTGCAGTGGGCAAATCTATGCTAGACATGGTGAAGATAGCAATGGACAGCTACATGAGCATGTACGAGATGTACATGAGGCAGTTTATACCGTCCGAAAGCTACGAAAACGTTAAGAAAACGATAGACCTCTACACAGAATCTCAAACGAAGGTCTTTGAAAACTTCAAGAAGTTGCTTGAACAGTTTGAGAAACAGCAGGATGAGATATTTGCAAGAATGATAGAGTTTGGCGAGAAGGCAGCTCCTAAGAAGAAGGAGCAATAACTATTTTTTTATTTTTGCTATAACTTCGAAGTCGAAAAGGAACTTTGAGAGATGAACTTCTTCAAATTCTTTGCTCATAAAGTTTGCCACAAAACGTGGGGAGGGAAATCTCCAAATAGCTTTTGAGACCTTCTCAGCGTAAGATTCGCTTACGTACCTTTTCAAAGCATCTAAAACGAGTTTTTTTATATTTAATGGCATTTCTGAGTTTACGTCTCTTATTGCTATTGCTCCATCGTTTTTCAGTACTCTTTTAGCCTCGTAAATTGCCCTAAGACCTGTATCATGTAACGAAAAAGAGAATACGACTAGATCAAAGGACTCATCTTTGAAAGGTAAAAAGTTTGCATCAGCAACGATCGCTCTTGAAATTTTGCACATTTCAACGTTTTTGTCTATACCAACAATTTCTGCATCTTGAAAAATTTTTGATAGTTCATTGACTAAGATACCGCTGCCACAACCTACATCAAGTATCTTTTTTGCATTTAATGAGCTTTTTAATTTTTTTGCAAAATAAATATAACTGAGCCTGAACTTTTCAGCCCAACTCGCATACCTTTCTTCTTCCATAAATTTTTTATATTCGCAATACTAAAAAGATTTTGATGATGGAAGATATTTTTAAAACCTTTAAAACGTTCGAAGAGTTCTTAATGAAATTGATGGATCTCAAGACCTATTTTGGTGAGCTGAGCGAGGAGGAAATTAAAGATTCGCTTGAAAAATACTACAATGGAATATTTAATATCTTTCAGCTGAACTTCGATTATTCAACAAAGATCTGGCAAAAGATTTTTGCGGGCGATGTAGAAAACGTTCTGGCAACTTATCTCGAGTATCTCTCAAAACTTGAAGATGCGGTTAATAAGATGAGTGACAACGTTCTATACTCAGCCTACATAAATGCTTTAAATAGTAACTATCTGAGATTTTTAACAACTCTTCAAAATATAAACGGAGCGATTTTGCACAATTTGGGATTGGTTTCGAGAAAGGACATAGTGGCTCTTGCAGAGGCTTACGTAGACCTGAAGGGAGATATAAAAAAGGAGACGAGGGTTGTTAGGAAAGACATCGCAGAGATAAAGAACATGCTGGTTGAGTTGCAAAAAGAACTAGCTGGTAAAGAAAAGAAAGATTGAGGTGTTGGGGGATGATTCCGTATCTGATCTCTGAGTCTTTAAGGAACATCAGAAGATCTTTAAAACTTTCTGAATGGCTTTTGGAGCATGATTTTTTACCTTGGAGCGAAGATAGGCCCTATCTAATACCTAACGTAAAGGTTGGTCAAACTCCGAGGGTAGAACTTTATAAAGATGACGGAGTGAAGCTTTACAGATATCTACCGACAACAGAAAAGCAGTACGAAACTCCATTGCTTATAGTCTATGCACTCATCAACAAACCGTACATCTTGGATCTTTATCCTGAAAGAAGTGTAATTAAGAAGTTTTTAGATGCTGGGTTCGATGTTTATCTAATAAAGTGGGGAGATGCAACGATTGCAGATCAATTTGGCCTTTCGGAGTACGTGGATATATTCATGTACGACTTCATAGATTACCTTAAGGATTACGCGAAAGTTGACAAGATATCTATTCTCGGTTACTGTATGGGTGGGGGGATGTCAGCTATCTACACATCTCTTTATCCAGAAAACGTCAGAAATCTACTGCTTTTAGCCTCTACTTTGTATTTTGGCAAGGATGTTGGTGGACTTGTTACTCTCAGCGATAAAAGATTTTTTGATCCCGAAGAAGTTACAAACGTATACGGCTACGTCCCGGCTTGGTTTTTGGGGGAAAGGTACAAGCTTCTCAGACCTCTCGAAAATTATGTTACAAAGTATATCAGCATGTTCTTGAATGCTGAAAACGAAGATTTTCTCGATCTTTTCTTTAGGATGGAGAGATGGATTCACGATGGAGTTAACGTGGCACCGTATGCTTATGCAGAATACGTGAAACTGATGTATCAGGAAAATGCACTATGTGAAGGTAAATTGTATATCAACGGAAAAAGGGCAGATCCTAAAAAGATATCCATGCCGGTAGCAGCAATTGTTGGTAAAAAGGATCATTTAGCTCCGCCAAAGAACACTTTAGGATTTTTAGACTATATATCAAGCAAAGAAAAGGCTATATTTGAAGCCGATGCCGGTCACGTGGGGCTTGTGGTTTCAAGTAAAGCTATGAAGATGTGGGATGAGGTTGCTGATTGGCTTGCAAAGAGGAGTGGCAAGAAAATAGTGAGAGAAATTTAATCACCATATCAAAATTTTTACCCAACCTTCAGCAACAAGTCTATCCTCAACAGCACATTTGATGTTTAACTTGTATCTGTTTTTCTCTTTTTCAACCACAGTCCCTTGGATTCTCACGAGATCTCCAATCTTCACGGGAGCTGTATATTTGAAATATGTTTCCAGTAAAACAACGATCCCTGGAATTCTTGCTACAGCTGCTGAAACCAAGCTTGTAGTAAGCATACCCTGAGCAACCCTTTCTCCAAATCTCGTCCTCTTTGCAAACTCTTCGTCGAAGTGTATTGGGTTGAAATCTCCAGACATCAGTCCGAACAGATAAACGTCTGCTTCAGTTATTCTTTTTTCGTAAATTATCTCATAGCCCATATCCAGCTGACCACTGAACTTTTCAAATTTTTTAACTTCTCCACCCAATTTTCTGTAAACTTCCTCTAACTCCATCATTTTATCTCCCCCCCCCTTAAGATCTTTCAACAATCCAACGAATCGCTTCTGGCCAAATTTTTGTATGAGATGTTTTGCTTACGCTCAAACCTATATGCCCCTTCTCTGATAGAAGAATCTTCTTATCTTTTGATGGTATTTTTTCGAAAAACGGTATCACTGACTCTGGTGGTGTTATGTGATCCTTCTCAGCCGCTAAAACGAGTACAGGCATATCTATTCTATTTATGTCTACTCTTTTTCCGTTAACATCGTATTGGTTGTTCATTATCTCGTTTTTATGGTACCATCTAACAATGTACTCCTCGAAAACATCTCCTGCAACGGATGGAGAATCAAATATCCAGTGATCCATAAAAAAGAAGTCTTTTAAGGATTTTTCATCGTCGAAACTATTTATTAGTGATTGATATTTGCCAACTATCAACCTTACCGGGTCTACAAGTAAGAAGGCGATATTCAAGAGATCCCCGCTTGCGTTGAACAATGCTCTTGAGATCTTTTTAGGATCTATACTTTTAGCCCAAATCGCTAGAGTGTTCTTTGTGTCGAAGTTTATTGGAGGTGTTTGGATTACAAGGTTCTTGATCTTTTCGGGGTACAAAGCTGAGTAGATTACCGCAAGTGTAGAACCCAGGCAGTAACCATGTAATGTCAGTTTATCCACGCTTCCTTCTTTTCGTACAAAATCTACGCAGAAATCAAGATATTCAATGTAGTCAGATATTTTTAGATGTCTGTCGGCAAAACTCGGATATCCCCAGTCTATCATCCAAACATCAAGCCCGGCTTCAAGCATCTTCTTTATTACACTTACATCTTCATGCAAGTCTAGGATAACTGGTCTGTTGATAAAAGCGTAGCAGATCAGAACTGGGGTTCTGTACTTAGGATTTCCCTTATAATGCAGCAATTTAAAAATCCAATCTTCGTGAACAACTTCGTAGTCACAAAATCCAGGTTTTATATTTTTTATCTTTTCAGCTATCATTTCTGGGCACCTCTTTCAATGGATTCCAACTTTTTTTCGAGTTCTGTTATTCTCCTCTTTAGATCAAAAATTCTTTTAAAAGCTTCATCCATCTGAGAAACGGTTGCGAACGGATTTAGTGGGTTACTCTCTGCTATACCTTCGTAGAATCTTCTGAAGTAATATAGGTAATCCATTAGACTTTCGACCATATTTTTCTGAACCTCAACATATTTCTTCGAACTCAGTAAGTTGTCGAACTCTTTAACCTCCTCGTTTAAGAAAGTGTTCAAAAAATCGAAGAAATTTGAAAATTTTTTGTTGTTTGCAACCTCTATGAACCTCTCTGCGGCAGTTACGAAGGCTTGTTTTCTCAACTCTCGATAACTTCTAAAAAACTCTGAAAAATTTCTCCAACTGTTAATTGCATTTTCCAGGTATTCAAAAATTTTCTTAGGTAATATTAACGGATATTCATGTAGTAGGTCAACTTTCATAAATTCAGAACTGCAGGATTTTATTAAGTCTGCATAATGGTCGAGAAATCTATCAAGGACATTTTTAATTGGCTCAGAAGTGGTGTAGGTAAAGTAAATTTCGGATAGGAGTTTTAAATGTGAGAAAAACGAACTTAAAAACTCACAGTAAGTATCTAAAAACTCGTTTTGAGACTCCAAGATCCTCATAAGATCAACAAAAGGAAAAAGATAGTTTAACTGCCTAATACCAAACATTGAAATTTCGATGGGGCGATAAAAGAACTTGGAGAATTCTTCATATATTCTCTCAAAACTTTCATCGTAACGTATAACTCCAGCTTGATGTTTTTCCCAAAGATCTTCGAGTATTCTTCTAATCTCGATATTCCTCAAAAGAAGCTCGAAGGACTCCTTGGGAGCGAACTTAAAAAGTTCTATAGCCTCATCTTGGCTAATCATAATTACTTTTACAGAATTAACCCATATATACTTTTCTACTTTTTAGTTGTATTACTATTGTATAACCACAGAAGAAGTTAAATTTTACAAACTTAACGGAGCTCATGTACTACGCTGTGAAGGGAAATGCAGATTTCGTAGAGTTTCTGAAGAACAGTAGAGTTCTTTTTTTGTTAGCCGTAGGAAATACAAAAACTGCTGAAGTGCCTGGAATAACAGCTGCTGGAGAGAACAAAGATCTAATTGCCTACACACCACCAGCAGATGCTGAGCTACTTTACCATGGAAGATGTCTATCGATAAGCGGGGTGCCGGCAACACCAGATGGGAAACCAACGCCGGCTTTGATCTCTTACGCTGCTTTAAATTTGACCAAGGTTCCGTTACTTGTTGTAGATGCGGGTTTGATGATCAAACCAAAGATACCCTACGTATCTCTGAATGCTCCTGTTGGAGAGAACATAGCAGAAAGAAGGGCTATGAAAGTAGAAGATGTCGAAAATATAATCTTCAATTCAAGGATATTGGCAAAACAGTTATCGAAAATTTGTGATGTACTGATGATTGGGGAAAGCATACCCGCTGGAACGACTACAGCTGCAGCTGTTTTAAAAGCCATGGGTTTTGAGCCAGCTGTCTCATCAAGCATGCCAGAAAACCCGATAGAACTGAAGAGAAAAATCGTAGAAGTCGCAGTTAGAAGGGTTAAGAATACTGAACCATTGGAAATTCTTTCTGCCGTTGGAGATCCAGTTTTGGCTGCTGTCACTGGGCTTGCTTGTGGTTTTGATAAATTTGTAGTCTTAGCTGGAGGAACACAGATGGTTGCAGCAAGCAAGCTGATTGAAGCGTTTGGAAAGAGAGATTTCGCAATTGCAACAACTAAATACGTTGCAAAAGATGGCAATGCGGATCTTAACATAGCGAGTTGTTCTGTTGTAGCATCAGATCCCAAGCTAGGACTTTCAAAGTACGATGGGCTCAAAGCTTATGAGCGTGGATTCGTCAAGGAGGGTGTTGGTGCTGGTGGTTTGACGCTTCTATGCTACGCTCGAGGATTTGAGATATTGCCAGAGGTTGAAAGATGCTATGAAAAGATAATACTGAAGCGCTAGTTACTTTTCACTCTTTTATTATTTCAAGGATCTCTTTAAACTCTTTCGCTTCAGCAGTTTTGAGGATCTCGTAGATTATCATTTCGGCGGAGGAAATTTTTACACCTTCTTGCAGCATCCTGATTACTGCTACATCCTTGTCGGTCTTTTTTCTAGAACCGATGCAATCGACCGCTACATTTACTTCAATGCCAGATTTTATCATGTCTACAGCCGTTTGGTATATACATATGTGTGCCTCAATTCCTATTAGTGCGACTCTTTTTACTTTTAACTCCCTTATTCTACTCGAAAACTCTTCATTTCTCATACAGCTAAAAGAACTTTTTGTTATAATTTCATCTATTAATTTGCGAATATTTTCAACCGTATTTCCGAGTTTCATCTGTTCCGTCGCAATGATCGGTAGTTTGAAAATTTTGAACACTTTTATAAGTTTTTCCGAGTTTTTAAGAATATCTTCTATCCCTTCTATTCGCTTGGCTAATTTTTCTTGGAAGTCCACGACAACAAGGGCGTCCATGGCTGTTGAAGTGTAGTGAGTCATAAAAAATTTCTGAGTAACAACGCAAATCTTTAATAACTTTCTGAACTAGGTTCAATATGGATACGGAGTCTATAATTAGAACATTGTACAAAGCATGGGAAAAAGGGATCTACGTTGTTGGACCTACCTATTTAGCAAGAGAGTACAGAATACCGAAATCTACAGCGCAGAAGATACTTTTTGACTTGGAAAAGAGTGGTTATGGAAGTTACGTAAAGAAGAAAGGTTTTGTGTTGAACGAAAAGGGTATAAATGCTGGTAAAAAAGTAACAAGAAAACATAGACTCCTCGAATGTCTCCTCGATGAGATGGGTCTAAGCAGAGATGTAATATGCGAGGAAGCTTCGAGAATAGACCATGTTATAGGTGAGAATTTTGAGAAAATTTTGGAGAAAAAATATGGGAGTAGAGAAAGATGTCCATGCGGAAATGTTATCCCGTGTTTGTCCTGATTTTGCTGGTTCTTAATTTTGCGGAAGCAAAAATACTTGTAACGCTACCTGAACTAAAATCGATTGCTGAGGAAATTTCTGGAGAGGAGGTAGAATTCATACTCCCTCCAGCTATAGATCCGCATACGTACACTCTATCTTCTTCGGATCTGGAAAAAATTAGGGGAGCTGAATTGATCCTGCTTGCGAATTCCAATATTATTGAGTTTGAAAAAAGAATAAAAGATTTAAATAAAAATTGTTTAGATTTTGAGGATTATAATGCTACGATATTAAACTTCGAAGGTTATGGAGAGAACTATCATGCCTACTGGATGTATCCAGAGAATGCGCTAAAAATAGCAAAAAAGCTTGCTGAAAAGTTAACAGAGTTGCGCGGCAAAGATTACATGCAAAGGTACTACGAGTTTGAGAAGAGAGTTGAAAGAGCTGAAGTACAAGCAAAATCTTTGCTTAAGGAAAATGGATATTATGTAGCATCAGATCCGCATGTAGCTTATATCTTAGCTCAGTTTGTAGAGGTAAAAGCGATCCTTTTTGAAGAATTCACGCAAATAGTCGATCTTAGAAGTTTAAAAGTCGAGAAACCTTGCTATATTGTTCTGGCAGATTATCATAGGGGAACAAAAGTAGAAGAAATTTCGAAGAACTTTGCGTCAGAAAATGAATGTAAGTTGGCTTACATAATACTTTTTTCCAGCTTAGATTACGATGCAAATATAATTGCGAACGCAGCAAGAATTTCTGGAGCTTTTGAAGTAGAAAAACCAGATTACAATATCTATCTGGTCGCAAGTTTGGCTTTAATGGCGGTTGTGGTAGTATGGCTGTTGTGGCGAAAAATCTGAGCTACTCATACGGGAAAACTTTGGCAATAGAAAAGTTAAGTTTCGAAGTTGATGAAGGAGAGGTCGTTGCAATCATTGGACCAAACGGAGCAGGAAAAACGACCCTGCTTAAATGTATAATTGGACTTTTAAGGGCACATGGAGAGATTTCAGTTTTTGGAATGGACCCGAGAAAGGACAAAAATGTGCTTAAAATAGCCTCTTACGTACCTCAGAGGAGTTCAGTAAACTTAGAAATACCTTTGAAGGTGAAGGAAGTTCTTGCAATGGGAGGTGAGATAAAAGACGAGGTAATAAAAAGACTTGAACTCGAAGATAAGCTTGATATGTTGTTCCGAAACTTAAGTGGAGGATTTCAGCAGAGGATTTTGATTGCCAGAAGTTTAATGAAAGATCCTAAACTTTTGCTCCTTGATGAACCTTTCAACGGTGTTGATATGATCTCTCAGAGAAAGATAGTAGAGGTAATAGATGAACTTGATTGCACATCGTTTATTGTAGTGCACAATGTTAATCCTATAATAAAAATTGTTGATAAAATTATATTGATAAACAAACATCTAATAGCATTCGGGAAGCCTAAAGAAGTATTCACAGCACGTAATTTGCTCGAAGCATACAAAACAGATGTTCCACTTGTTGTATGCAACGGTGAGGCGGTCCCGCTTTATGCTGACCTTCACTGATCTCATTTCTCTAGTGCTAGTCTCAGCTATAGTTTCTATCTCGGGTACTTTGGTCGTTTTCCGTAAAGCTTCGTTTTTAGTTGCAAGTGTATCACATTCAGCTTTAGCAGGAGTTGCTTTTTCCATACTACTGGCATCTTTTGGATTTTATGAAAACCATTACCTCTTCGCTTTGCTGTTTGCAGTAATCTCAGCTTTTGTTGCGGTTTATGCATCAAAATTTAGAGAGGTGGATACAGGAATAGCGATATCTTTCGCTCTATTCATGTCTCTAATGGTTATATTCCTATCTTTCGTGAAAAACGTTGCTGCAAAAATATGGACGTTCTTTTTCGGCGATCTTTTACTTCTAACCATGCAGGACTTAGTATACTTGTCGATCTCAGCTGCTGTGGTAACTTTAATTTTTTCGATATCTTACAAAAAATTCATCTTCTTTTTGTTTGATCCCGAGGGAGCCGAAGCAGAAGGATTGAACGTTTTAATTTTCGATTTACTCTTGACTTTAATTCTCTGTATATCGATAGTAGCTGTTATGAAGGCTGTCGGAGCGATTTTAGCTTATGCAATTTTTGTCGCCCCTGCTGCAATAGCCAAGGAGATCGCGAGAAGTTCTAGAGATGTTCTTGCTTTAACTTTTATCACAACCTTGACATCACTTTTAGTTGGATCGCTTACATCTTTTGCATTTCAGATTTCTGCAAGTGCTGCATCGGCTTTTTTAGCTTCTGTAGCTTACATTGTTGTATTCTTTGCAAAGAACCGTTGATCACATCCACCTCTTATTCTCCCAATCGTAAACTCTTCGAAGTTTATGTGCATACATAAAAAATTTGTAAAGCAAGTTTCTTCTATTTTTTAAAATTGCATGTGCATTGCTTAATACTACAAGCTTCTTTCTAGCTCGAGTAATTGCAACGTTCAACCTTCTAGGCTCTGCAGCGAATTCTAAGTTTTTTGTAGCGGTAACGCTGAAAATAATTGCATCTTTCTCTCTTCCCTGAAAAGCATCTATGGTATCGGCAGGTATGTTTAGTTTCTCTATCTTCTTTTTTTGTTGTATGTAGGGCGTAATTACTGAAAAATCGACCCCATGATCGTTCATTTCATCTGCGAGCTCTCTACAAACTTCTATCTCCTTCTTGTTGAACTTTGAAAGCCCCTCCTTTCCCTCCTCTCCATCAACGTGCACAAATACAAGCGGTTTTTCGGGATCTAAAATAGGATTTTTGGTTTCAATTTTTAACTTCTGATTTAAGCAACCTTCTTCGGCAACTACTTCGCCGTTGTATAGATATTTAGCTGAAAACCCGATTATCTCTGGGTGACTTCTTCTGTGTATTTTCAGCATCTTCATTCTGTCAGGATACTTTTTCAAGAAAAATCCAAAGGCTGATAGCTGCTCGCAATTCTTTATAACTCTAAAAATTGGAGGTAACTGCATGTCATCTCCTACAAGAACGTATTTTCTTCCCTTCTTCATCCCGAGTAGTGCAAGCGTTATAGATGCCTGATTGCATTCATCTATTATAACTGTATCGAAATCGAAATTTTTTAAAGGAAACAGGTTAGACTTTACAAGCGTAGTTCCGACAACCTTGGAATTTAAAAGTACATCTTCTGAGGCTTTCCTTAGCATTTCATTTCTTTTTTCAAGCAAATGGCTGACTTCTAAGAGCTTTCTTTTATCTCCACTTCTTAAATAGTTCTCAATCTCTGCTTCTATATCTTCTATTTGGTTTCCAAGCTCTTTTCTGGCTTTGTAGCTCAAAAGGTATTCTTTAACTTCTGAAGACACTTTTTCCGGCCTTCCGACGCGTAAAGTATCTTTTAGTGGAAGTTTTTCGATAGCATTATCTACAGCCCTGTTTGTGTGGGAGGCTATCATGATCCTTTCATCATCGCTTAATTCTTTTGCAATCTCAGCGATCACAGTCGTTTTTCCAGTTCCTGGTGGACCCGTTATCAGTAGAATTTCACCATCTTCCAGTGCTAAAGCATGCTCAATAGCATCAATTTGGGAGCTATCAAGTTTGATTCCACTAGAATTTTTTTCAATTTTTATTTTTCTAAGTTCTTTATAATTTTTTTCAATAAAAACATTAACGCAGATTTCTTCGAGTTCGTTCAAATCTCTTTTATTTATCCTTTCAATGAAATCTATCTGCAAGTCGAGAGCTATAAGCGGTTCGTAGTCCAAAATCTGAACCTCACCATCAAATTGCTGGTGGGTATAAACAGTTAGAATTTTATCTTTTGAATCTAAAACTGTACCAAATCCTTTTACATCTCCCTCTTCAAAAACACCAACAACGTCTCCGCTGTTAAAATAATTTGCATTTTTACACTCTAAAATTGAGATTACATCACTTTCGACAACTTTTGCTCTGAAAACCTTTTTTGCGATATCTGTTACTGCTAGCTCTCTCTCCTTCTCTAAAATCTCTTTCAGCTTCTGTAGGTCTATCACCGAGTGATTTTAGTCGTTAAGTTAAAAAATCTTGAGGGGATAAAATACTAAAAAATTAGATGTACGGATTCTCAATGACTGTAGCCCCTCCCTGCCCCCCTCCACCGCAAAGCGTTGCAACGCCGTATTTTGCATTCTCGATATTTAGAATTCTTGCGAGGGTTCCCGTTATTCTTATACCGCTAGCAGCAAGTGGATGACCAATAGCTATCCCGCCACCTTTTATGTTGACCTTCTCCGGATCTATACCAAGTTTCTTGATCGCAAACAGCGTAACGACTGCAAAAGCTTCATTTATCTCCCAATAGTCTATATCCCTTACATCTAACTTGGCCATCTTCAATGCTTTTTTGCTTGCCGGAACTGGGCCTTCACCCATTACACTCGGATCTACGCCAGCCCAACCTATAGAAACTATCCTAGCCATCGGCTCTAAACCGTACTCTTTCATCTTCTTCTTACTCATAAGCATTATAGCTGTAGCTCCAGCATTCAGCGGTGAAGCGTTGCCAGCCGTGATCACTCCTCCTGGCTTAAATGCAGGTGGAAGCTTTTCAACAGCTTCGAGCGATGTATCTGCTCTTATGGACTGATCTATGTCTATAACCTTTCTACTACCGTCGGCCAACTCTACTTCGATCGGCATTATCTCTCCTTTCCTCTTTGTTGGATATCCAGCTCCGTTGTGGAAATAACCTTCAGAAACTGCCTTTGCAGCCAACTTATGGCTCCTTACAGCCCATTCATCTAGATCTCTTTTTGTCCATTTTAGTTCGTCTTTATATTTTTCGAATAGCTTTTCCGCTGTAAGACCCATACTCATTGCTGTCATCAAGTCGTACTTTGCGATCAGATCTTGTCTCGACATGAGGGTTGGAGAAACCCCCATGCATGGATTGAATTCCAGCTGCATTGGAAGGTGAGTCATGTGTTCGATACCGCATGCGATTGTTATATCGGAGTATCCAAGCATGACTTCCATTGCACATTGATGCATAGCAGACATTCCGGAGATACAAACCCTCTCAACACCCTGAGCAGGAACCTCCATTGGGAGATCGGCTAAGATATTGACTATTCTGCCACCAAAAAGCCAATTCTCCTTCATCTGCATTGTGCATCCTGTTATTATGTCTCCGATCTCTTTTGGATCTATACCCGTTCTGTCGATCATCTCCTTGACAAGCATTGAAGCTACAGTGGGCATATCTATTTTATTGAAAACGTCCGTTTCCGGCTTGTTTGGTCTGCTCCTTGAGAACGGCGATCTTAAGTAGTCAACGATATAGACTTCTTCCATTTTTCATCACCTAAAAATAAAAAAATTACATAAATGGATGCTTCCTAACATTTCCAAGTTTCGATGGTAGTTTGCCGAGCAAGCTTCTTGCAATTATCTCAAGTTCAACTTCTCTTGTACCTTCGTAGATTTCGAGTATTCTAGCATCTCTGAACATTCTTGCAACTGCTTGCTCATTCATGTAACCATATCCGCCGTATATCTGGACAGCTTCGTGAACTATCTCTTGAGCTACGTGGGCACAGTAGTACTTCGCCATCGCCGTTAAGCCAGGATCAGGCATACCCATTTTATCTTGATAGTAAGCTGCCTGATAAGCGAGTAATCGAGCACATTCAAGTTTGGTTCTCATCTTTGCAAGTTTCTCCTGTGTAACTTGGAAATCTATAAGCTTCTGTTCAAACAGTTCTCTGTTCTTTGCATAGTTGAATGCGAGCTCAAATGCTCCTTGCGATAAACCTACAGCTTGGAAAGCGACAGGTATTCTTGTTACGTTGAAGAACATCATCGTCTGTAGGAACCCCTGACCTTCGGTACCAATAAGGTTCTCTTTAGGAACTTTGACATTCTTGAAAACGACTTCGGCTGTATCGCTTGCCCTTATTCCCAACTTGTTCTTCAGCTTCTTAGCCTGCAAGCCCGGTGTATCCTTTTCAACGATAAATACACTCATTCCATGGTGTCTTTTTGGAGGATTTGGATCCGTTCTAGCTAGGACTATGTAATAATCGGCGATTGTTCCGTTGGTTATGAACATCTTTGTACCGTTTATAACGTATTCATCCCCCACCTTGTCTGCTCTCGTTTTAATGCCTGCAACATCGCTTCCAGCTTGCGGTTCAGTGTAGCATGCACAACAGATGGCTTTACCTTTTGCAAGCGGTGGCAGATACTTTTTCTTCTGTTCGATTGTTCCAAACATCATTATTTGCTCTGATCCAAATGTGCTAGACAGTATCTGCCCTAAACCTCCATCTACCCTCCAGAATTCCTCAACAACCAGACAGGAGTCTAATATTCCAAGCCCCTGACCACCGAACTCCTCTGGGAAGCTCATTCCTATAAATCCAAGTTCAGCGGCTTTCTTCCATAACTCAAAAGGAAACTTCTCTTCTCTATCGCACTCTTCCGCATAGTTCGGAAACTCTTTTTCGGCAAACTCTCTTGCAGCCTCTTTTATCGCTTTTTGTTCGTCCGTAAGGATAAATTCTGCCAACATATCAATTCACCAGCGAATTTTTCGCAAAACAGTATTTAACTTTTTTCATTTTTAAAAAAGAAAAGTTTTTATTCGAATAAGCTATTCTCAATTTTTAAAAATTAAAAATTTTTAAGTTTTAGCGGAACCAATTTCAAAGTTCATTGAAATTTTTTGGCTAATCTACACCTTTCGATAAGATTCTGGACTGAAAATATTCTCATCCCTAGAACTGGGTCATCGTTGTAGTAAAAATAAAGCCTATCTTTTTTAACAAAAATCTTCTTTTTGAATTCTAACTTTCTTGTAAGCTTCAACCCAGCGAAATTTTGTGGGATGGCATTAAAAAGTAAAGGATCAAAGGGAGGTTTGCCGATAAAAATAGGGGGGCTTTCATCCATTTCAACTTTTTTAACATTACTTGAGGCAAAGCTTATTTTTAAAATTGGGTTCGCAGAGTGGTAGTATGTTAGAAATGCTGGGTTTCCTTTTATCTCCGAAATTACCCAGAAGTTGGAATATTGTGCTGAAATTTCTTCAACACTATTTTTTCCTCTGTTTACGTATTGAAAATTCAAAAACTTCGCTAAAAATTTTGCAAGACTTCTAGTCCTCCTGCTCGGCTTTCTAGATGTAGTAATTATCATAACCTCTTAGGTACAAGTATGCCGCATAATTTTTCAATGTCTGTAGCGTGGATCTCTAAAACGTTGGCTATTTCAAAGTTCGAAAGTTCAATTAGCAGAGCCTCGTCGTTTTTATAGTATTGCTGATTTGCCGGAATCAGGTTGTAGCAGTTCCCTATCCAGACCCCGAGTTCCTCCCCAAAGATCAGATCTTGAATAATTTTGCTGTAGAAGAACCAATCCTCCTCCACTAGTCTTTGTCGTGGGTAAGTCGAAAGATAAAGCAGAATCTCTTCGACATTCTCTCTTTTATGAACCCAGTGACAGTTTTTACAACTCCATATCAAGCTGTTTTTGAATGGAACAAAACTACCACCAAGAACGTAAAGAAAGCACGGATAGAAAGGACAAAAACAGAGAGAACAATCTTGGGATTCAAAGTGACACGGATAATATCTACATTCATATGCTGGACCATTTATCTTCTCCATTGCGGCAAAAAGATCTTGTAATGCTCTCTCTCTCATTCAATCACCTTTGCTACCATTTTTCCAACTTCTACATTCAAATCCTCGGCTATAGGTAAGCATTTTGCTGTTAAAAGAAACGCAATAGGTTTAAAAATACTGTTGGAAAGACATTCATAGTTTGCCATGCCTTTGGATATTATTAAGTCTGCATTTTTAAGTCTTAATAGTGTGTCTTCTGGCAGCTCTTCAAGCATGATCCCTATTGCACCTTTACCGTTTGTAAGGATTTCGTCTGCTATCTTGTCTATTCCAGCTAGCTTCGCATCATCGATTGTCGCATCATTAAGTATTGGCTTTCCTCTGACCACTACTGTAAGTTTTTTACACTCTTTTTTGATCTCTCTCATCAATATTGCATCGAAGAATATCTCCCCGGCGTTATCTGTAAGGTAAACGACGTTGCCTTTCGCTAATTCTCGAATTTTTTCAGTATCATCGATTGCCAGTTCTTCATGGAACTTTTTGATAAAGAACTGCTCAAACTCATCCGCAACTTTATGGCCTAGCACGCCGTAGTCGAAGACGTTACCTATTATTGCAATTTTAATTGCAGCTTTAATTCTATCTTCGCTACTTGAAACTATTTTTTCAGCCATTGGAACGATCAATTTTGAGGTATCGTTGGCCCTCTTTTTTAATTCGAGGAATGGATCATCACATTGCAGAATTTGGTATACTTTTCTGTGGATCTTGGTTGCAAGGTGAGCGTTGATGGGTTTTCTTGGGTATTCTTCACACAAAAGCCTTAAGGCCTCCTCTATACATTTAGCTATCAGATCTTTGTTTTCAGTCACCAATTTTGACTCGTAATACACGCGGTTTAGCAGACAAGATGGACAGATTGGATGAATTCTCATTCGTTGCTGTTATACCCAAGGAATATCAACTTTCTCAAATTTAAATTCATAATTAAAATAAAATTAAATAAATTTAATTGTAAGATCGTGCATCTTGTTCTTTATGGCTACGTTTATTATAAGTGGAGTCAAGGATTCGAGTAACGATGAAACTTTCAAAGGTCCCGCATCCAGCGGTCTGAATCCCATTTTTCTTGCTATTTCTGCGATTGTTTCTTTTGCTTCTTTGTCATCTCCACATATAGGTAAATCCCAATCGACTTTCTGATTCAAATCTGCAAACCTTTCAGCTGGAACAGAGTGGAAGGTAGAAACTACTTTACTTTCAAGAATTGAAGCAATTTTTTCTGCTGCAGACCCTTCTGGAAGTCTTACATAGTCAAAATATCCTTTTTCTTTTTTCATTGGAACGAGAGGAGATACAACTATCTTTCCCTTCAGCTTCTCTTTCAGCTGTGCCGCAGTATCGAATGCGTATTCCCAAGGTATCGTCAAAATTGCAACATCGCATAATTCTGAAGCTGTTGCGTTATCGAAGCCTTTTATCTCAACCCCAACGATCTGAGAATACTCACTAGCAAGCTTTTTGCCCTTTTCATCACTTCTTGAACCTACCAAAACCTCATATCCCAGCTTTGCAAGCCTCAATGCGAGCCCTTTCCCAAGATCTCCCGTACCCCCAAGTAAAGCTATTTTCATAACCTTCCCTCTCCTTAGGTATTCAAAAAATTTAAAAATTTTATTCTGGTGGAGGAGGAATAAATTTTAGTTCCTGCAGCTTTCTTATCTTCTCCTGAGTTCTTTCGATCATTTCTTTGGATTCGTTGTAAATCTCTTCTTCGCTCTTCTTAAATCTTGCCAGTCCTTGTTCTATAGCCTTCAAAGCAACGGCCGTTGCAACTTCTGGATATACATCGCTTTCAGTCATCTTCGGGATTATGTAATCCTCACTCAAACCTTTTCTCTCAGCGTACTTTGCAAGTGTCTGAGCTGCAGCTATGCACATCTCATCCGTAACACCCTTAGCCCTAACTGTAAACACTCCTCTAAATACGGCTGGAAAGACTAAAGAGTTGTTTATTTGATTCGGGAAGTCACTTCTTCCTGTACCAACTATTCTTGCTCCAGCCTCCTTTGCCTCCCAAGGCCAGATTTCTGGAACAGGATTAGCCTCCGCGAAAACGATTGCATCGTCGTTCATTTCTGCAACCCATTCTTTCTTTATAACTCCCGGCCCTGGAGTGCTGGCTGCTATAACCACGTCAGTACCTTTCAAAGCTTCTGCTATCCCACCTTTTCTCATTTCAGCGTTTGTTTCCAAGCATACCTGCCATTTGTATGGGTTCTCATTCTTTTGAGCTTCAAGATCTTTTCTATCTTTGTGCATAAGTCCTTTACTGTCAACTACAAATATCTTCTTTGGATTGGCACCAGCAGCCTTCAGCAATCTGTAAGTAGCGATGTTTGCGGCGCCGGATCCTATTATAGCAATCTTGATATCTCTTAAATCTTTTCCCACTATCTTTAATGCATTTATCAGCCCAGCAAGTGTAGCTGTAGCAGTCCCCTGCTGGTCATCATGCCAGACGGGGATATCCAGTTCTTTCTGCAACCTCTCGAGTATATAGAAACACTTTGGAACGGCTATATCTTCGAGATTTATACCACCAAATGATGGAGAGATTATCTTTACGACTTCCACGATCTTGTCTGGATTCTGCTCTGCAAGAACAATCGGAAAGGCATCAACGCCACCAAGATACTTAAAAAGCAAAGCCTTTCCTTCCATAACTGGCAAACATGCATGGGCACCGATGTTACCTAATCCAAGCGTCCTTGAACCATCACTAACAATTGCTATCGTATTCCATTTGTTTGTGTATTCGTACACTTTGTCTTGATTTGCTGCAATCTCCTTACAAGGTGCTGCAACTCCTGGGCTGTACCATATAGCGAAATCTTCCATACCTCTAATGGCGCATTTTGGTAAAGTTTCGATCTTTCCTGCGTAGTACCTATGCCAAGATGGCGCCAACTTAGAGGGCAGTTCGGCTTTTTCAATCATTTTTTCGCTCATATTCTCTTGTATACTGTTTGCATATATAAGCTTTTCGAAATATTTGTAATTTCTTAGTATCTTCAGAGTTTTATTTGTATTAAGTAAATAGAAAATTTTATTAGTGTCTAATGAGTAATTTCAGTGGTGAAATTATGTCATGCTCAAAGTGCAAGTACTGGATACGGGATGTGAGTTTTCCGCTAACCGCAGGCTACTGTTATGCCAAAAGAGCTCTTGTTAGCTCAAACAATGTTTGCGAGCTGTTTAAAGCAAAAGAAGAGGGTTCGGTAGCAATCAAGGCAATTTCGTATTATTGAATTTTTGACGTATCTCATCGAATATTACTAAAATAGTATTTTTTAATAACAAAAACACATAATTTATCTGATCCAACAGTATCTTCTTTTTAACTGTCTAACTTTTCACTTCCATGTGCGGAATTCGGTCAAATTCAGCAAGAGTAAAAAAGCGATAACTACAAATAATCAACGTACCACAAAGTGACGAGGTGAGATAATGGCTGAAAGAAGGAGAATAGAGATCCCAAGCGGCGTAAAATTGAAAGAAAGTGTTGGTGAAGAGACAAAATTCCCATTCGAGATTTCTCCAATGTACGAAGGGGAAAGAATCAGAAAAGACGACATGTTTGTAGAGCTCGGCGGTCCAACGCAACCGAAATTCGAGCTTGTCATGGCTTTGCCAGTAGATCAGGTTGTAGATATGAAAGTTACGTTAGTTGGTCCGGATTTGGATGAAATGGAGCAAGGGAAGGCATATCCTTATGCAATGGTCTATTATATAGCCGGTTCAAAAATAGAGACAGATCTCGAGCCTGTTATTGAGAGAAGAAACCACGACTTTCAGAATTACATCGAAGGCTACATGCATCTAAATCAGAGATATGACATCTGGGTCAGAATAGGGAAAAATGCAATGAAGAAAGGATTAAAGAGCCTTATCCAGATTGCAAAAGCTACAATGATGCTTTACAAGAACGAACTGCCGTTCATAGAGAAAATTGAAGCCGTTTACATTACAGATAAAGCTTTGGTTGAGAAGCTACTTAAAGAAGTTGCAATGCCGATTTATGAAGAGAGAGATAAGAGAGTTGAGACTCTGCATGATGAAGATGTTTCGGAATTCTATTCATGTACGCTCTGTCAGAGTTTTGCCCCAACAAACGTCTGCATCGTAAGCCCAGACAGACCATCGCTTTGTGGAGCTATTACGTGGTTCGATGGTAGAGCTGCTGCAAAGGTTGATCCAGAGGGGCCGAATAGGGCCGTTCCTAAGGGAGAAGTTTTAGATCCTATAGGTGGTGAGTACAGCGGTGTCAACGAGTTTGCAAAGCAAGAAAGTGGGGGAGAATATGAAAGAATAAAATTGCACAGCTTCTTTGAATACCCACACACAAGTTGCGGTTGTTTTGAAGTTATCGGATTCTACATGCCGGAAGTTGATGGGATAGGATGGGTGAATAGAGGTTATCCAGACCCCGCACCGAACGGTTTAACCTTCTCCACGATGGCTGGGCAAACTGGTGGTGGAAAGCAGGTTGCAGGATTCCTAGGAGTAGGTATGGCCTACTTCAGAAGTAAGAAGTTCATCCAAGCTGATGGTGGGTGGTATAGAACTGTTTGGATGCCGAAGGCATTAAAGGAGAAGCTTGAAAAGTACATACCGGCGGACATAAAGGATAAGATAGCAACGGAGGAACAAGCAAGGACACTTGATGAACTCAAAGAGTTTTTGAAGAAAGTAGATCATCCAGTTGTTAAAGGAGTAGTTAGACCAGTGGATGGAAAGAAGATAACTAATGGTTGGGTAGAAGAGGTTGCGGAAGTTGCAAAAGAAGAAGCAAAGCCTGCAGAAGCTGCACCAGCTACTGTACAAGCGGTAACACAGCCAGTACAGCAGGCGGTTCAGCAGTTTGGCATGCCGTTAGTACAGCTTCCACAGTTGCAGCTACCAGCAGCCTCATCAGCACCAGCTGGAATCAAGATAATAATAAAGGACGCAAAGATAACAATCGACAAAGTCGTTATAAGGAAGGCTGAAAAAGGTGGGAAGTAAATGGACGAACCTAAAAAAGTAAAGCTAATATTGAAGGGTGCAAGGATCCATATTCCAGAACTGATTATTGAGGAAGAAGAATGACCATAATAGCGGTTGCTGGCAAGGGCGGAACGGGAAAAACTCTCGTTTCAGCCCTCCTCGTCCATTTTATTTCTAAACATACAAACAGACTTCTAGCGGTTGACGCAGATCCAGATAGTAACTTACCTGAAGCTCTTGGAGTCTCTAAGCTTGTAAGAAAAACTATCGGCGAGATAAGAGAAGCTTTTCAGGCAAGCAGAGACGAAATGGGTTCGATGAACAAAGAACAATGGATAGAGGGAAAAATATATGGAGATGTAGTTTGTGAGTGCGAAAACTACGATTTAATAGTTATGGGGCGGCCTGAGGGTGAGGGTTGCTACTGTTTTGCCAACTCTTTGCTAAGGGGAGTTTTAAGAAGGATGATGAGGCATTACGACTACATAGTTGTTGACAGTGAAGCAGGTTTGGAGCATTTCAGTAGAAAAACGATCGACAGTGCAGATTATGTAATAGTTGTAACAGACGCATCCATGAAGGGCTTAACGACTGCTAAGAGGATAAAGCAGTTGATGAAAGAGTTAAAGCTAGGTGTTAAAGAAATTTTCCTGATAGCAAATAGAGTCTACAGCCAAGAAGCTGAAAAAAACATAAGGAAATTTGCTGACGAGGAGGGAATAAAGTTACTTGAGGTTCTGCCTTTCGATGAAGAAGTTGCGAAGATAGATATGATGGGTTTGCCAGTAACTATGCTAACTGAAAGCTCCGAAGTTTATAGGAGAATGAAAAAAGTGTCTGAATTCTTTCTTAAGTTGAAAGCTACCATTTAGGGGTGGTTAATTTGACAAAAAGATTTACGCTTCAAGAGTTTTTGGAAACTCTTAAAAAATACAACGTGGAAGAGTTGGAAGGAGTGAAGATTGAAGGCGACCTTGAAATAGAGTTCGAGGGGTCGGCGATAGATCTCTCTGCAATTGCACCTCTTTATGCGATTATTTCAGATCTTTCGAACTTTCTGTACCATGCTAATATGGCTTTAAGTTACATGCAGAGGTTATCCTCACTTCTTGGAATTCCAATGCCATTTTCGGTACAGCCAGCAATTTCAGCTGCACCTCCTGCTCTTAAAGTTGAAGAGAAACTCAAATTGCCCGAAAAGTTAGTAGAGGCTAAATTTACTCCTTACAAAGTAGAATATACTGGAAGGGTTGAAGAGGTAGTTCTCGGGGCTACAAGAGCAGATGGAGGGACAAGAGATTATACGATAAAACTTGGTGGAGAAAAAAGCTTGGCTTTCTATACTTTCGACTCTCCACAGCCGAATTTACCTGCAATAGCGATAGATGTTTTTGATCGCCCACCAGCGTTGGCGAAAGCTGTTAAGATGCACTATGAAGATGTTTTAACAAACCCCGCAGAATGGGCAAGGAAGTGTGTTAGGAAGTTTGGGGCAGATTTGGTTACGATCCATTTAGTAAGTACAGATCCATTACTTGAAAATACACCGGCAAGAGAGGCTGCAAAGGTTGTTGAAGAGGTTTTACAGGCAGTTAAATGTCCGATAATCGTTGGCGGTAGTGGTAACAAAGAGAAGGATCCAGAAGTGCTTGAAAAAGCTGCTGAGGTCGCAGAAGGAGAGAGAATACTACTAGCTTCAGCAACCCTCGACATGGATTGGGAAAGAATAGCGAACGCAGCAAAGAAGTATGGTCATGTTGTGCTTAGCTGGA